>NZ_JAIUHP010000006.1:0-290670 GCF_020165175.1 Mesorhizobium sp. CA16
GCCGCGTAGCGGCCGGAGAGGGGGCAGCGCCAACGTATGTGATCGAGGCGCCAAAAGATATTCAGCTCCGCGTCATTCCCCTCTCCGTCTCGGCTTCGCCGAGCCACCTCTCCCCCGCCTCCGCGGGGGCGAGGAACGGCGTCAGGGCATCGACGCTTTCTACAATTTGAATTATTCTCCGCGCCAACCGTCCCCAGAACGTTTCGCTAGGAATTCGGCACTATCATCCGGGGTCGGTGTAGGATTTCCGCGGCGCTGATCGTCCTACGGACGAAGCGCTGCAAAGAGCATGGTGCTAAAAAGGGCCGGACCCGGTTTTGGACAAGACCATGCTCCAACATAGTGTCAGTGCATGGCCGCGTAGGAGTTCATCATGGCGCCCAGGGCAAGTTGGAAAGGTTACCTCAAGCTCAGCCTCGTCAGCTGTCCGGTCCGGCTTTACCCGGCCACCAGCGCGAGCGAGCGCATTTCGTTCAATCAGCTGCACAAGAAGACGCACAACCGCATCAACATGAAACCGGTCGATCCCGAGCTTGGCCTTGTCGAGCGTTCGGACCTCGTGCGCGGTTACGAGTACGAGGACAAGCAGTACATCATCATCGATGATGCCGACCTCGATGCGGTCCGGATCGAATCCAACCACACGATGAACATCGAGGCCTTCGTCGACGAGGACGAGGTCGACGTCATCTACCAGGACGCGCCCTATTATCTCGCGCCCGACGGCGCCATGGCGGAGGAAACCTTCGCGGTGCTGAGGGAAGCGATGCGCAAGTCCGGCAAGCTGGCGATCGCCCGCCTGGTGCTCTCCAGCCGCGAGCGCGTGGTGACGATCGGACCGCGCGAGAACGGCATGTTCGTCTGCACCTTGAGAAACCCCAACGAAGTGCGCGGCACGGCTGAATATTTCGGCAACATCCCGGCCGGCAAGCCGGATCCGGAAATGCTCGAGCTGGCCCAGGCGTTGATAAAGCAGAAGGAAACCCACTTCGATCCGAAGAACTACGAGGATCGCTACGAGGTGGCGCTGATGGCGATGATCCGCGAGAAGCTGAAGGGCCACAAGCCGATCATCGCGGCTGCGCCCGAGCGCGGCAATGTTATCAACCTGATGGATGCGCTGAAGGCGAGCCTGTCGCAGCAGGCGAAACCCCCGGCCAAGTCGAAGAGCAAGGCCGAGGAAGCGCCGGCGAAGCCGTCCAAGAAGGCGGCCGCGGGAGGCGCGCTTGAGAACCCGCTGAAGGCGAACCTGTTGAAGGCTGTCGGCAAGAGCAAGAAGTGACGGGAAATGCTGGGCCAGTGATCGTTCCCGGCGCCGTCTTCGGCGTCGTCGGCGCGCTGGCTGCCTTTCCATTGCGGCTCGCCGCGCGCGAGGTCGGGCGCCGCCATGCGGAGCTGAGGCGCGGCGTCACGCGCCGCACCACGCACGTCGTGTTCGGCCGCGCGCTTCTCGCCAAGGCGGCGAAATCCGGCGATGCCGAGATCGAGCGCCGCGTGAAAGCGGAGCGCGAAGCAGGCCGCCAACTCATCAGCGAGAACGGCTTCCTGCGCCTGCTTGGACTGATGAAGGCGCCCGATGCCTCGTCGCTCTCCAGGCAATCGCTCGTCGACCAGTCGCGGCTTGGCGGCGACGATCTCGACATGCTGTCACTGTTCGACGCCTTCGAGCATGATGGCGAACCTTACTCCTTCCGAGACCTGATCCTGGCCCGCAAATATGCCGGGCTGATCGCCAGCGGCGCCACCTGGGGCGCGATCGCGCGCTCAGTGCATCGCTCCGGCCCGGTCGCCTCGCTCACCGCCAAGTCGCTCAATCTCGGCTCGCAGCATGGCCGCCCGGATGCGATCTATCTCGACGAAGGCAGGAGCGAGCTCGACGGCCAGCTTTTGTTCGACCTCGGTTCACCCGAGGATGACACGCTGGAGGAATTATTCGCCGAGGCCGAGGTGGCAGAAGAGGAGGGGCGCCACGACGATGCGGCCGCGCTCTACCAGCGTTGCCTGGCGATCGATCCCAAGGATGCGATTGCCGCCTTCAACCGCGCCAATTGCCTGCGCGGCGCCGGCCGGGTTACCGAAGCCGCGCATGATTATGCCCGCGCGATAAAGCTCGACCCCGGTTTCGTTGAGGCCTGGTTCAACCTCGCCGGTCTGATGAGCGACGAGGGCAGGGTGGCATCGGCGCGAAGGCACCTCCAGAAGGCTGTTGCGCTCGACAAGAGCTATGCCGATCCGGTGTTCAACCTCGCGCGCCTGGAGTTCGATGCGGGCAATCTGGCCGAGGCTCGCCGGCTGTGGGTGCGATATCTGGAGCTGGATGCGGTGTCCGAATGGGCGCGCACTGCGCAGAAGGGGATCCAGTTCGTGGATCTGCATATGGCGCGGACGGCGGGGTGAGCGCCTTTTCCTTCTCCCCTTGTGGGAGAAGGTGGATCGGCGCGCCAGCGCCGAGACGGATGAGGGGTGCTGGAAGGAATGAGACGTTGGTGACCTTGTCGCAAGTAGGAGTATTGAAGGGCGTATCCGCCAAGCTGGAGCACCCCTCATCCGTCCGAGCTTCGCTCGGCCACCTTCTCCCACAAGGGGAGAAGGAGAGATTGGCGCTCCCATGACCCACTTCCTCTTCGACGGCTTCGACACCGCCCCCGTCACCATCCTGCTCGCCCACGGCGCCGGCGCGCCGATGGATTCCGCGTCGATGGCCGCCACCGCCAAGGCGCTCGCCGCCGCCGGCTTTCAGGTCGCACGCTTCGAGTTCCACTATATGGCCGCGCGCCGCTACGGCCATCGCAAGCCGCCGCCGCGCGCCGAAACGGTGAACCCGGAATATGTGAAGGCGATCGCCGATCTGCGCGCCAAGGGCGTGACCGGCAAGCTCATCATCGGCGGCAAGTCGATGGGCGGGCGCGTCGCCTCCATGGTCGCCGACGATATGTTCGCCAAGGGCGAGATCGCCGGGCTCGTCTGCCTCGGCTATCCGTTCCATCCACCGGGCAAGCCGGAGCAGTTGCGGACAAAGCATCTGATCAACTTGAAGACGCCGACGCTGATCTTCCAGGGCACGCGCGACGAGTTTGGCACCAAGGAGGAAGTCGCGACCTACGGCCTTTCTCCTGCCATCGAGATGATCTGGCTAGAGGACGGCGACCATGATTTGAAACCACGCAAGGCGATCTCGGGCTTTTCGACGGGCGATCATCTGAAGACGGTAGCGGAGACGATCAAAATCCGGATGGCGGACTGACTACGCCGCCAAGTCTGGCGAGATTCAGGTCAGGCCGAGTCGAAAATGGTGGTTTCCGAGAACCGGAGCGGAGCGTACTTAAAGTACGTGAGCACCGGAAGCGCAGGAAGCCGCCATTTGCAGGCCGGCATCACCTGAATATCGACAGACTTGATGAAACTCGCCACCTTCAACATCAACAACATCAACACCCGGCTGGACAACCTGCTCGCTTGGCTCGCCAAGGCAAAGCCCGACGTCGTCTGCCTGCAGGAACTGAAGGCGCGCGACACGCAGTTTCCGCTGACCCGGCTCGCCAACGCCGGCTATGGCGCTGTGTGGAAGGGCGAGCCGACCTGGAATGGCGTCGCGATCCTCGCGCGCGGCGCCGAGCCGGTGCTGACACGCGATGCGCTGCCCGGCGACGATGCCGACCGCCAGGCGCGCTACATCGAGGCGGCGGTCGACGGCGTTGTCATCGCCTGCCTCTACGCGCCGAACGGCAATCCTCGACCGGGCCCGAAATTCGACTATAAGCTCGCTTGGCACGACCGCTTCGCCGCGCATGCGGGTGAGCTCCTCGACACCGGCCTGCCGGTGGCGCTCGCCGGCGACTTCAACATCGTGCCCGAGCCGCGCGACATCTATGAGACCCGCTCCTATGACGAGAACGCGCTGGTGCAACCCGAAAGCCGCGCCGCCTTCGCCGCGTTGATCGCGCAGGGCTGGACAGACGCGTTGCGAAAGGTTTTTCCCAAGGAGGAGAGGCTCTACACTTTCTGGGACTATCGCCGGAACCGCTGGCCGCGCGACGCCGGCCTGAGGCTCGACCACATTCTGTTGTCGAAGAAGCTCGCTCGAAAACTGAAAGGGGCGGGCATCGACCGCGAAGTGCGGGGAGGGGACAATCCAAGCGACCACGCGCCGGTCTGGGTGGAGTTGGCAACCTGACCTTCTCCCGCAAGGTGAGAAGGGAAAGCTGGCGCTGTCCCGCCAGCATCTCAATCCTGACTCGTCCATCGCAATGACGCTAATCTGCTGCAAACTTGGATGGGGGGACAATTTCATGCACGCGGTCTTGAACGGCGATCTCCAGCCATCGCCTCTCCGCCATGGCTGACACCGCCCTCGTCGCGCTTATCTCAGCCCTCGTCCTTGCCGGCGCCATCGCTCTCATTGCGATCGCGCTGCGCCGGCGCCGCAAGCGCCGCAGGGCGCGCGGCAATCCCGATCCGGCGGGCGACTACGTGCCGCGCGCCCACTGGGCGCCGACATCCGGCAAGCTCAACTTCTCGTCCTTCGTCTACATGGATGTCGACGGCGACGGCGCCTATGGTCAAGCCGACCGGCCGATGGCGGGCATCGTGGTGCGGCTCTATGACGAGCGCGGCATTTTCCTGGCTTCGGCGCGCAGCAACGCCGCCGGTTTCGCCAATTTCCCGATGTCGTCGAAGCGCCGCAGTGCGGCGATCCAGCGGCCCGACAGCTACCGCTTTTCCGTCTCGGTGCCGCCCGGCTGGCGCGCCAGCAGCGCCAACCAGGACCAGCCGGTGCGTATCGCGGATGCGCCCGGATCCATGGTTGGCCTCGCCGGCGAGGCCTTGCCGAAGCCGGTCGGGCTCGCGCCGGGGCGGACATTGAACGGCAGGACGCTGGCCGCGACGGGCGTTACGCTGTCGGTCATGGCCAAGGGTCAGTTGCTTGAGAGCCGGGCGCTGCCCGCCGACGCGGCCTTCCGCTTCCCGCTCGGCGTCGAGGCCGATGAAATCGTCATTGCCGGTTCGGGGCTCGACCGAAGGCTCAAGCTGTCGGCTTACCCGGTCGATCTCGGCCTGTTGGCGCGCGGCGCGCTCTCGCCCGGCGCGGCGCTCAGGGCCATCGGCTTCGACGACATAACCCCGCGCGGCCTGTGCAAAGTGCCGTCCGGCCACGCCGGGCTCGACTGGCGCAATCTCAACGCCATGGCGCGCGACCACACCGCCAACAGTGAGGGCTATGTCAACGGCAATGTCTCGGGTGCTTACATCGCCTATACCAGCAGCGGCCATCCGGCCGAGTTCGGCCGCGATGCGCCCTTCGGCTTCCACTCGGTGATGCTGACCGCGGCCTGGCTGGCCTCGGAAGGCGAGACCGCGCTTGTCGAAAGCTGGTTAGGGGAGGAACTGATCGCCAGCGATGAGATCGCGCTGTCGGCACTAGCACCGGTTCAATACGCGCCCATGTTGCAGGCGGTGACGCGTGTGCGCCTGTCGACAAAGCATTACTGGCAGATGGTACTGGACGATCTGGTTCTGGCGCTTTGACTTATGCTGACCAAAAGTGCCGAAATTCTTGCGATATCTCAAGCAAGGCTAACCCGCGCCGCCCCAAGGTCTGCAACGCGTCTTTGGCTCAGAATACGACGGAAGCTGCGCCGTTAGCGGTGATTGCCGAAAGCCTGTCCTTCTTGACCAATGTCGGCCTCACATAGGTCTTCTTCATCTACGCTCTCCCAAAGATTGCGCCGCTCGATCTCAAACACACGTTCGCCGTCAAGTAAACTCCCGGGCAAGTCCTTCCCCGTTGCGCATTCCTGCTACTGTGCGGAAATTAAATCGTCAGGTTCAAACACCAGCGCTGCCGCCGTTGACCACCGGCGAACCCGCCACCACCGCCGAAAGCTTGCCCTTGCGGACAAGAATCGGCTTCTCGTAAATCTTCTTCATCCCAAATTCCCCCCGTTAGTCAGTGCCGGCAAAAGCACCGATGATTTCATCAAACCGGCGAAGGCAGCGAACCCGCCACAACCGCTGAAAGCTTGCCCTTGCGGATCAAAACCGGCTTCTCGTAAGTCTTCTTCATAAGATTGCTCTCCTAGAAATCCCCGGCGGATAATCTCACATAGGCAATTTCTGTCAATCACCGGCTCCAGCGGGCTGTTCTGCTCCTGGGGATAGCGTTCTACTGATAGAGCCGCCGCCCAATAGTGGGCGACCGCGCCGGCCGGAACCGGATGCGAAGGATATCGTCCGGCGAAGCTGTGTGACGTCTTGCACTTAGCCTTGGCAGCAAGCTCGGCTAGGATGCCGAGGCCGGCCCGCTGCCGCCGGTTGCAACGCGGCGGGGCGATGGGGGAGACCGATGAAGAGATCGACCGAAAGGCTGCTGGCGCTGGCGATGTTGAGCGTCGGCATTGCCTGTTTCGCCAAGCTCTATGCGGCGCTGGGCGGCAGGCCGACGGCGACGGCGCGCCTGGAGGTCTTCGGCGCGGCCGGCGTGTTGTCGGTCCTTGCCGGGCTGCTTTTCCTCGCCGGGCTGCTGCCGGCCGCCGAGCATGATCCGCCCGCTCCTTTGTTCGGCCGCGACGCCGGGATCGCGCCGGCCGGCCATCCGCGGCTGCGCCGCGCAGCGCTCGCTTTGCCGCTGTTGGCCCTGATCGTCATCGTCGCCGACCAGTTCGGTTGGCGGGCGCCGGGCGCCGAACCGGCGAAGGAAGTCGCCACCGCGCCGGCAGACTCGGCGCCTCGGCCGCCCGAGCCGGAGGCGAGCGCAAAACCTACCACGCCCGAGTCGAGCATCGAGCCAGCCTTGCCCGTACCCGCACAGCAAGAGGCTGCAAAGCCCCCGTTGCCCGAGCCGGTTGCGGCTCCCGCTCAGCCGGCGCAGACAGCCGCTCCACCGGCCGAGTCCGCGCCGCCGCGGCCTGCCCAGCCGGCAGAGCCGGTCCAGCCAACCCAGCAGACGGCGCTCGCTCCCGCAACGCCGCCGCCGCAGACGGTGGCGCCGCCTCCACCGGTGCCGCCGGCCCAGCCAACCGCGCTGGAAGGCCACCGCGACGCCGTCGTCTGGCTGGCGGTGTCGGCCGACGGCCACCAGATCATGAGCGCCAGCACCGACCGCATGATCAAGCTCTGGGATATCGACGGCAAGCGGCTGATCCGCGACCTTGGTGAGCACAAGGACATGGCGCGCAGCGCGCTTTTCATGCCCGACGGCAAGACCGTGCTCACCGCCGGCGACGACGGCGAGATCGTGCTGCGCCAGCTATCCGACGGCACGGTGCTGCACGTCTTCTCCTCAGGGGCAAACGGCGGCGTCAGGCAACTGAAGATCAGCCGGGACGGCAAGCTCGCCGTTAGCGGTCACGACACCGGTTCCGTCGTCGTTTGGGACCTGGGGAAGAGAGCGGTCTTGCATGTGCTGTCGGGCCACGACTGGTCGGTGAGTTCCGTCGCCATCTCGCCCGACGGCACCAGGGCGCTCACGGGCAGCATCGACGGTGAGCTGAAGCTCTGGGATATCGTTGCGGGCAAGCAGTTGCGCAGCTGGCTCGGCCACGAGCGAGGCGCCTATGGCGCGGTCTTCCTGGCCGATGGCCACCACGCGGTGACCGGCAGCGGCGATTACACGATAAAGCTTTGGGATCTCGACACCTTCAAGGAGGTCCGCCGCTTCGAGGGGCATTCCGGCACAGTCTATGCGCTGGCGTTGTCGGCCGACGGCAAGCGCCTCGGCTCCGTCTCGCTGGATGGCACCGCCAGGATATGGAACATGGACACCGGCGCCGAGATCGCCGAATTCGATCCCGGCACTGGTCCTATGTACTCGGTCGCCTTCGCCGCCGACGGCACGCTATTGACCGGCGGCATCGACCGCGCCATCCGCGACTGGCCGGCGGCGGGCGGGGATGGCACGGTGCTGTTTGCCGGGGCGCCGGAGTGAGTGTGACGTTGGAGGTGGGCGAAAAGCGGCCTCGACAGCCGATCTCGCCCAAGTGGGGAAAAATGCCCGGCAGAGCAGATGGGGCGCCACGAACGGCGCCTGTCAGAAGGAGACCTGTACAAGGACTCTCCGAGCAGCCATCGTCGCCGCATGAGCAACACTGCCGAATCCACTTATTTTGTCCTGCAGCAGATCGATCCTGCGACCGGTTCGGCTATCGCTGAGGCGGTTCTGGGTTGCGGCAACACACAACTATCAGGCTCATGGGAATTGGACCCGGGAGATATTCAAAGGCTGGGCGCGATATGCATCCCACCTCGCGAGCTTGATCCGAGGCTCAATCGCATCGAGCCCTGGCATCCGATCCGCGAGACACCGTATCTCGTTCACACGAATTTCGAGCTGCCGCTGATGCTTGAAGGTCGCAAGCCTCTGGCGGTGTTCCAAGACGCCTATCCGGTGGAGTGGTTGACGGAAATGCTGGCCCGCTTCGACCCGTTCGTCCGTTCGGGTCGGTTAGTGCGCCGCATAATCGACACGCCCTTCACCGAGGCCGAGCGCGCCCGCTTCCCAAAGTTCGAAAGATGGCGGCGCGCCTTCTTCGTACTCCCCGGCGAAGAATGGCGAATAGACGCACATCTGCTGGCATCGAAAGTCTCCGCCAAGACCGGCTGGAACGAAGCCCTCGAACGGATGGAGGGCTCGCTTCTCGGCTATGAGGATTGGCAGAATGATTGGTGGATTGAGCGTGGAGCACGAGGGCGAGAGGCGGGCATTCGTCCGGAAAAATGAATAGCGCCCTTGGATTACCTGACAGGCCGGCTGGACAGCCCCCTGGCCTGCCGGGCATCTCCCCCGCAAGGAGGAAGATTGGCAGTTCCTGCGACGGCACCCTCTCTGCAGCGTCGCCGATTGGCGAAAGCCGTCGCGACATCCAATCTCCCCCCTTGCGGGGGAGATGCCCGGCAGGGCAGAGGGGGTGTGACGGAACGCAGCTTCTGTAAGGAAATTCGATCCCCATCATGCTCCACCTCGTCGAAGCCTCGATCGCCGATCTGCGCCGCGCGCTGGAAGATGGCACAATCACCAGCGTCGAGCTTGTCGCTGCGTATCTGCGGCGCATCGCCCATTACGACCGCCACGGCATCGCGCTCAACGCCGTGCCCGTCCTCAACCCGAAGATGTTCGAAGAGGCGGAAGCATCCGACCGGCGCCGGCGCGAGGGCAAGACGCTCGGATCGCTCGACGGCATCCCCTACACCGCCAAGAACAGCTACAAGGCGAAGGGCCTGACAGTTGCAGCCGGCTCGCCGGCCTTCGAGCATCTCACGGCGAACGAGGACGCCTTCACCATCGCCAGGCTGCGCGCCGCCGGCGCGGTGCTGATCGGCCTCACCAACATGCCGCCGATGGCCAATGGCGGCATGCAGCGCGGCGTCTATGGCCGCGCCGAAAGTCCGTATAACAAGGATTTCCTCACCGCCGCCTTCGCCTCCGGCTCGTCCAACGGCTCGGGCACCGCGACCGCAGCCAGTTTCGCCGCCTTCGGGCTCGGCGAAGAAACGTGGTCGTCCGGGCGCGCGCCTGCCTCCAACAACGCGCTGGTCGCCTACACGCCTTCGCGCGGCGTGATCTCGGTGCGCGGCAACTGGCCTTTGGTGCCGACCATGGATGTGGTCGTGCCGCATACGCGCACCATTCCCGACATGCTGGAGCTGCTCGACGTCATCGTCGCCGACGATGCCGAGACGCGCGGCGATTTCTGGCGCGTGCAGCCCTGGGTGCAAATCCCGAAAGCCTCGGCGCTGCGGCCGGCGAGCTACACCACGCTTGCCGTGCAGGGTGCGCTCAAGGGCAAGCGGCTCGGCGTGCCGAAAATGTATATCGGCAAGGATGACGGCGCCGACCGCCCGATCGAGACCCGCGCCTCAGTACTTGAGCTCTGGCGGCAGGCGGCGCGCGACCTTGAATCACTCGGCGCCGAAGTGGTTGAGGTCGATTTCCCTGTCGTCTCCAACTACGAGCGCGATCGTCCGGGCGCGCTGTCGATGGTCGACCGCGGCCTTGTGCCGCCGGAATTCGCCGAACGCGAGATCTGGGACCTGTCCATCTGGTCCTGGGACGATTTCCTGCGCGCCAATGCCGATCCGGTGATCCCCGATCTCGCTTCGGTCGACGGCGCAAAGATCTTCCCGCAGCCGCCGGGCACGTTGCGCGACCGTTACGGCGAGGCCGATTTCGAGCTGGCGCAGTATGTCGAGCGAGCGAAGCGCGGGGTGGCGTCGCTTGCGGACATTCCCACCATCGAGGCGGGCCTGAAAGGCCTGGAAGTAACGCGCCGCGCCGACTTCGAAGACTGGCTCGATGCCAACCGGCTCGACGCCGTGGTGCTGCCGGCGGTCGCCGATGTCGGTCCGGCCGATGCCGACATCAACGAGGCTTCCGCCCGGCTTGCCTGGCGAAACGGCACCTGGGTCGCCAACGGCAATCTGGTCTGGCGGCATCTCGGCATCCCGACGGTGACGGTGCCGATGGGCACCATGGCCGATATCGGCATGCCCGTCGGCCTCACCTTCGCTGGCAAGGCTTATGACGACGTGGCATTGCTGACGATCGCCGGTGATTACGAGCGCTCCACAAGGCGCCGCACCGTTCCGCCGCGCACCCCGGCGCTGGCCGATGACGTGTTCGAGGGCAGGGGCGCGTCGAGTCGTGTTGGCGATCCCCTGCTCACGCTGGTGCTCACGGCTGAGACGACCCGCGCCGGCGACACCGATGAGATCGCGATCGCGCTGGAGACCGGCGACGCGGCGGTGGTGAAAGTCCACGTCAACGGCGAGCCGGTTTCAATGCAAGGCAGCGCTAACCGATTCACCGGTCGCGTGATCGTACCGGCCACGACCCATCAAGGCTTCCACAGCGTCTGGCGCGGCGCCTATGGCTCCATCGTCACGGCCATTGTGAGGTCGCAGGATGGGCGCGTCAGCGGGGCCTATAGGGTGACGGGTGGGATTGGATAGCTTCCTCCTTCACAAGCGGAGAGGAGAAGATCGAGCTACTCGGTCCAATCCACCACCAGCGCCACCACCCCGAACAGCGCTCCAACCGCGCACACCGCGTTCCAGCCGCCCCAGGTCCAGGCGATGCCGGCAAGCAGCGAGCCGATCGCGCCGCCGATGAAGAAGATGCCGACGAACAGCCCGTTGATGCGGCCCCGCGCCTTGGGCTGCAGGAGATTAACCGCACGGCGGCCCAGCGTCTGGTCGCCGGTGACGCCGAAATCGAGCAGCACGGCGCTGACACCCATCAGGATGAGCGGCAGCCATGCCCCGGCTTTGGCCGCCCCGGCCCATGCGGCGAGGCCGAGCGCCGCAATCAGCACGAGATGGCAGAGGATCGTCGCGGTGCGCGTAAGGCCGCGGTCGCCGGCGCGGCCGAAGATCGGCGTCACAGCCGCGCCGCCGGCGCCGACAAATGCGAACAGCGCAATGCCTTTCTGGCCAAGGTCGAAAGGCGGGGCGGACAGGCGTAGCGCCACCGCCGTCCAGAACACGCTGAAAGTCGCCATGACCAGGCTCGCGGTGAAGGCACGACGCCGCAGCACCGGCTCTTGGGCTAGAAGCCCGACCAGCGAGGCTATGAGCCCCGCATAGCTCGTACGCGCCAGTGGCTTGCGCCTTGGCAAAGCGAGGCCGAGCAGGATGGCGAGCAGCGCCAGTGCCGCGGCGCTGATGCCGTAGAAGGCGCGCCAGCCGAAGGCGTCGGCGACGAGGCTGGCGATCGGACGCGAGAGCAGGATGCCGATCATCAACCCGCTCATCACGTCACCGATAACGCGCCCGTCCTGTCCCGGCGGCGCCATCGAGGCCGCGACCGGCACCAGCACCTGAATGCAGGAACAGGCCGCCCCAAGCACGAACAGCACGGCAAGCAGCGAGGCGGCCGACGGCGCGAATGAAGCGACCGCCGCCGCCAGCGCAGCCGCGCACAGCATGCGCAGCGCCAGCACACGGTTCTCGACCAGGTCAGACAGCGGAACCAGGAAGAACAGTCCGGCCGCATAGCCGAGCAGGGTGGCCATCGACACCAGGCCGCTTTCCGATGCCGCCGCGCCCAGCGACGGTCCGATCAGCCCGACCAGCGTCTGCGGCGCGAACAGATTGGTGACGATGATGCCGACCGAAGCGGCGAACAGCAGCGTCTGGGATCGGGTGATCGTGCCGCCGCCGGCATGCGGCGACGGATCGGCGAACTTGGCCGTCGCGATCCGGGCGTTGTCGGTTCCGTTCATGCGTAGCCTCGCTGTTTGCATATCTCGCGAGGACTTTATTCGCGCTGATCATATGCTACAATTGAAATGATTTGATAATGATTATGCGAGATACGCATGAACATCCATGACCTTGAGGCCTTCGTCGCCGTCGTCGAAACCGGCTCCATCGTCGGCGCCTCTGCCAGGCTCAGTCTCACCCAGCCCGGCGTGACGCGCCGGGTGCAGAATCTCGAGGAGCGGCTGGCGACGCCTTTGCTCGACCGCCAGTCGAAGCCGCTCAAACCCACCGCATCGGGTCGCGAGGCCTATGAGCATGGCCGTCGGGTGCTGCGCTCGCTGGAGGATCTGAAGGCGGGCGTCTCGCCGGCCGGCGAGGTGAGGGGCGAGTTCCGTCTCGGCATCATGCCTTACCTCTCGACCAGCGCGCTGTCGGAGCCGCTCGACGGTCTTCGCGCGGCGTTCCCGCAACTGACATTGAAGATCACCTCCAGCCTGTCGCCGCGCCTGGTGGAGCAGGTGCTGCACAGCGAGATCGACGCGGTCGCCGTCTGTCTAGCCGAGGGCGTCGCGCCGCCGCCGGAGCTCGTCGGCGACGACCTCGGCGTGCAGGCGGTGCTGCTGGTGGCCGCGCCAAGCCTCGGCGTGCCGAAGCCGGCCGAGCTCAACGATCTTGCGCGCTACCCCTGGGTGCTCAACGAAACCGGCTGCGGCTTCCGCGCCTTCATCCGCCATCGCTTCGAGGCGGCGCGGCTGCCCTTCCATGTCGGCGTGGAGGCGCAGGGCGCGGATCTGAGGATGTCGTTGGTGGCGCGCGGCCACGGCATCGGCGTCGTCACGCCCGGCGCGCTGTCGGGCAGCCAATGGCGCGACGCGGTCGAGGTGGTCGACTGCCCCGGCTTCAAGCCGCAAGTGCGCTGTTGGTTGCTCCACCGCCCGCCGGCCGGCAGGCTGGCGCGCCCGATCGCGGTGTTCCGCGACGCGCTGGTCGAGGCGCTGAAGGGCCCAATGCCGCTGATGTCGTAGAAGCCAGGTGCCTTATCTTCCCCCTGACAGTGGAAAAAGCGATTTCAACATCTTGGCAAAGCGAAGTGTTAGAGACTGCCAGAGGGAGTGGGTTGCACCGTCCGTCGAGTTCGCTATCTCCGGGTCTTGTGATCGGGGCAGGGAGGCGAGCCACGAATCCCAAAACTTCTGCTGCATCGAGACGAACACGGGCATCACGTCATAGCCATCGTCAAATATATTGACTAAGTCGCTCTTCTTGGGACGCTCGCCCGTTTTCACTTTGCAGACCACCAATCCTCGACTCATCTCTGTCACGGTGCCTTCAGGGAAAACATTGGCGCTCGCGCCATAACAAAAGGGTAGTAGTCCTTCCACTTCGAGCTGATTGCGGATTTGGCATAGGGCTTCGAAATAGTCGTCTTCTTCAGCAGCGATGACTTTATTGCGATAGCTGCAGGTGAGCCTGCATCGGGTCCCCGCATCGTGCGGCGTGAACACCGCCTGCTCGTCACCTCCCGTGCCTCCTCCGATCAGGAATACGGTGTATTGTTCATCCATTGTCATCCCCCGATCTCTCGATCATCTTAGTTGTGATTAATCCTGAATGCAACTCGAAATTGTAGATGGTTTGCGCGAGTTGCTGCTTGTTGGCTCCTGCCTCGTCCTTGACCCGCCCCCCACCCACGCTATCTTCGCGCCATGCCAGACACAGCCCCCTCCGCCGCCGCGCCGCTGATCGTCATCGACCTGCAGACCGGCATGTTCGACGGTCGGTTCGATCCGCCGATCCATGACGCCGACACGATCGCCGTGCGTGCCCGTCGGCTGATCGACTGGGCACGGCGTTCCGGCCGCAAAGTGGCGTTCATCCGCCATGACGGACCGGAAGGCGATCCGCTGGCGCCGGGCGCTTCTGGTTGGCCGGTATGGCCGCTGCTCGGTCAGGCCGACGACGAGCCGACCTTCGGCAAGAATGTCGGCAACGCCTTCTCCAACCCTGACCTAGCAGCATGGGTAGCGGGGCAGGGTGCGAGGGACGTTGTGCTCATCGGCGCCCAGACCGACTTCTGCGTCGCCGCCACTGTGAAGGGAGCCTTCGCCGAAGGCCTGGGCGTCACCCTGGTCTCCGACGCGCATTCGACGCTGGATTCACTGGAGGAGAACGCGCCCGACATCATTGCCCGCCACAACAAGGCTTTCGCGGGGCAGGGCGTGCGGATGGCGACGACGGCGGAGTTGATCGAAGGCTGAGCGCGCCTTCCCCTTCTTCCCTTGTGGGAGAAGGTGGCCGCGAAGCGGCCGGATGAGGGGTGTTCCAGGGAATGCCAGCGTCTCACTCCGCTGGAACACCCCTCATCCGTCTTGTCGCTACGCGCCGATCCACCTTCTCCCACAGGGGGATAAGGGAGATCCCCAACCTCAGGAGCTCATCTTGCCAAGTCTTTCTCTTCCCGCCGAAGGAGGCTGCCGCTGCGGCCGCGTGCGCCTGAAAATCTCGGCAAAGCCGCTGCTCACCATGGCCTGCCATTGCACGGGTTGCCAGTCGATGTCGTCCAGCGCCTATTCGCTGAGCGCGGCGATCCCCTCGGAAGGTTTCGAGGTGATGAAGGGCGAGCCGGTGGTCGGCGGCCTGCATGGCGCCTCGAAACATTATTTCTGCGGCTACTGCATGACCTGGATGTTCACGCGGCCGGAGGGGATCGACTGGTTCGTCAACCTGCGCCCGACCATGCTCGACGACCATGCCTGGTTCGCGCCCTTCATCGAAACCTGGATAAGTGAGAAATTGCCCTGGGCGGCGACATCGGCCGTGCACAGCTACGCGACGTTGCCTGCCTTCGAGGAATATGAGCCGCTGGTCGCCGAATACGCCGGCACCCAAGGCTGAGTAAAAGCGGCCGGTCGAAAAGGCGACCCAAGGCGCGGTCGCCGTTGGCGTTTCCGGTCATGGTCGACGCGGCCGTTGGGGGCGCATTGTTGGGGATGTGCTTGGGCGTCCGCGTCGACCACGGCGGCCTCATACCGCAGGCTTCACCATGGCACATTTGCCGCCCGCTGAAACTTCCGCGAAAACGGTATATGGCAGCCGTTGAACTTGCCTTCTTCCATAAGGAGAGAAGGCAAGGCGAAACACTTTCTATCCCTTGCCGCATTGACCTCGTCTGTTCGACCGGCGACGACTGACGCCTTCCTTGTCAGCGGATTGCATCGTGGATCAGACTCATTTTCTCAACGCCAGGCTTGCCGATGGCTCGCTCCGTGACCTCACCGTTGCCGGTGGCCGCTTCAGCGCCATCGCGCTTGCAGCCAATGCGACGATGCCGCCGTCCGGCGCTATCGACCTCGCCGGCCAGCTCGTCCTGCCGGCTTTCGTCGAGGGCCACATCCATCTCGACACCTCCTTCTACGACGATGTCTGGCGCCCGCACATTCCCTGCACCAACGGCTTCGACGTGCGCGAGCGGGTTGCCTTCCAGATGCGCAACCTCGAGCAGGCAGCACCCATGGCGGAGCGGGCGAGAAACCAGCTCGAGCTCTGCGTCGGCAATGGCAGCCTCGCCATGCGCAGCCATGTCATGGTCGACGCCGCGGTCGGGTTGAAGCACGTGGAGGCGATCCTTGCGGTGCGGGAGAAATACCGCCACCTCGTCGACATCCAGCTCGTCGCCTTCCCGCAGAGCGGCATTCTGTCCTCGCCAGGCACCGCGGAGTTGCTCGACGAGGCGCTCAAGCTCGGCTGTGACCTGATCGGCGGGCTCGACCCGGCAAGCTTCGATCGCGACGTGAAGGGCCATCTCGATGTGGTGTTCGGCCTTGCCGAAAAACGCGGCGCCGGTATCGACATCCACCTGCATGACCGCGGCACACTCGGCCTGTTCGAGATCGAGGAGATCGCCGCCCGGACCGCGACAATGGGCATGCAGGGAAAGGTTGTCGTCAGCCACGCCTACGGGCTGGGCGACATCTCCGCCGATGCATTGGCCAAGGCTGGCGAGCGGATCGCCGGCGCCGGCGTCGCCATCATGACCAACGCGCCCGGCGATCATCCATTCCCGCCGGTGGCGGCGCTGCGCAAGGCGGGCGTCACCGTCTTCGCCGGTTCCGACAACATCCGCGATTCATGGTGGCCCTATGGCGATGGCGACATGCTGAACCGCGCCAACATGATCGGCTACCGCTCCGGCTTCTACGAAGATTGGGAGCTGGAGGCCGCCTACGACGTGGTCAGCCACGCCGGCGCCAAGGCGCTGGGACTCGAAGGCTACGGCATCGCTGTCGGCGCCAAGGCGGATTTCGTTGCGCTGAAGGCCGAGCATGTCCCGGAAGCGGTGGTGGCGGTGCCAAAGGATCGCACCGTCTATCGCGCGGGCAGGGAAGTGGCGCGAGGCGGGAAAGTGGGGCCGAAAACCAGGTGAATTAGAAGCCGTTAATTTGTTGCCGAGCTACAACTCGCGCTATCGCCTCCCTCTCGGAGACGTGAATCAACCCATCAAGGCGACCAGCCCAAGCGTCTAACATGCAGGTCATGCAAGCTCCTGGTTTTCATGCAGACCGCGTGGCTGATCCTGCAAACTAATTTGCATGCATATGTTTCAAGCCGTTCCGGCTTCGTGAAGCATTTCACCGTTCGCGCGCAATCCACCGGTTACAGACGCATCGCAAAAGCGACGCCGGGAAGAGGCGGCACCAGTTTTCCGCCGCTGATTTAGGAGGTTTTTCATGTTCAAAAGTCTCAACCGAATCCGCGCCGCCTTCGCGCAGGCCAGCAAGCGCCGCCGCACGGCGCGCGAGCTTAACGAGCTGCCGACGGAGATTCAGAAGGACATCGGCTGGCCTGACAGGACCGAGCCTGACGAGATCCGTTTGCCGTTCTAATCACGCGGCCGCCGGAGCCGGAGCGCCGCGGCCCTGGCAGGCCGATCCGGGTGGCCGCTACGCCAGCCACCACCACAGGGCGCCGATGGCCAGCGCGATCAGAACCGCCACGCCGGCAAGCATCAGATAAGATCCCACGATCATCTCGTTGATGATCTTCTTGATGCTGGCGCGGTCATTGAGGTTGGGGAAGGGTTCGTTGGGCATCGCGACGCCAAGGAAATTGCAGAGCGGCGCCCAGCCGTCGCTGACCTTGAAGACAAGCAGCTTCTCAGGCGGCACCGCCGCCTTCACCTCGTCGACATAGGCGTTATAACGCGCCACCGCTTTGTCGCGGTCGTTCATCACGCCCTTCAGCGTCCGGCCCCAGACCAGCTTGCGCGACATGTCGCCGAACTTGCGGCCGAACGGCGTCAGCCATTCCAGCACCCTGAACTGCCAGACATTCTCGGTGAAGTAGATCGTGTCGATGGTGCTGTCGTACCAGGCCTCGGCTCCGCGCGGATGCAGGGTCAGAAGCACCTTGGCTTCCGGATAGGCGGCCATCAGCTCGCGCCACACGCAGCAGCCCGGATTGTCGACGGTCGCCCGATAATTGGCGAAGACCCGGTTCCAGTCATGCTGCGCGCCGGGCGGGCTGTTCGCCACCTTGCGCCAGAAGTCGAGATGGCCCTTGTTGGCCTTGTTGATGATGACTTCCTGCATGTGGTAGCTCGGAAAGCCGAGCCTGTTCAGCGCGGCGAAAGTCGACCACGTGCCGGTGCGGCCAAAGCCGGCCCCGATGACCTCGAGCGTCATACGCGTTCCCCCATTTGTTCCGGATTGATTTTCTATCAACTTCCAGTTTCTGGTCATAATCGTGCGCTGGCCTTGCCGAGCGTGCAATGGCTTTTCATTAGCATTTGCGAAAATCTGTGGGCCAAATGTTGCCTGGACGATGAGCCATGACCGTTTTGTGTATTCACGCGAAAGGCCAGGCCTGATAATAGGTCAACTAAGCTGACCTAAATAGAAGCACGCTGCGGGAGGTGCGTCTTGACCCTGTTGAACCTTCTGGCCTCGCGTTCCTCGCGCATGAAGGCTTCGGAAATCCGCGAGCTGTTGAAGCTGCTCGACCAGCCCGACATCATCTCCTTCGCCGGCGGCATTCCCGACCCGTCGCTGTTTCCGGCCGAAGCCATCGGCGATGCCTACCAGGCCGTGCTGGGCGGCAAGGAGGCGGGCGCCGCGCTGCAGTACCAGGTCAGCGAGGGTTTCCTGCCGCTGCGCAAATGGCTGGCCGCCTATATGGGCAAGCTTGGCGTTCAGTGCGACGAGGGCAACATCTTCATCACCTCCGGCTCGCAGCAGGCGCTCGACTATCTCGGCAAGCTCTTTTTGTCCCCCGGCGACACTGCGCTGGTGACATGGCCGACCTATCTCGGTGCGCTGCAGGCCTTCAACGCCTATGAGCCGCGCTACGACCGGCTGAACCCCGCCGGCGGCAACATGACGCCGGAAGCCTATCGCGCGGCAGCGGCGGCAAATGGCGGCAAGGTGAAGTTCGCCTATCTGGTGCCGGATTTCGCCAATCCGACCGGCAATACGCTGGATACCAAGCAGCGCGAGACGGTGCTCGACCTCGCCGGCGAGCTCGACATCGCCGTCATCGAGGATGCCGCCTATCGCGCGCTGCGTTACGACGGGGAGGGCGAGCCGCCGATCCTGGCGCTCGACTGCGCCCGCACCGGCGGCATCGATCATGCGCGCACGCTCTATTGCGGCTCCTTCTCGAAGATACTGTCGCCCGGCATGCGCGTCGGCTGGGTCTGCGCGCCGCGCCATGTGGTGGAAAAGCTGGTCCTGATGAAGCAGGCCTCCGACCTGCACAGCCCGTCGATCAACCAGATGGTCATGCACCGCGTCGCCGAAACCATCTTCGACGCCCAGGTGGACAAGCTGATCGGTGCCTACCGCAAGCGCCGCGATGCGCTGCTTTCCGCGCTCGAAGCCAATATGCCCGACGGCATTTCCTGGAGCCGTCCGGACGGCGGCATGTTCGTCTGGCTGACGCTGCCGGAAGGCACGGACGCCACCGAGCTCCTCGCGCGTTCGGTCAAGGAGGCGCGCGTCGCCTTCGTGCCGGGCAACGCCTTCTACGCCGACGGCACCGGCCGCAACACGCTGCGCATGTCGTTCACGCTTGCCGACGATCGCGCGGTGAACGAAGGCGTGCCGAGACTGGCAAAGCTGCTGCGGGGTTAATCTCCCCCTCAAGAGGGGAGATCAGCAGCCGCTATCACCGTCCACTCGCGCAGGCGTGATTGGTAGTGCGCAGGCGTGATTGTCCGCACGGCCGATTCCTCGGCTAGTGTCGCGGCCGATCCAACACCCCCTGGATCGACCCGATCGTGGGGTCCCACCTCCATGGTCCGAACGAAAGAGCCCCGACGGCCTTCACCGGCGGGGCTTTTTTGTTGCTCAGGCAGCCGGCTGCGCTAGCTTGCCCTTTTTCGGGCCGCTTTTCGGCTACGCTGCGTCATTCAGGGAGGATCAGATGACCTTGCGCCTCGGCTTCACCATGCTTGCCCTTGTCGCCTTCGCCACCCAGGCGTCCGCCTTCGAGATCTCCAGCCCCTCCGTGTCGAACGGCAAATGGGATGCGAAATATCTCGGCGACAAGCCCGGCTGCGGCGGACAGAACGTCTCGATAGCGCTTGCCTGGAAGGATCCGCCGGCCGGAACGAAAAGCTACGCGCTCACCATGTTCGACACCGATGCCAATGGCGGCAAGGGCTTCTGGCACTGGTTGGCCTGGAACATTCCGGCGAGCGCCAAGGGTCTGCGCGAAGGCGCCGGCGCGCAGGGCGGCAAGCGCATGCCCAAGGGCTCCGTGCAGGGCAAAGGCGGCGGCAGTCGCGCCGGCTATTTCGGTCCGTGCCCGCCGCCCGGCAGCGGCGACCATCACTATGTCTTCACGCTCTATGCGCTGAGTGAAAAGACATTGCGCATACCGGCCAACCCCTTGCCGGAGATGATCTCGGTCGCCGCCAAGAGCTCTGCGCTCGGCCAGGCGACCGTGACATACACATATGGGAGGTAACGGGCGGCCAATCTCCCGCACGAGGGCGAGATTACATTACTCCGCCGCTTGCAGCTTATCCTGCGTCTTGGTCTCGAAGTCGCTGGCGTCGTGGCGCTCGCGCAGCTGGAAGGCCGGATCGCCGGACATGCGGTTGACCATGCGGCCGCGCTTCACCGCAGGCCGCGCGTCGATCGCGTCGGCCCAGCGCTGCACGTTCTTGTATTCGTGCACCGAGAGGAACTCGGCGGAGTTGGTGTAGCTGCGGCCCTTGGCAAGCCCGCCATACCAGGGCCAGACCGCAATATCGGCGATCGTGTAGTCGGGACCCGCGAGATATTCGCTCTCCGCCAGCCGGCGGTCGAGCACATCCATCTGCCGCTTGGTCTCCATGGCGAAGCGGTCTATGGCGTATTCGATCTTTTCGGGCGCATAGGCATAGAAATGGCCGAAGCCGCCGCCGAGATAAGGCGCCGAGCCCATCTGCCAGAACAGCCATGAGAAGGTTTCCGCGCGCGCCGCGCGTTCGGTCGGCAGGAACGCGCCGAACTTTTCGGCAAGATAGGTCAGGATCGAGCCGGATTCGAACACGCGCACCGGCTTCGGCTCGCTGTGGTCCATCAGCGCCGGGATCTTCGAATTCGGATTGACCTCGACGAAGCCCGAGCCGAACTGGTCGCCGTCGCCGATCTTGATCAGCCAGGCATCGTATTCCGCACCCTTGTGCCCGAGCGCCAGAAGCTCCTCCAGCATGATCGTCACTTTCTGGCCATTGGGCGTGGCCAGCGAGTAGAGCTGCAGCGGATGCTTGCCGACCGGCAGTTTCTTGTCATGCGTCGGGCCCGCGATCGGCCGGTTTATCGAGGCGAACTCACCGCCATTCGGCTTGTTCCAGGTCCAGACTTTCGGCGGGACGTATTGGTTCATGTTGAAGGCCTTGTGTTTCGTGAACTGCGGGCATCTGCCACGGATGCCGATAGACTTAGGTGCGGTTCCGCGCGCGTCAAAGAAAAAAGTTCAATCTTCGTTGAACTAGCGCTTATGCCAGCTTGGGCGAGGGGAAATCCGCCCTTGCACGGCGCTCCTTCGGCCATACTTATAGGCAGAGACCCGCAACGCAGGATGGATCGATGACCATCGAGAAAATTTCGCGCTCCGTTGTTGCCGTGCGCGCCACGGTTCCGGACGACGCCTTCACCGCCAATGCGCTGGGCACGCGCCGCGAGGGCAGCGGCGTGGTGATCCGCGACAATGGGCTGGTGCTCACCATCGGCTACCTCATCACCGAGGCCGAGGAAGTGTGGCTGACCGACCAGGATGGCCGTGTGGTGGCCGCGCATGCGCTGGCTTACGACCAGGAGACCGGCTTCGGCCTCGTGCAGGCGCTGTCGCCGCTCGGCCTGCCGGCTGTCCAGCTCGGCAATGCCAGGAAAGCCAAGATCGGCGATGCCGTGACGCTCGCCGACGGAATCGGCCAGCAGGTCGATGCCCACATCGTGACCAAGCAGGAATTCGCCGGCTATTGGGAGTATCTGATCGACGAGGCGATCTTCACGGCGCCCGCGCATCCGTCCTGGGGTGGCGCCGCGCTGTTCGACCGCGCCGGCAAGCTGCTCGGCGTCGGCTCGCTGCGCCTGCAGATGAGCCGCGCCGGCGAGGTGGCCGACATCAACATGGTCGTGCCTATCGATCTTCTGACGCCGATCCTCGACGATCTGATCAAGCGCGGCCAGGCGGCGAAGGCGCCGCGTCCGTGGCTCGGCGCCTTCTCGGCCGAGTCGAACGGCATGGTGGTGGTGATGAGCGTCGCCGAAGGCGGCCCGGCCGCACAGGCGGGCTTGCGCCAGGGCGACATCATCTCCGATGTGCGCGACGGCGAAGTCGATGGTCTGGCCGATTTCTACAGAAAACTCTGGCAGAACCCGGCCGGTGCGGAAATTCCGCTGCGCGTCGTGCGCGACGGCCGCGAGACATGGCTGCGCGTCAAATCCGCGGACCGCAATTCCTTCCTGAAGAAGCCGCAGCTGCAGTAGGCTCGGAGCGCCGGTGCATCCCAGGTTGCTGAAAACCTTTCTCGCGGTCGCGCGTACCCGCAACGTCACGCGCGCGGCGCAGGAGATCTATCTCGCCCAGTCGAGCGTCAGCGACCAGATCCAGGCGCTGGAGACCGAGCTTGGCGCCAGTCTCTTCACCCGCTCGCGGCAGGGGCTCACCCTGACGCCGGCCGGCGAGGCGCTGAAACCTTATGCCGAGGAACTGCTGGCGCTCGCCGGCGACGCGCGGGCCGCCATCGATGCCACGAGGGCCGGGACGGCCGGCACAGTGTCGATCGGCGCGCTGGAGACCATCGCCTCGGCAAGGCTTGCCGGCTGGCTTGCCGGCTTCCGCGCCGGTCATCCGGACATCGACATCAAGCTGAAGATAGCCGGAAGCGGCGAGTTGCTGCGCAGGCTGGGCGACGGCGAGATCGACGTCGCTTTCTGCTTCGAGCGGCCCCCAGAGATCGATGTTGGTGAGACGGACCGCCGCCTTGCCAGGCGCGTCGTGGCGGTCGAGCCGCTGGCGCTGATAGCGCCGCCCGGCGACAATCGCGCGGATGTCGATCTGGCGACGCTGGCCGAGAAGCATTTCGTCGCCACCGAGACAGGCTGCGTCTACCGCGCCATGGTCGACAAGGCATTCGCCGAGGCAGGCCTCGGCAATCCCAACCTCGCCGCCGAAGCCGGCAGCATCGACGCAATTGCCGGGCTGGTGGCGGCCGGCGCTGGCTTTGGTCTCGTTCCGCGGATCGCGGTCGCCGCCGCGATCGAGCGCGGCGAGGTGGCCGAGCTTGCCTGGCCTGGGGCGGTCCGCTCGGCGGACGTGGTGATGATCTGGCGCCGCCGGCGCGTCCAGCCGCCGGCGCTGAAGGCACTGCTCACCGCTTTAGGGCAGGGCTTCACCTTGGTCACGCCAGGCGGTGCCCGCCCTCGACATGCAGCGTCTCTCCCGTCGTAAAGCCATTGCCGATCAGGAAGCGGATTGCGTCGGCGATGTCCTCCGGCTTTCCGACCCGACCCACCGGCAGTCGTTTCGCCATCGCCGCAAGCGTGTCGTCCTTTCTGTCGCCGGCGACGAACTCCCAGATCGGCGTGTCGACCCAGCCGGGCGAGACGGCGTTGACCCGGATCGGCGCCAGTTCGACGGCCAAAGCCCGCACCAGCCCGTCCAATGCGGCGTTGACGGCGGCGACGACCGCGCCGCGCGCCGCCGGCCGGTTGGCGGCAATGCCCGAGACGAAGGTGAGCGAGCCGGCTGACGGCAGCTTCGGCGCGCCGTGCTTGGCGAGCAAAAGCGGCCCGTAGAACTTGCTCTCCACCACCTTTTGCGCGGCTGAAAGCTCGATCTCGGGCAACAGCCGGTAGGCGCCCTCGATATCGGCCGCCGTGCTGACGATGTGGTCAAGCCTGCCGATGCGCTGAAACAGTGCGGCGACCTCATCCTCGCGGCTGATATCGACCACGGCTGTTTCGAGCGTGTCCGGCTGGCCCAGTCCTTCCCGCGCCGCGTCCAGCTTCGCTTCGCCGCGCCCGGCGATGATGACGCGCGCGCCTTCCTCAAGGCATCGCCTGGCGAGCGACAGCCCCATGCCCGAGCTGCCGCCGGCGATCAGGATTTTTTGCTTCTCCATGTCCATGCCTTTCCTTTGCATGGACATGGCTTGGCAGGTCGCCGCGCGAAGCGGAAACGGAAGAAATCGATGGTGGTATCGGAGCCTCCGATGGCATCATGTACCGCCTGCTGACAGAAACTGGCACCAGGGCAGCGCTACAAAGCATCGGAATCATCCACACTGTTGCGACGAAAGACGAGGTGACGATGGCGCCGATCAAGGTCGATCCGAACAAGGTGCGCGAATTCGCGGATGCCGAAAGCTTCTATGCCTGGCTTGCCGACAACCACGCCAGCGAAAGCGAGGTCTGGATCAAGATCCACAAGGTCGGTTCTGGTCTCGCCTCGATCACGCCAAAGGAGGCGATCGACGTCGTGCTTTGCTTCGGCTGGATCGACGCGGTGCGCAAGTCGCTCGACGAGAGGAGTTTCCTGCAGCGCTACACGCCGCGCGGCAGGAAGAGCATCTGGAGCAAGATCAACATCGACAATGTCGCGCGCCTGATCGAGGCGGGCCGCATGACCGAGCATGGCCTCAAGCAGGTCGAGGCCGCCAAGGCCGACGGTCGCTGGGACCGCGCCTATGGCGGATCGAAGGAGATGACCATCCCGCCCGACCTGCAGGCCGCGATCGATGCCGAACCGAAGGCGAAAGCGGTGCTGGAGAAGCTTTCGGCACAGAACCGCTTCGCGCTCGCCTTCCGCGTCCACAATATGAAGACCGAGGCCGGCCGCAAGAAGAAGATTGCTGATCTGGTGGCGATGTTGAAGCGCGGCGAGACGATCCACCCGCAGAAGAAATAAGGCATGATCCCGAAATGGTTGCAGGGTTGCCCACTAAGTCCGCAAACAAAAACGCCGCCCGGGAGGGAGGGCGGCGTTTTCGGGAAGCGATGATCCTGAACCCTTGGCAAGCGGTCTCGGATCATCCGGTCATGAAGGCCGCAACGCGTCAGGCCTTATGCGGCCTTCTTCGCAACATGCTTCTTCATCACATGGTGCTTGCGCACGTGGTGCTTCTTCACGTGATGATGCTTGCGAGCATGATGACGGTGGTGCTTCCTGAGCTTCTTGTGGGGGCCATTGGCGGCAGGCTTCGCCGTCTCGGTGGCCGAGGCCGGAGCAGTGGTCGTGGCAGTCGTCGTGGTCGCAGCGGGTGTGGTTGCTGCGGCGTTGGCTTCGGTGGTGCCGAGCGCCGGCACCGCGAAAGCGAGGGCGATGGCCAGGCCGAGTGCGGAAAGAAGGGTCTTTTTCATAATCGGCGTTCCTTGAGTTGGACTTTTGTCGCGCGCCGTAAGTTCGGCTGCTGCGGTACCGCTTATGACACCCGCTTTTTTCGCGAGTTTTTCCGAACTGTTGAATCTTGTTTCTAGATTGTGTCTGGGGAGGCCTTCGCTCTTGGAATGCGCAAGTGCCCACATGCCGACGGCAAGGGAGCGGCGCTTCCGCGGTTACATCTCTGCCGAGCGCGAATCCGGTTGGGTCCCCGGCTCATGAGCTGTATTGCATAATGATTGCAAATTCTTCCCGCTAATCAATCGCCGTGATCGATGCGATCTTGCTGACGGCACGAATAACCGAGGATCAGCAGCGATGACCAGTAAGGCAAATCATTCGGGCAAGGTGGCG
This sequence comes from Mesorhizobium sp. CA16, assembly GCF_020165175.1. Lineage (NCBI taxonomy): Bacteria > Pseudomonadati > Pseudomonadota > Alphaproteobacteria > Hyphomicrobiales > Phyllobacteriaceae > Mesorhizobium > Mesorhizobium sp. CA16. The sequence continues at coordinate 25,420 of NZ_JAIUHP010000006.1, forward strand.
CTCGTCACCGGCGGCAATCGCGGCATCGGTCTGGAGACGGCGCGCCAGCTTGCGGAACTCGGCTTCACCGTGCTCATCGGTGTGCGCGACCTCGCCAAGGGCGAGACGGCGGCAAGGACACTTGGCGGCGCCGTCGAAGCCATCGAGCTGGATGTCGCCGCGTCCGAGGCCGCAGACCGCGCCGCGGTCGAGGTCGAGAGCCGGTTCGGCCGGCTGGACGTTTTGGTCAACAACGCCGCCATCCATTACGACCCTTCGGCGCAGGCGCTCAGGCCCGACTGGACGGTGATCCGCGAGGCATTCGAGACCAATGTCTTCGGCGCCTGGCGCGTCGCTGCCGCCTTGGCGCCGTTGCTTGGCGCTTCCGGCCACGGCCGGCTGGTCAACGTTTCGTCCGAGGGCGGTTCGCTCGCTTCGATGGGCGCCGGCGCGCCGGCCTATTCGACCAGCAAGGCGACGCTCAACGCGCTGACCCGCATCCTGGCGGCTGAGCTGCGCGGTGCAGGCGTCCTGGTCAATGCGATCTGCCCTGGCTGGGTCGCGACCGACATGGGCGGCCCAGGCGGCCGTCCGGTCGCGCAAGGGGCGGCCGGCATCGTCTGGGCCGCTACTCTGCCGGACGACGGTCCGACCGGCGGCTTTTTTCGCGACGGCAAGCGGCTGGCGTGGTGAGCAGAAAATAGAAGCTTAAGACAAGCCATTGAAAAGTATAAATTTTCCACTAGGGCGTCGAAAAGTGAGCGTGAGAGTGGAAAAGCCAGACACTGCAAGCACTTAGCCTGCATGTCGCCTGTCTGTTTGGTAAGCGCTGGTCTGCCGATAGCCATGCTACGAAAATAGCATTCTCGGCCCGCGACATGTGGTGCTAGGCTCGCGCCCGTGCACCCAGGGCACGCTGCGGCCCAGCTCGCAACAGGAGGGCCCGCCAGAGGAGGAGCGGCAGAGCGGGATCGAGGCTCCAATCCAAAATCCGAAGGAACTGTTGAACCATCGCGAGGCAGCCGCGTTTCCCGTGGTTGCCACATGGGAGGAACCACCAGTGAAAGCATCCTATCTCGTCTCGGCCGCGCTCCTTGCGGCATCCGCAATGCCGGCCGCGGCTGGCGAAATCTCCGACGGCAAGGTCAAGATCGGCATCCTCAACGACCAGTCGGGCGTCTATGCCGATTTCGGCGGCAAGTGGTCGGTCGAGGCCGCCAAGATGGCGGTCGATGATTTCGGCGGCAAGGTGCAGGGCGCGCCGATCGAGATCGTCAGCGCCGACCATCAGAACAAGCCTGACATTGCCTCCAACATCGCGCGCCAGTGGTACGACACCGAGCAGGTCGACGCGATCATGGAGCTCACCACCTCGTCCGTGGCGCTGGCCGTGCAGGGGCTTTCTAAGGAAAAGAAGAAGATCGACATCGTCACCGGGGCGGCTTCCACCGACCTCACCGGCAAGCAGTGCTCGCCCTATGGCTTCCACTGGGCCTACGACACGCACTCCCAAGCGGTCGGCACCGGCGGCCAACTGGTCAAGCAGGGCGGCGACAGCTGGTATTTCATCACCGTCGACTATGCCTTCGGCTATTCGCTGAAGGACCAGACCGCCAAGCTCGTCGAGGCGAGCGGCGGCAAAGTGCTGGGCGAGGTGCGCTATCCGCTCGGTTCCACCGATTATTCCTCCTTCCTGCTGCAGGCGCAGTCCTCCGGCGCCAAGATTGTCGGGCTCGCCAATGCCGGCCTCGACACCTCGAACTCGATCAAGCAGGCAGCCGAATTCGGCATCGTCGCCGGCGGCCAGCGGTTGGCCGCGCTCCTCTTCACGCTCGCCGAAGTGCATGGGCTGGGCCTGCAGGCAGCCCAGGGCGTGGTGCTGACCGAAGGCTTCTACTGGGATCGCGACGACAAGAGCCGTGAATTCGCCCAGCGCTTCTTCAAGCGCACCAACCGCATGCCGAACATGATCCAGGCCGGCACCTATTCGGCCGTGACGCAGTATCTGAAGGCCATCGACAAGGCCGGCACCGACGGGACCGAGGCGGTTGCCAAGGAGCTGCATGAGATGCCGGTCAACGACGTCTTCACCGCCAACGGCAAGGTGCAGGCCGACGGCTCGATGGTGCACGACATGTATCTCTACCAGGTCAAGAAGCCGGAAGAGTCGAAGAAGGACTGGGACTATTACACCTATCTGGCGACCATTCCGGGCGACAAGGCCTTCATGAAGGCCGAGGACAGCGGCTGTCCGCTCGTCGCCAAGTGACGCTCGACACCGCCACCGCTGTCCGCCCGGACAGCACGGACCAGATGCCGCGGGTGGTGCTTTCCGCCCGCGGCCTGCGGCGCGACTTCGCCGGCTTCGTCGCGGTGAAGGATGTCGACCTCGACGTCCATCACGCCAAGATCCATGCGCTGATCGGCCCGAACGGCGCCGGCAAGACGACCATCTTCAACCTGTTGACCAAATTCCTGCAGCCGACCAGCGGCAGGATCGAATTGCTCGGCACCGACATCACCCGCACGCCGCCGGCGAAAGTGGCGCGCATGGGGCTCGTCCGCTCCTTCCAGATATCGGCGATCTTTCCGCACCTCTCCGTGCTCGACAATGTTCGCGTGGCGCTGCAGCGTCCAAGCGGGCTGGGCTACCAGTTCTGGCGCCCGGTCTCGGCGTTGGATCGGCTTACGCCGAGGGCGCGCGAGCTGCTCGCCATCGTCGGCCTCGATGACGCCGCGCATCGTCTCGCCGGCGATCTCTCCTATGGCCGTAAGCGCGTGCTGGAGATCGCGACCACCTTGGCGCTCGACCCGAAGGTGCTTCTGCTCGATGAGCCGATGGCCGGCATGGGGCATGAGGATGTCGGCACCATCTCCGGCATCATCCGCGCGCTGGCAAAAGACCGCGCCGTGCTGATGGTCGAGCATAATCTGACCGTCGTTGCCGATCTCTGCGACTGGATTACCGTCATGCAGCGCGGCCAGGTGCTGGCGGCCGGTGACTACGCCGCCGTCAGCAAGGACGAGCGTGTGCGCGTCGCCTACATGGGGACCGAGCATGAGTGAGCCGCTGCTTGCCGTGCGCGATCTCCACGCCTGGTACGGCGAGGGCCATGCGCTGCATGGCGTCGACCTCGACGTCATGCGCGGCGAGACCGTGACGCTGCTTGGCCGCAACGGCGTCGGCAAGACGACGACGCTGCGCGCCATCATGGGCCTGATCCGCAAGCGCACCGGCTCCGTCACCTTCAACGGCAAGGACCTGATCCGCCTGCCGTTGCACCGCGTCGCGCATCAGGGCATCGGCTTCGTGCCGGAGGAGCGCGGCATCTTCGCCACTCTTACCGTCGACGAGAACCTGATCCTGCCGCCGGTCGTGGCCAAGGGCGGCATGAGCGTTGAGGAGATATTCGAACTTTTCCCGAACCTCAAGGAACGCCGCAACAGCCAGGGCACGAAGCTGTCCGGCGGCGAGCAGCAGATGCTGGCCATCGCCCGCATCCTGCGGACCGGCGTCGAGATGCTTTTGCTCGACGAGCCGACGGAGGGCCTGGCGCCCGTCATCGTCCAGCGAATCGGCGAGTTGCTGGCGACATTGAAGAAGCGCGGCATGACCATCCTGCTGGTCGAGCAGAACTTCCGCTTCGCCGCCCGCATCGCCGACCGCTTCTACCTGATGGACCACGGCAAGGTGGTGGAGGGTTTTGCCGTCGGCCAGCTGACCGCGCATACCGACAAGCTGCACGAGGTGCTGGGGGTATGATGGTGCCATGACCATGATCTTCGGCATCCCCATCCAAGCGCTCCTCGGCCAACTCTTCGTTGGCCTGATCAACGGCTCTTTCTACGCCATGCTCAGCCTCGGGCTCGCCGTCATCTTCGGCCTGCTGCGCATAATCAATTTCGCCCATGGCGCGCTCTATATGCTGGGCGCCTTCATCGGCTATCTGCTGCTGGTGCATTTGGGCATCGGCTACTGGCCGGCGCTGGTCCTGGTGCCGCTTGTCGTCGGCCTGTTCGGCATGGCGGTCGAGCGCCTTGCTTTGTCGCATCTCTACCGCCTCGACCCGCTCTATGGCCTGCTCTTCACCTTCGGCCTCGCCTTGGTCATCGAAGGCGTGTTCCGTTATTATTACGGCGTCTCCGGCAATCCCTATGCCGTGCCGACGCTGCTCGCCGGCGGCACCAATCTCGGCTTCATGTTCCTGCCCAATTATCGCGGCTGGGTGGTGGCGGCTTCGCTCATCGTCTGCATCGGCACCTGGCTGCTGATCGAGAAGACCAGGCTAGGCTCCTACCTGCGCGCCGCGACCGAGAACCCGGAACTGGTTCAGGCCTTCGGCGTCAACGTGCCGCTTCTGCTCACGCTCACCTACGGGCTGGGCGCGGCGCTTGCTGGGCTCGCCGGCATTCTCGCCGCTCCGGTCTACCAGGTCAGCCCGCTGATGGGCTCGGACCTGATCATCGTCGTCTTCGCCGTCGTCGTGGTCGGCGGCATGGGCTCGATTCTCGGCGCCATCGTCACCGGCTACTTGCTCGGCCTCGCCGAGGGCCTGACCAAGGTCTTCTATCCCGAGGCCTCGAACCTCGTCGTCTTCGTCATCATGGCGATCGTGCTTTTGCTCAGGCCCGCCGGCCTGTTCGGAAGGGACGCCTGAGATGAGCCAAGCGACCCTTCACGCAGAACGCGCCGCCGCCTCCTTGAGGCTCGAACGGGCGCTGGTGGTGCTGGGCATCGTGGCGCTGATCGCCGCGCCCTTCGTCATCTACCCGATCTTCGTCATGAAGATGCTGTGCTTCGCGCTGTTCGCCTGCGCCTTCAACCTGCTCTTGGGCTACACCGGCCTGCTTTCCTTCGGCCATGCCGCCTTCTTCGGCGGCGCGGCCTATTTTTGCGCCTATGCGGTGAAGGCCTGGGGTTGGCCGCCAGAGGCCGGCATCCTGCTCGGCACCGCAGGTGCCGCGGGCATGGGCCTCGTCATGGGCTTCCTCGCCATCCGCCGGCAGGGCATCTATTTCTCTATGATCACACTGGCGCTGGCGCAGATGTTCTATTTCTTCTGCGTCCAGGCGCCCTTCACCGAGGGCGAGGACGGCATCCAGGGCGTGCCTCGCGGCCACCTGTTCGGCGTCGTAGACCTCAACGTCACGATGAACATGTATTTCTTCGTGCTCGCCGTCTTCCTGATCGGCGTCTTCGCCGTCTGGCGCATCGTCAACTCGCCTTTCGGCATGGTCCTGCGCTCCATCCGCGAGAACGAGAACCGCGCCATTTCGCTCGGCTACTCCGTCGGCCGCTACAAGCTCGCCGCCTTCGTCATGTCGGCGGCGCGCGCCGGCTTTGCCGGCGCGACCAAGGCGATCGTCTTCCAGTTCGCCACGCTCACCGACGTCACCTGGCAGATGTCGGGCGAAGTGATCCTGATGACGCTGCTCGGCGGCATCGGCACCATGGCCGGCCCGGCGGTCGGCGCCGGCCTTGTCGTCGGACTGGAGAATACGCTCGCGACATCCGGCTTTCCGGTGACCATCGCCACGGGGCTGATTTTCATGGTCTGCGTGCTGGTATTCCGGCGTGGGATTGTCGGAGAGATCTATGCAAGATGGCTGGGGCGCGTCGATGCCGGCAGCGACAAGCCTTGATGCCCTGAGCGATCAACTGGCGAACACCTGGAGCTAGGCCGCCCGCTTGGGTTCGACCGCGAACGGGCTGAGCCCGAGCCAGCTTTGCATCTTCCTGCCAATGGCCTTGTCGCCGGTCAGGACGACCTTCACGCCGGCCTTCTCGACAGTCAGCACGCCCATCCAGATTGCGGTCATCGTGTGGAGATCGGTCGAGACGTAGAGGTCGACCTCAAAGCCCGGATCGTACCAGCACAAATCGACCTCACCATGCTTCTCGACGATCAGCCACCACGAGCGTTTCGAGGCTGGGAGGTCCTGATACAGAAATTGTATCACGGTTCTCCCGTCTGGCAGTGGCGAGGGGTTCAGATTACGCCGCATATCCCACATCAGCAGCGACGGATCGAGGTTCTTCAACGACAGCCGGGACTCGACCCATTTCTGTCCCCAAAAACCCATCGCCTCGACAACAGGGCGCAAGTCGCATCCCGCCTCGGTCAGCCGGTAGTCGAAGATACCCTTCTCGCCGGGGACTTCCCGGCGCTCCACGATCCCTGCCAACTCCAGCTCCTTCAGCCGTTGCGACAGAAGGGTCGGCGACATTTTCGGCACGCCGCGGCGCAGGTCGTTGAAGCGGGTTGAGCCCGCCACCAGCTCGCGCATCAACACCATCGTCCAGCGGGTGCACAGCACCTCGGCGGCCATCGATAGCGGGCAGAACTGCTTGTAACCGTGCTGGGCCATGATCGGCGCCTCCTCAAAAGTTGGCCGGACATTAGACCTTCATGAATGAAGCGGCGAGTACAGAAACTGTACCGGGCCGGTACAGATCCAGGACTGGTTGGCGCGAGCTCTGCCGTGCGAGCCGTTTGGCCGACGCACGGATATCCCTGTGCGCAGCAACCAGGAGAATGACCATGACTGCTTACCTTATCGCGGACATCAAGGTGAAAGATCCGAAATGGATACCGGACTACGCCGCTACCGTGCACGACCTCGTTCACAAGCACGGCGGCAGATATCTTGCGCGCAGCGGCAATGTGAAGACGCTCGAGGGCAAGCCGCTCGACACGACGCTGATCGCGCTGATGGCCTTCCCATCGGAAGCGGCGGCGCACGCCTTCACCAATGATCCGGCCTACGCCCCCTTCGTGTCGGCCCGCCAGGGCGGCAGCGACAGCCGCTTTCAGCTGTTCGACAACACCGACCTAGCCGGAACGATTTCATACCTGCCGAAGGGATGATCGGCGGCCGCCGCATCGAACCCGGGATCATCAAGCACAAACAGCCACGGCGCTTGCACCTTCGCCGACATGAACCCGAAGGTGTCGTGCGAACACGCGGCGTCGCCGACCCAGTAGAGGTTGGAGATTAGCGAAAACCAGGACGGCAGCCGATCTCCCCACTTGTTGGGGAGGTCGGCAGCTTCGACGACTCACCCCACCGGCACTTCCAGTCCCACCTTCACCCGGTCCATCGCCACGAACGTGCGAAACCTTTTGACGTTGTTGTTCTCGAAGAACAGCCGCCTGGTCAGCGCCTCATAATCGGCCATCGTCGCCACCGTGACGACGAGGATGAAATCGGCCTCGCCGGTGACATAGTAGCATTGCTGTACTTCGGGCACTTGGGCAAAGCCGCGCTTAGCGGCGTCGATCAGCTCGGCGCGTTCGCTCTCCACCTCCACCTCGACGAAGATCGTGATCGGGTGGCCGACCTTGGCCGGATCGACCAGCGCTACATTGGCGCGGATGACGCCGGTCTCCTCCATGCGCTTGATGCGCCGCTGAACGGCGGGCGCCGACAGGTTGACCCTCTCGCCGATCGTGCGCTGCGGCGTGGCGTTGTCCTTCTGCAGGATGGTGAGGATGGCGCGGTCGAAGGCGTCGAGTTCGGGCGAAATGGACATGGCAGCGTTTCCCAACGAAACAAACTTGCAATTCAAGCGCCAAAACAGAGCGCCTTTCTCGCCTGGCCTGCAATAAATTTCAGTCGTCAAGAGGAGAAAGCCAACCATGTTCCTGCTCAACCGCCACCCGGACCATCGCCATCCGCTGACCGAGGAGGACGCCGCGACGCTTGGGCTCGCCGGGGCCGACGAGGCCGAGCGCTTCCTTGCCGCGCGCGACAACCATGCCGAGACGCCGCTGCACGCCCTGCCGGCGCTGGCGGCCGAGCTCGGCATCGGCGCGCTGCACGTCAAGGACGAGGGCAAGCGCCTCGGCCTCGGCAGCTTCAAGGCGTTGGGCGGCGCCTATGCCGTCATGCATCTGGTGCTGGAGGAGGCAGGCAGGCAGCTCGGCCGCGCCGTCGCGGTCGCGGAGCTGCACAAGCCTGAGGTGAAGGCGATCGCCGCGCAGATGACCTTCGCCTGCGCCACCGACGGCAACCATGGACGCTCGGTGGCGCAGGGCGCCGGCCTTGTCGGCGCGCGCTCGGTCATCTTCGTTCATTCGGGCGTCAGCAACGAACGCGTGGCGGCCATCGCCCGCTTAGGCGCCGAGATGGTGCGCGTCGCCGGCGATTACGACCAGTCGGTCAGGGAAGCTGCCCGCGTCGCCGCCGAGCGCGGCTGGACCGTTGTCTCCGACACGTCCTGGCCGGGCTATGAGAGCATACCCGGGCTTGTGATGCAGGGCTACACAGTGATCGTGCGCGAGGCGCTGAGGCGCTTGCCGCAGCCGCCCACCCACGTCTTTCTGCAGGCCGGCGTCGGCGGCTTCGCCGCGGCGGTGGGTGGCCATCTCGCCATCATGCTTGGCGAGGATCGCCCGAAGGCAATCGTGGTCGAGCCCACGCGGGCGGCCTGCGTCTATGAGACGGCCAAGGCCGGACGCCCGGTCACGATCGCGCACAGCAAGCCCACGGTCATGGCGATGCTCGAATGCTACGAGCCGTCTCTGGTCGCCTGGCGCGTGCTGTCGCGGATCTGCGATGTCTTCATGACCGTGGACGAGGAAGATGCCGTCGCGGTGATGAACCGTCTGGCGCGGCCTGTCGGCAACGATCCGGCGATCGTCTCGGGCGAGAGCGGCGGGGCAGGGCTTGCCGGGCTGATCCGCGCGGCCGCTGACAACAAGATGCGCGCGGCGCTTGGTCTCGATGGGAATTCACGCGTGCTGATCATCAACTCCGAAGGCGCGACCGATCCCGGCCGCTATGCCGAGCTGGTCGGAATGGTGCCGGAAGAAGTCGCGCAGGCGAGGCTGCCGGCATGAGCAATCTGATGATCAACGCCGACCGGCTTCTCGGCCGTATCCAGGAGCTCGGCAGTATTGGCCGCGATGCGCAGGGGCGGCTGGTCCGCGTCGCCGCGTCCGAGATGGACCGGCTCGGCCGCGACCGCTTCGTCGGCTGGCTGGAAGAGGCAGGGCTCGAGGTCGCCGTCGACCGCATCGGCAACATTTTCGGCATCTGGCGGGACGATGCCAATGGCGGCCAGCCGCCGGTCATGCTCGGCTCGCATATCGACACGGTGATCGACGCCGGCATCTATGACGGCTGCTATGGCGTGCTTGCCGGCCTCGAAGCGATCGAGAGCCTGAGGGAGGCCGGCTTCGCGCCGGCGCGCCCGATCGTGGTTGCCGCCTTCACCAATGAGGAGGGCGTGCGCTTCTCACCCGACATGATGGGCTCGCTGGTCTTTGCCGGCGGTCGGAACCTCGAGGAAGCGCTGGCCTCGGTCGGCACCGACGGCACGGTGCTGGGCAAGGAGCTGGAGCGCATCGGCTATGCCGGTCGGCATCAGCCCGGCTTCCTCAAGCCGCATGCCTATGTCGAGCTGCATGTCGAGCAGGGGCCGGTGCTCGAGCGCGAGGGCATCGCCATCGGCGCGGTCGAGAACCTGCAGGGCATTTCCTGGCAGCGCGTTACCATCGACGGCGAGGCCAACCATGCCGGCACCACGCCGATGTCGATGCGAAAGGACGCAGGCGTCGCCGCCGCTCGCGTGATCGGCTTCTTGGCGGACCGGGCCAGCGCCTCATCGACGCGCACCGTTGCCACCGTCGGCACCATCGCGTTCGAGCCGAACGCCATCAACGTCATCCCGTCGCGGGCGATCTTCACCATCGACCTGCGCGATCCCGACGAAACGCATCTTCGCGAACAGGAGGCGGCGCTTGCCGCCTTCCTCGACAAGCTGGCCGCAAGCGCCGGCGTCACCGTCCATGCCGAAAGCCTGGCGCGTTTCGAGCCGGTGACCTTCGATGCCCGCATCGTCTCGCTGATCGAGGACGGCGCCAGGGCCGCCGGCCTTTCGTGCCGGCGCATGACCTCGGGCGCCGGCCACGACGCGCAGATGATCGCCCGCACCGCGCCGTCCGCGATGATCTTCGTGCCGAGCCGGGGCGGCATCAGCCACAATCCTGCCGAGTTCACCGGTCCCGACGAGCTGGTTGCCGGCGCCAACATCCTGCTTGGCGTCGCCGCCCGGCTGGCGGCCGACTGATCGCGGAGGAATCAGATAGGCGTGCCGCTGGGGGTGAAAATACCACCAAAAATAGTCATGCTGGCTGTATCTGGTCGTTCCGAAGCGAATATCCGGCGACATCCAATCGAAACAAACTTCAATCACTTAGCCAATTAAAGCATCCAAAATCGCGCCCGAATCGCGCCCGCCGACAGAGTTCAGTGCCTCGCAGGAAGACTAGCATGCTGCTTCTCAACCAACGTCCAGAACACAACCAGCCGTTGGTAGCCGCCGATGCCGAGTCGCTCGGCATCGTGGGAGGCGAGCGGGCCGAGCGTTACCTCGAGGCGCGCGACGATCATGCCGAAACGCCGCTGCACGCCTTGCCGGCGCTGGCCGATCGCCTCGGCGTCGCGGCACTTTATGTCAAGGACGAAGGCCAGCGTCTCGGCCTTGGCAGCTTCAAGGCGCTGGGCGGCGCCTATGCCGTCATGCGGCTGGTGCTGGAGGAGGCCGGCAAGCGCTTCGGGCGCGATGTCGATATCGGCGAGATCAACGATCCCAAGCTGCGCGCCATCGCTGCTCAGATGACATTCTGCTGCGCAACGGATGGCAACCATGGTCGTTCGGTGGCGCAGGGGGCCGGCCTCGTCGGCGCGCGTTCGGTGATTTACGTCCATGCTGGCGTAAGCCGCGAGCGTGTTGCGGCCATCGCTCGCTTCGGCGCCGAGATTGTCGAGGTCGAGGGCGGCTATGACCATGCGGTGCGCGAAGTCGCCCGCGTCGGTGCCGAGCGCGGCTGGAAGATCGTCTCCAACACGTCCTGGCTGGGTTATGAGCGCGTCCCCGGACTGGTCATGCAGGGCTACACGGTGATCGTGCGCGAGACGCTGCGGCGCTTGGCCGAGCCACCGACGCATGTCTTCCTGCAGGCTGGCGTCGGTGGCTTCGCGGCGGCGATCGCCGGCCATGTGGCGGTCATGCTTGGCTCCAGGCGGCCGAAAGCCGTGGTGGTCGAGCCGCGGCGCTCGGCTTGCGTCTACGCCTCGGCTGAGGCCGGACGTCCGGTGACGATCGCCCAGCAGCAGCCGACCGTGATGACGATGCTCGAATGCGCCGAGCCGTCCTTGGTCGCCTGGCGCGTGCTGGCGCGCGTCGGCGATGCCTTCATGACGGTCGAAGAAGAGGACGCGGTCGCCGTGATGAAGCGGCTGGCGCGGCCCTTGGGCAACGATCCGGCCATCGTCTCCGGCGAGAGCGGCGGCGTCGGGCTCGCCGGACTGGTCCGCGCTGCGGGCGACGGGCAGATGCGCGCGGCGTTAGGCCTCGATGCCGGCTCCCGCGTGCTCGTCGTCAACTCGGAGGGCGCCACCGACCATGGCCGCTTTGCCGAGCTGGTCGGGATGGCGCCGGCAGAGGTGTTCCTGCAGACTGCCTGAGAGCAATTCCGGGAAAAGTTGCGACGGTGGTGCGAAGAAGGTTCGTAGTGGCTAGGCGGTCGGCGACGGCGGTCGAGCGCTAAATTCCCTCCAAGAGGGGAGATGCCCGGCAGGCCAGAGGGGGCGCTGTCCCACCGGCGTTTCAGTTTTTTGCAGTCACAGCCAAGCCGGTAGCGACCAGCTCTACCCCAACAAAATCAACGCCGCGATCCTTCACGCCCCCCTCTGGCCTGCCGGCCATCTCCCCCTCTTGGGGGGAGATTAACTGAACCACTCCCGGTAACCCTTTTTTCTCTGCTTTCATGCAATATTGCCGGGACGGGATGGCAAGAACAAAGAATGGCGGACGACGATAAACGCAACGGTAAGTTCTGGTCGCTGGCGCTTGATCGCGCTCATCTCGGCCTATGGGACTGGAATTTGTCGACCGGCGATTGCTACTACTCGCCGACCTGGTCGAAGATGTTGGGCTATGAGGCGAACGAGCTCGCCAACACGCCCGATCTCTGGCTGAAGCTGACCCATCCCGACGATCGCCAGCGCGCGCAGGAAAGCGGCGACCGGCATATTGCGGGCCTCGTCGATTCCATCGAGACGGAGCTGCGCCTGCGCCACAAGGACGGCCACTGGGTCTGGGTGCTCGACCGCGGCGGCATTGTCGAGCGCGACGCCGACGGCAAGCCGCTTCGGATGATGGGCGTGCAGACCGACATCACCCGGCAGAAAGAGGCCGAGGCGGCGCTCGAGCAGGTCAACATCCGCTTCCGCCTCGCGATTGCCGCCAGCGGCACGGGCATCTGGCACCACGATATCGGTACGAAGAAGAGCTATTGGGACGCGCGCACGCGCGAGATCTTCGGCCTGATTGCCGATACCGATGAGGTGACGGCCGACCTCTGGCACACCTACCTTCATCCCGACGACAAGGAAGCTACCGAGCGAGCGCATCTGATCGCCCCCGGCTCGAACAGCGTCGTCGCCTCGCAATACCGGATCGTCCTGCGTGACGGCCAGGTCCGCCATCTCGAGTCGCTGGTGCGTTTCATTGCCGGCGTCGGCTCGGCCGGCCAGATTTTGGGCACGGTACGCGACATCACCGAGGAGAAGACGCGCGCCGAGGAGCTTGCCTTCGCCGCGCGTCACGACGCGCTGACCGGGTTGTTGAACCGTTCGGCCTTCGACCGGCTGCTTGCCGAGAACATCGCCATGGCCGGGCGGCTGCCGCTTGCCGTGTTCTATGTCGATCTCGACTACTTCAAGGCGCTCAACGACTATGCCGGCCATGCCGCCGGAGACCTCGCGCTGAAGAGCGTCGCGGCGGGCATCCTCGCCAGCCTGCCCGCGTCGGCGCAGGCGGCGCGCCTCGGCGGCGACGAATTCGCGCTTTTGGTGCCGAACTGCAATGACGCCTGTGCCGAGCACCTTGCCCGCGCGGTGCTTGCCGCGGTGCGCGACGCCGATATCGGCACTGCCGTCACCTCGCGCAGGCTTGCCGCCAGCATCGGCATCGCCTTCGTGCGCGACCCCAACATGAGCGTGGCCGACGCGCTCGCCTGCGCCGACGATGCCTGCTACGCCGCCAAGGCCGGCGGCCGGGACCGCTTCGCGGTGTTCTCGCCGGAAACGACGTCGGGCGCCGGCCTCAATGCCGCACGGTTGGCCGCGGACCTTGTCGATGCGATGGAGGACGGCCGGTTGAAGCTGTTCGGTCAGCAAATCCATCGGCTCGGCCAGCCATGGGAAGATAGCCGCCACGTCGAGGTGCTGGCCAGGCTCGAGGCCCGCAACGGCAAGATGATCCCGCCCGGCGATTTCATGCCGGTCGCCGAACGCTTCGGCCTTGCCGCCCGGCTCGACCGCTGGATCATCCGCACCGCGCTGACGCGCCACGGCGAGGCGATGCGCGCGGGCGCCATCTCGCTGGACTTCAATTTGTCGGCGCAGACGCTTTCCGATCCGCAGCTCTGGGATTTCGTCGACGAGGCGATCGCCGACAGTGGCGCGCCGGCGCCGGCCATCGGCTTCGAGATCACCGAAACCGCCGCCGTCACCAATTTCGATGCCGCGGCCGAGTTCGTGCGCAAGGCCAGGCAACGCCGCTGCCGCGTCAGTCTCGACGATTTCGGTGCCGGGATGAGTTCGTTCGAATATCTCAGGCGCTTCCCCGTCGATGCTATCAAGATCGACGGCTCCTTCATCGAGCACATCGCCGAAAGCCGGTTCGACCGCGAGATCGTTTCGGCGATCACCGGTATCGCCCGATCGATGGGCGCTGCCGTGGTGGCAGAGAAGGTCGAGGAAAAGAACGCGCTGGAGATCCTCATGGGCATGGGCGTTGCCTATGGCCAGGGCTATTTCCTGCACCGGCCCGAGCCGCTGGAAGCGATCGTGGCAAGAGCCGCAAGCGGCACTGCGTCACCGTCGCGGCCGCATGCTAGGTCGGCACAAAAATAAGACGTTCCTAAAATTGCAATCACTCATTTAAGGGGGTCGTAATCCGGCGCGACGATGATCCGATCTCACAAAACGGACCGGAGCGCGTGGATGAAAACCCTTCCCTTGTTTGCGGCAACTGCAATCGGCCTGCTCGGCATCTTCGCCACGCAGTCGTCCTATGCGGGCTCCGACAATGGCGGCGGGTTGACGGCGGCGTCCGCAGCCGACCCTGACGACGATCAGGTCAATACATCCAGCGTCAGCGACGACAATGAAGCCGCCGACAATGATGAGGCCGGGCACAAGGGCGACGGCGCCGCTACCGGCTCGCATGAAGGCGACCAGGACGGCGATCATCAGGGCGACGATCATGACGGCGACGATCATGATGGCGATCACGAAGGCGGGGACGGTGCCAGCCATGACGGCGGCGCAGACAGCGGCGGCCACGACGGTGGCGGGGACGAATGACTCTTGGGGTGATAACGCGCCCATCGTTAAAAGGTGAGCCATCCTTCTATCGAACTCTTAGGACAACTGGGCTAATTGCCTGTGAAACGCTTTGCTCGGGACATGACGTCTTGGCTCGACTGTCCGGCGTCCGAACCATGACGGAGGGCCGCCTGCGAGACCCGTAATGTCCTCGACCGTCAACATCGCCATTGTGACCCTGCAGCCGCAGCGCCTGTTGCCGACGGCCAGGCCGGCTGCCAGTAGCCACAGCGCCGTCGGCACCGCGGCTTCGCCGCTCATGCAGGCGGAGCCCACGGCCCCAGCATCCAAGTTCAGCCTCGACAACCTCAATATCACGGCGACGAAGGTCCGACTGATGGAACGTGCGGGCAATGAGTTCCGCATCGATCAGGCCGAATATGAGTCAGTGTCGTCCTACGGTACGGCGATCAAGAACGCCGTCGAAGCGTTGAAACGGCAATCGCCGTCGGCGATCGCCGAGATCGAGAGACAGCTTGGCCTGGACCAGCTTGGCGTTTCTCTCGATAGGCTCGTCGACGCGATAGCCGATCCGCGAGGCAGCGATAGCAAAAGGCTGGATGCCGCGTTGAAGCAGCATGCGGACGGACCTGGCGAAGGCGACGCCGCATCGATCCAGCTGGACGAGCTCGGGCTTTACGGCGGCTGAGGCAGCTAGCCTATCAGCCATCTCAGCATGCCCGCCGAAGCCACCCCGATCACCACCGTCGGCAGCATCGACAGCCGTGTCGCCGCCAGCACCGTGATTGCAAGCGCCGCCAGATCGGCCGGATTCTTCGAGACGAAATCCGGAGCGATCACCGAGATCAGCACGCAGCCGGGCGCGGCTTCCATCACCGCCGTGGCGCGCGGGCCGAGCGCGCGGTTCCTCAGCACCACATAGCCGCCGATGCGGGTGAGATACGTCACGCCGGCCATCGCCAGGATGGCGAGCACGGTCATCGGATCGATCATCTCTCACCTGCCAGGAACCACGCGGCCACCAGGCCGGACAGCGCACCGGCCGCCACATACCAGGCGCCGGGCACGACGAGATAGGTGAGCGCCGCCACCGCCAGGCTGACCAGCCAGGGCCGCGCCGCGGCAAAGCCCGTCCACATGCCCCGAAGCAACACCAGGAAGACAGCCGGGAAAGCCAAGGCAAAACCGTATGTCTCGATGTCGCCGAGCACCGGCCCGATTGCCGCGCCGCAGGTCGTGAATGCCACCCAGGCGAGGTAGAAGGGCAGGGCGGCGCCCAGATAAAAGGCCAGGCTGAAGGCCGGCCGCATGTCGGCGTCGGCGCGGCGCCGCGCATCCGCAAGGCCTACGGCCCAGCTTTCGTCGCACATCAGGAACAGCGCCGGAAAAACCTGCCGCTTCGGCAGATGGTTGATGAACGGCGCTAGTGCGGCGCCCATCAGGAAATGCCGGCTGTTGACCAGAAAGGTGATGGCGGCGATCAACAGGATATGCGGCGGCGAAGTCCAGAGCTGGATCGCGGCGAATTCTGAGCCGCCGGCGAAGTTGAGGCCGGTCATCAGCGGCACCTCGGCCATGCTCAGGCCCTTCTGCGCGGCCTGCGCGCCGAGCACCAGCGCGTAGGGGATGATGCCGAGCAGCACCGGAGTCGAAGCGGCGAGCCCGCGCCGGAACTCGCCGCCGCGTCCATCGGTGCTTTGACCCTCGGCGAGGGCGATCTCGGAAACGCTCATGGCTTTGCTTTCGGCTGGCCTCGCGGCCGCCGTTCTCCCGCTCGGTTGTGGGTTGCTATCGGTGGGGCACTATAGCCGAATTGCCTCGCAATCGGGTTGCGAAGATGCGTCGTTCCTGCCAAAATTTAGCATTGAATGGCGTGTTCAAGAAAAAGATTGGAATTTGGCACGATGAGGCTGGATGAGATCGACAGGCGCATTCTGCGCGCCTTGCAGCGCGACGGGCGCATGGCCAACAACGATCTGGCCAAGGAAGTCGGCCTCTCGCCGTCGCCTTGCCTGCGGCGCGTCAAGCTGCTGGAGGAGGCTGGCGTCATCGACCGCTACGTCGCGGTGCTCAACCCGGCCAAGATCGGCCGGGGCCAGAGCTTTTTCACCCGCATCTGGCTGAAGCAGCAGGATGAGGACACGATTGAGCATTTCGCCGCCGAGGTGGCGAAATTCCCCGAAGTGATGGAGTGCTATCTGATGCTGGGCGACTGCGACGCTATGGTGCGGGTCGCGGCGGCCGGCATCGACGACTACCGCCGCTTCCAGTCGGAGCATCTGAGCCGCATCAAGGGCGTGCAAAACGTCAAGACGGATGTGCCAAGCCAGACGATCAAGCAGACCTCGGAGATGCCGCTGTGAGGCTCTTGCCTTCTCCACAACAAGGGGAGAAGGCAAAGTCCTCAATGATGGGCGTGGTGCTCCGCGTTGCGCTTGCGCGTGGCCGCTGCCTTCTTCGCGGAAGCGGAGCGCGCAGCCGCGGATCGCTCGCCCGACGCCTTGCCGCCAGCCTTCCCGCCCTTATGCGCCGCCGGATGGCCGGTGTGCTTGCCGCGGCCGGAGCCGCCTGCCTTCTTGCCGCCGGCGTCATCCTTGTTGACCGTCGCCCAGGCGCGGCGCTCGGCTTCCTTCTCGGACACGCCGCGCTTCTCGTAACCTTCGGCGATATGGTCGGCCTTGCGTTCCTGCTTGTCGGTGTATTTCGATTTATCTCCGCGTGGCATTGTCCTGCTCCTTGTTGCACTGAGTGATTGGGAGTCTCAGGAACCCTTTTTCTTGGCGACGTCGCCGAGGTCGGCCCGTTCCGGATCCTTGTTGTTCTCGTCGGCCGCGTCGCGATCCTCGTCGGGATCATCCTTGGCCGGCAGATAGCCGCGCGGCTTGTTGGCCTTTGGGCCTTCCCAGCGCGGCCATTGATCTGAGGTTCCGGGACGTCCGGTATTGGGTGAATTGCTCATCTTAACCTCGCTTTCGAGAAAGCCGTTTGCCCTCCATCCTTGGAGAACCGTCAGCCTTCCGCTTTCATGGTCCGTGCGATCTTCAAGAGTTTGTCGCGGTCGTGCCCGTGCTCGCGGATCAGTTCGCGCGCCTGCTTCGGCGACAGATCGGTGTTCTCCGCCAGGAAGCGCACGTCGGGATCGTCGCCGCCCTTGGTCGGCAAATTGCCGGTCGCCGTCGCATCGGCGGCGCCCGGCCGGTTCGGTATATTGTCGTTCGCCTGGGTCATCGCAGGCCTCCTTCGATTTCCGCCGTATCAGTCCGCTGTCTGGGTGTGCCTGCGGCGCGCTTCCTTCTTGCGGCGCAGCACCTCGTCGGTGCCGACGATGTCCTTCGAGCCGCCGGTGATTGCGGTCGAGACCACGGCCGGCGGATCGCTTGCCGGAAAGGAGTCCTCAAGGCCGGACTGCAACTGCTCCTCCAGCGTATCCGGGTCTTCCGAACGGCCTTCAGCGCGACGTCCGTCGATCTCTTCCAGATCTTGCTTGGCGTCGGGATGCTCGCGCACATTGCGCAGCGTCGACACGACGAGTTCGACGGCGAATTCCTTCATCTCCTCGCCGTGCGGGGCGGCGACGTCGGTCTCCTCGACCAGGCGAACAAGCGATTGTTCGAGCTTGTCCAACTCGCGCATGCCCTGGCAGTGCCCAAGTTTCTGCGCCAGAGCTTGGATCAGCAACGGGCCGAAGGTCGAGTAGGCTTGCATGCGGGTCTCATCCACCTGTTCGGGATGAAGCGTTTGCAGCGACATTGATGCCTCCGTTCAAACATCCTGCGGCGGCAGCCTGGGCAACCGACTGAAGAGGAACTGGAGGGCGGGGCAGAAGTTCCATCGCCGGGTCGATCCCGCGGGCAGATGAAATGGCGTCCGTGAAGGACACGGACGCCATTTGAATTCAGCGCTGACCGCCTTTACGGCCGGCCTCGGAGGCGCGCTGGCGGTCTTCGGCGAAGTTGCCGCTGCCACCTCGGTGCTGGCCGGCGTTCCGCTGACCCATGTTGCGGTCCTCGGCCTGCTGCTGCCCGCTGCCGCGATGCTGGTCTTCGCGGTTCTTGTGGCTCTGCTGGCCGGCTTTGACGTGCTGTTCGTGGGTTCCGCCTTGATTGGGCATATCGAATTCTCCGTTGGTTCGGATTTTCTTGAGGGTGATTCAAGGACGCGTCCAACATCCCTGAGTAAGGGCAACAGGCACCGGCAACCGATGTTCCGGTCGAAACATTTTGTGACTCGTCAGACTGAAGTCCGATCCGGCCAGCGCATTGGGCTGGCTTGTGCAACCAAACCTCCTTTTGCGAATTGGTGAGCGGCCGACGAGAAAGCCCCCTCCATCGCCGGCTATCATGGTGCCCGCCGGTCAGCCCCGCGCAATTCCGGCGGGCACCGTTATCCATAAACAGAAGGCCGCGCAGCCGACCTCGGAGCGAGACGACGTTTTGACCTATATCTCTGCAAAGCCCGCTCGGCAGGATGCCGAAAGCCTGCCTGCCAATGACAACCAGCGTACCACCCTTGCCGATCTTTCGTTCCTCGACATCATCAATGACGAGGACGAGGTCGCCGATATTGCCAGGCGCGCAGAGCGTCTCGGCCATGCCGCGCTCATCGCAATGGCGATCGGCCTGGCGGCCCTGCCGTTGCTCTGGCTGATGCTGAGGTGAGCCAGGCCGACCGGCCGCTTGGCCGGCCGGCGCCATCTGCCGGAAAGGATCGCCTCTATCTTCCGGAAAAGAAGGCGTCGAGCGTGGCCGCCGTTTCGATCGGCGATTCCTCCGGAAAGAAATGGCCGCCGGGCATCGCCCCGCCGCTGGCATCGTCGGCCCAGTTCCGCCATATGCCCAGCGGTCCGTCTTCGTCCCGATACCAATCGGCCAGCGCGCCATGCTCGCTCCACAGCGCCAGCACGGGGCAGGATATACGCCGGCCGGCCTCGCGGTCCGCATGGTCGTGCAGCCGGTCGAGCGAAGCCGCCGCGCGATACTCTTCGCAGATGGCGTGGATATGCGCCGGATCGCGCAGCGCATCGACATAAGCCTGCCGTACGCCGGGCGGGAATGCGTCGGCTGTGGATCCCCAGCCGGAAAGCGCATTGTCGACGATTGCTTCGGCCGTCGCCGCCAATATCGTCTCCGGCAGCGGCTCGGGCTGCGCCAGCAGCGACCATGGCCAAAGCCTAGCGCCATCCTGGCATCGGCCCGGTCCCAGACCTCGGCGGTAGGGACGATGTCGAGCACGGCGAGCTTCTCGACACGGTCCGGATGATCGAGCGCCAGCCGGTAGGCGACGCGCCCGCCGCGATCATGGCCGGCGACCAGGAAACGTTGGAAGCCGAGGTCCCCCATGAGCGCCGCCATGTCGGCCGCCATGGCGCGCTTGCCGTAGGGCGCATGGTCGGCGGCCGATGGCGGGCAGGAGCTTTGCCCATAACCGCGCAGATCGGCACAGACGACGCTGAAATCCCGCGCCAGGCTGGGCGCCACGTCGCGCCACATCGCATGCGTTTCGGGAAAGCCGTGCAGCAGGAGCAGGCCAGGCCCGCTGCCGCCATGGCGGACGAAGATACGCGCCTCGCCGGTGTCTATTTCCAATGTGTCAAAATCGGCGAACATGCTTGGCTCCGGCGGGATGCGATGCTGATGGCAAAGGCCTCACTTCCAGGCCGAGTCCAGCGTCAGCGAAGCCTCGAATATCTGCTCCTTCTCGGTGCGCAGCTTCACGGTGATCTTCAACTGTTCGGTCCCGGGCGCCTCGTCGCGGGCAATGTCGTGCAGGATGCGCAACGCCTCAAGACGGGCACGCTCGCGGTCGGCAAAAAGCTGCCCGTGGTCGTCAATCTGGCCATGCTCGGCGTTATGGAGGTCGAAATAGTAGCGTTCCATCGATGAAGCACTCCGGGCGTTTGGCAAGTTCAATCCCTGGCCCCGATCATGGTTCCAAGCGGTTGATCCCCAGGAGAATCCGCGCTGCGCCGGCCCTTGCTGCGCCGCCGCCTGCAACCGGCCCGGCCCTGCGGCGTTAGCTGTTGCGCATGGAGAACCGCGGATGCTGGAATCGCTTTACCTCAACCTGGGCCAGCATGACGCGCTGTCAGAAGAAGAGAAGGCGCTGCTCGCGGGCGCCATGCCGCTCGAAAGATACGTCGCCGCCGGCGAGGATATCGTCACGGAAGGCACGCGGCCGATCTACAGCACGCTCATCATCGACGGGTTTGCCGCCCGCTACAAGGTGTTGGAGCATGGCGGCCGCCAGTTCACCTCGCTGCAGGTCGCGGGCGATTTCGTCGACCTTCATGCTTTTTTGCTGAAGACGATGGACCATGGCATCGTCGCGCTATCTCCCTGCCATGTCGCCGCAGCGGAGCATAGCAAGCTCAAGACGATTACCGAGCAGGCGCCGCACCTTACCCGGCTGTTGTGGCTGGACACGCTCGTCGATGGCGCCATTCACCGCGAATGGATCGTGGCCATGGGCCGCCGCTCCAAGACCTCTCATCTCGCGCATTTGATATGCGAGCTGTTCGTCAGGCTGCAGGTGGTGAAAAAGACGCGCGAGATGACCTTCCATCTGCCGCTGTCGCAGGCCGAGCTCGCCGACGTGCTCGGCCTCTCCGTCGTCCATATGAACCGGGTCATCGGCACGCTGCGCCGCATGAACGTGGTCAGCTGGACGAACCATATGATCACGATCCTTGACTGGGAGCGGCTGATTGCGATCGCCGAATTCGACCCAACCTATCTCAGCATGACCCGCGAGCCGAGATAGGCATCTAGCTGCGCGGGGTCTTGGAGCGCGACCACAACTCGTCCAGCATGGTAAGCGCGGCACTCGGCTGGGCAGGCCTCAGCAGGCCCTGCTGCGCGGCGACCTTCTTGAAGGCGGCAAAGGCGATGGCCGGACGGCAGGTGCCGGCGATCGCGTCGTCCACCAGCCGGGCCGCTTCGAGATAGGCTGGCGCCTCCTTGTTCTTCCATGCGCCTCCGAGCGCCTTCTTGGCCTCGGCGACGGTGGTGACCACCATCGTGCCGCCGCTGACGAAGCGTATGGTGAGGGGCAGGAAACGGCTCATCGGTCCTTCACCATCCGAGCCATTCGCGCGTGCGCCAGGCAAGACCGACAAAGGGAGCGGCCGTGATCATGGTGGCGGCGAGAATAAAAAGCGGACTGTTCGTACGCATGGATTTCATGTTTCACCGTAAAAATTGCGGATGGCAGTAAACGATGACTTCGGCAGTCGGTTGCATCCGGCCGGCTGGTCCGAGGCTGCAAATCCGAGGCTACATATTGCTCGCGGGCCGGGCCGGCGGCGGCGGGCGGTGCGGCGGACGTGGGCGCGGCCTGAGCGGCACCTCGGCCAGCGAAGCGCGGATCACCCTGACGGGGACTGGTGGCGCTGCGGCGCGCCGGCGCAGCATTGCGGCCGAGAGACTGCCGATGAGAGTTCGAACGTCCATGTGGACTCCTCCTGAAGAGTCCCCCAGCGACCAAGCGTTAGCACCGCGGCCGGGCGGCCGCATTTAACTTTGATGTACGCGCAGGCATCTTGGCGAGGTGCGGCGATCCAAGGGCCAACCTTTTCCGTTGGCATGCGTTGTCCTCCGAAAGGAGACCACCATGCCGACCAGCAGCCGAACGAAAACCGATACAGCCAGAAAATCAGCGACCGCCAAGAAGACAGACACGGCGAAGGCCGCGAACAGGCAGCGCGGCGTGCAGCGCAAGGTCGATGCCACGGACCGCAGCAAGCCGAAGCGGGAAGCGCCGGGCGCCATGCAGGCCGGCGCGCGCAGATATCCCACGCCGCCTTTCCCCAGGCAGCATCATCCCAAGCCCGGCGAGGAATGGGCGATCGAGCCCGCGCCGCTTTATGATGCGCCCTTCTGGCAAGGATCGGGCAAGCTCAAGGACAAGGTCGCGCTGATCACCGGCGGCGATTCCGGCATCGGCCGCGCTGTGGCCGTGCTGTTCGCACGCGAGGGTGCCGATGTCGCCATCGCCTATCTCAGCGAGGACCGCGATGCCGAGGCGACTAAGCATGCGATCGAGGCGGAGGGCAGGCGCTGCATCACCTTGCGCGGCGACGTGGCCGAACGCGCCTTCTGCCGCAAGGCGGTGGCGGAAACGCTCAAGGCCTTCGGCAAGCTCGACGTGCTGGTCAACAATGCCGCCTTTCAAATCCACTCGACCGATTTCGCCGATCTGACCGAGGAGCATTTCGACACCACGCTGAAGACCAATCTCTACGGCTATTTCCATATGGCTCAGGAAGCTGTGCCGCACATGGCGCCGGGTTCTGCCATCATCAACACGGGTTCGGTCACCGGCATCGAGGGTTCGAAGGAACTGGTCGACTACTCGATGACCAAGGGCGGCATTCACGCCTTCACCCGCGCTCTCTCCGGCAACCTCATCTCGAAGGGCATCCGCGTCAATGCGGTGGCACCGGGTCCGGTCTGGACGCCGCTCAACCCATCCGAAAAACAAGCGGAAGACGTTTCGCAGTTCGGCGCCAAGACGCCGATGAAGCGGCCCGCCCAGCCGGAGGAGATCGCGCCGGCCTACGTGTTCCTGGCCTCGCCGCAATGCTCAAGCTACATCACCGGCGAAATCCTGCCGATCATCGGGGGTTACTGACACCCATGAGGAGGATCTCATGAAGAAAGCGCTTCTCATTGCAGTCGTCACCCTGATCCCGGCCCTGCCGGCGATGGCCCAGAATGTCGCCCAGCCGAACGACCAGCAGGCGCAGAACTGCCAGGCCAAGCCCGACGCCAACGACCAGCAGCAGAAACAAAAGCAGCAGGCCGACACGGATGAGCTGTCGAAAAAACTCGGCAATTGCGGCGGCGTGCTGAAGCCGCCGCCGACCGGCGACAAGAACGCGACGCCGCCGCCCCCGACAGGCAGCGACATGCCGGTGATCAAGCCGGGCGAAATTCCGCCGCAGACCGGCCAATGAGGCCGTCTTCAACAACAAGGGTTCAATGCTTGCGCTTCTCGCCCTCGGTCGCCTTGGCGGCCGGCAAGTTGTGGGCCTCGCGTATCATCTGCAATGCCTCCTCACGCGTGAGGCCGCATTTGCGGGCAAAGTAAGCCGCTTCGAGGATCTCGGCCTCGGAAGCCGCCGAAACAGTGGAAGCCGGCCGTCTGTGCTTCTTCTTGGCCATCGGTTCACCGCGCCATGAATCACTTAGTCAGCTAAATATAGGCCCGTTGTTTCTCATTGCAAATTCACCGCTGCTTTTGGCGATCCTGCTGGGCTGCCTGTGCCATTGGGAACCATTGCACCGGCACAGGATTGTGACTTGCGGGCCGCGTCAGCCGGACCTGGTGGCAAAGAGAACAGGGCTGGTTTCTCCGGCTTCCCGCCCTGGCCAACGAAAAGGCAGTCGAGCTCTTGTCCCACCCGGCCCGCTCCGAGCTTGGGGCAGTACATGGCAGTGGACACGGAATTAAACGGTGGCGGCGTCGAACCGCGCAAGGGCATGCCCAGCCCGCGTCTCGGCGAGAGCGAGTTCAAGCAACGCTACAGGAAGCTGTTCTACGATCCGGCCTTCGAGCCGGAGGCCGAAGCCATAGGCAGGCTGGCCGAAATCGCTTGGCAGGCCTATAGCGAGGAACGCAAAAGTCCGGTGACCCGCAAAGCGGGGGAGGGTTTTCACGACCCGAGCTACGATCTCTCCGTCGAATGGATCGCCGCTCACGATGCGGTCAAGGCCGCGCAACGGCGCCACGAGGACAGAACTGCACCGTCGCGCATCCTGATCATCAACGGCTCCTCACGCAGCGAGCATACTTGCCCGGGCGAAATGTCGAAAAGCTTTCGTCTCGTCGAACTGGCGCGCCGCGCCATTGCTGGCAGGCCGGGCTTTTCCGTTGAAGTGCTCGATCTGTCGCGGCTCGCTTCCGAATATGGCCGCAGGATCTACCCTTGCAAGGCCTGCTTCTCGACAGCGGCGGCGCTCTGCCACTGGCCGTGCTCGTGCTATCCGAACCATTCGCTCGGCCAGGTGCACGACTGGATGAACGACATTTACCCCCTTTGGGTCGAGGCGCATGGCGTGATGATCGTCACGCCCGTCAACTGGTACCAGACCTCCTCGCCGGTGAAGTTGATGATGGACCGGCTGGTCTGCGCTGACGGTGGCAATCCCGATCCGTCTTTGACGCAGGGCAAGGATGCAGCGCTTGCCAAGCAAGCCGAACTCGCTGGCTGGAGCTATCCCCGCCATCTCGAAGGCCGGTTGTTTTCGGTTGTCGTTCATGGCGATACGGAAGGCGCTGCGAACGTGCGGCATGCGCTTGCCGACTGGCTGCGTTCGATGAAGCTCGATCCCGTCGGCGAGATTGCCGAACTCGACCGCTATATTGGCTACTGGAAGCCCTATGCAACCAGCCATGACGAGCTCGACGCTGACAAGGACGTTCAGGTTGAAGTAGCCAACGCCGCGCTAGCCCTGGCCGAAGCGGTGGCGAGGCGCCGGGCAGGGGAATTCCCCACCATCGGAGCCGACCTCAAGGATCCACGCCCAAAATAGAGGAAGAAGATGCCGCGCTGGGCCAACGAAGGCTGGACAATCCTCAAGGAAAGCGTCTCCGGCTATATTGCCGACAATGCGCTGAGCCACGGCGCGGCGATGGCCTTCTACGCCACCACCTCGCTGGCGCCGATCCTGCTGATCGTGGTCGCGATCGCCGGGTTCGTCATCGGCAACGATGCTGCGCAATTGGCGCTCTCGGCACAGATATCGGGCGTCATGGGACCGCAGAGCGCTGATCTTCTCAAGGCAACGGTCGAGACCGCCTCGCAGCGCGGGTCCGGTACTTTGGCCGCCTTGATCGGGCTGGTCACGCTTTTGATCACCGCGTCCGGCGTCTTCGGCGAGATGCAGCAGACATTGAACGAGATCTGGAAGGTCAAGCCCACCAGCGTGTCGTTTTCGCGCCTGGTGCGGGCGAGGGCGGTGAGCCTCGGACTTGTGGCGGCGCTCGGCTTCCTGCTGCTGGTGTCGCTTGCAGCCAGCACTGCAATCGCCGCGCTTGGCGAAGTCATTAACCGCAGCCTGCCGTTTGGAACGCTGATCGTCAGCGGCATCAACACGATCGTCTCTTTTGTGCTGATCGCGCTGCTCTTCGCCGCGATCTACAAGGTCCTGCCGGACCGCACGCTCAAATGGCGCGATGTCGGCATCGGCGCTGCGGTCACGGCGTTGCTCTTCACCATCGGCAAATCGCTGATCGGCTGGTACATCGGTACCAGCGCCATAGCGACGTCTTACGGAGCGGCGGGCGCGCTGATGGTGGTGCTGGTCTGGGTTTATTATTCGGCACAGATTTTTCTTTTCGGTGCCGAGATTACCCGCGCCTATTCGGTACGGCGCGGCAGCCGGCGCGACCTCGCGCCGGTCGTTGCGAATGCAACCGACCGGGCTGCGCCGCACCATGCCGAAGAAGTAGCCAAACCGGGGACGACGATGCCGGCCGACGCTGGTGCAAGTGTCGGCGCGGCGGCGCCTCGGGCATCCGGCGGCGGGATCGTCCTATGGATTGTCCTCGGCAGCCTGATCACTCTGCTTGTCACGGGGGTCTTGCGCCGCTCAGGCTAATACGACCTCGTCGCCGGGCTCGTGCCTTACCGCCGTTCTTCCTGCCGTTTCTCGATTTCGTAGGACAGCCAGCGGCAGAACATGCCGATAACCGAGGTAGCGGCTCCGCCGAGCAGACAAGCAATCAGCAACGGACTTTTCGAGGCACTGTCCCAGCTGACGATCGCCAGCAGCGCCACGCTCACTGTGGAAATCAGATACCCTGTACCCTTGAGAAGATGAAGCGACGATCTGGTCATGTTGGCCCGCCTTCCAATGAACAGACAATCAGGATCGAAGTTCCATTTAGCCGATGTTCCTCCAGACGGTGGCGGTATGAGGCACTTGCTGGAAACCGGGAAGGCAGGCCGGCCCGGCCGCGACATACAACTCACTTGGGACTGAAGTCGCACGCAGCGCCGCTTTGGTCCAAGCAGTGAAACCTTGGCCCGCCGTTGGTGGTTGTGGGACGGTTTGACGGATATTTGAGTCCCTTCATCGTCAACTGTTTGAACGCCCATCATTCCCGCGACTGGTGGGCGTTCATTCGAGGCCAACGATCCAGTGCCAAGGGGCGGACCGGATGACATGCGGCACGCTGTGAGGCGCCCCGACAGCGGTCGCGGGGCGCGCCCCGATCCTCATCGGTAATCTGACGGCCGAGCTTTTTCTATCGCGAGGGGGATTGGTCCGTCCTCGACAAGGATATCCTTCTTGCGCGCGAATGCGGCGAAAACGCCTCGTGCGGTTTCCGCGTCGACATCACCGGCCAAAGCCGCCTTGCAGGCACGGATAGCCGCTTTCTGCTCCGGGCTATTGCCGCACCAGTCGGTCGCGAACTGATAGGCATCGACGACGGTGTTCAGTTGCCGGGGAAAGCCCAGTCCGACCCAAACGCGAAGGGGTTTCTCGAAAGGTTTGGAAAGCATCGCGAACTCCCATAATCGCGAAACTTTCAAACAGTCAGTCCGCCGCCGCGGCCGCCTTTGCCGGTCATCCATGGCAAGGGCATACTCACGTCCTCGAGAATTTTGACCGACCTTGCGAAACCGCTAAAGGCATCTCTGGCGGCAGTCAGCGGATAGCCGCTGTCGAATGCCCGCTGGCAGGCACGAAGTGCCGTTTCAAAGATGGTTCCGCGCCTGTTCTTGGGCCACGCGTAAAGAAATTCCAGGGCATCTTCCAGGCACGCGATTTCCTGGATGAGGCTGTCTCCGCTCTTCACGAAAACAGGGCTGTCGAACATGCGATCGTTCATAACGTCCTCCAATCGAACGAACAATTGAGTTCAGGCAACGGCTTGGTGCCGACAGCGGCCCAAGCTCAGCGGCGATATGGGTTTGTAGATCTTGACCGTCAAGAGGCCCGGGGTCGCTGCAAGAACCGGCGCGCCAATTCTGCCATCCACGACGAATTATCGGTCCAACAAACAGCTAAGATCGTTGGTGGCGCGGGCAGCGGCCGCCGTCGTTCGATTAGACCTGCAATGTGGCAGAGACCCCTGGCAAGCTGCCGGGGCTCGGCGGCGTCAGCGGATCGTCCGCTATGCGGCTTCAGCCGCGACGTTGACCGCGGATTCGGCAAGCTGGGTGAGCGCGGCGTCCGTTTCCTTTTCTTCGTTCAGCGTCTTGTCGAGCAAGGTGACGGCCTCCGTCAGGCCGAGTTCCTGCGCCCAGGTCCTAAGCGTGCCGTAGCGAGAGATCTCGTAATGCTCGACGGCTTGGGCGGCAGCCAGCAGGCCGGCGTCGAGCGAGGGCGAGCCCTTGTACTCGTCCATGATCTCGGCACCTTCCTCGGTGATGCCTATGATGGCGGCACAAGTCTTGCCCGCCGGTTTCTTATCGATCACCTCGAACACTTCCTCGAGACGGGCGACATGTTCCTCCGTCTGGTCGCGATGCTTCTCGAAGGCCATTTTCAGCGCGTCGTCCTGCGCCGCCTTCGCCATCTTGGGCAGCGTCGTCAGGATTTTCTTCTCGGCGAAATAGATATCCTTCAGCGTGTCATGGAAAAGTTCGTTGAGGCCCTTGTTCGAGGCCGCTTTCGTCGTCGCCATTCTGAATCTCCTGGTGGGGTTGGATCACCACCAACACGGCCCGACCAAAGTTGTTCCAGAAAGAAATACATGCGGCGACACAGCTAAAAGCATCAATTGTTATTGACGACGACGAAGCACCGCCGCGGCCAGGCAATTGGCCGGACCGACGCATGAATCGCCCGACTGTCGCATCTGAAAAGCCGCTTTCCCCTGCTCGGGATTCACGCAAACCACTGCGCGATGAGGCCCACTGACGAGGCTGCCATTGTCATTGTCGTTAGCCATCCCAGCGCGCGCAGCCAACCCTGAACCGGGAATTCACCCATGATGTCTTTGCGGCCGGCCATCCGCATCATGACGATCAGCACGGGAACGGCGCATATGCCGTTGATGACGGCGCTCCAGTAAAGCGCCTTGATCGGGTCGATCGGGGTAAACATGATCCCGGTGCCAAGAGCGGTCGCGGCGGCGAGTGTGACGTAAAACGCCAACGCTTCCTTCGGCTTGCGCTGCAGCCCCACCGTCCAGTGCAGGGCTTCGCCGACGGCGAAAGCCGCTGACCCCGCCAGCACCGGCACAGCCAAAAGCCCGGTGCCGATAATTCCCATCGAGAAAATGATGAAGGCGAACTTTCCGGCGGCCGGCTCCAGAGCCTTGGCCGCGTCCGTGGACGAAGCGATATCGGTCACCCCCGCCTTGTGAAGCGTGGCGGCCGTGGTGAAGATGATCGCGACACCTATCAAATTCGAAAACGCCATTCCGACCAGCGTATCGGCGCGTATCCGCCGGAATGCCCTGGAAGCTTGCCACGGCGCCCATCGCAGCGGCTTGGCGCTTGGCTTGAGTTCCTCCTCCTCGACTTCCTGCGAGGCCTGCCAGAAGAACAGATAAGGCGAGATCGTCGTGCCGAGGATCGCGAGCAGCGTGGTGAAGAAAGCGCCACTCCATTCAATGTGCGGAACAAGCAGGCCTTTGGCCGCATCGGCCCAGGCTACATTCGCGGCGAACATGGCAATGACGTAGGCGAAGAGGCTCAAAGTTGTCCATTTGAGCACTTTCACGTAGCGGGTGTAGTCGATGAAGACGATCGCGCAGATACAGACGATCGCGAATGCGATGACATAGAGCGGGCTCGGCCCGCCGATGAGCAGCTCCAACGCGTCCGCCATGGCGCTGAGGTCGGCACCGATATTGATGACGTTGGCGACGGAAAGCAGCACCACCACGACGCAGAGCAGCGGGGAGGGATAGTGTCTGCTGAGGTTGCCGGAAATCCCCCTGCCGGTGGTGCGGCCGATGCGGGCGGCGATCTCCTGGATCGCCGCCATCAGCGGGAAGGTGAATAGCATGGTCCAGCCGATATCGAAACCGAGCTGCGCGCCGGCTTGGCTGTAAGTTCCGATACCGGAGGGATCGTCGTCGGATGCGCCGGTGATAAAACCGGGGCCGATCGTACGCAAGAACCGTTGCAAAGGTCCCTTCGCCGACGTGTTGCTTCGTTCTCTCTCGATGTGCGAACCGACTTCGGCCATCCTTGGTTCTTCCATGCCCGGCCGAGCGCTAGCGCAATGGCAGCCGAGGCCAGGGGTAATCGGAGCGACTTGCACGACAGGCTCGGACAGGTGTTTTGCGTAGATAAGCAAGAGCTAACGAAGATGGTGAGTAACTGGCGGCGATGACGTCGGTTCCGCCGTCATCGTCACTTTCGCATCAGAGAGCGGATCGGGTCGGGTGCCGAAAAGGGTCCTGCATAAATATATCGGGGGTTGTCTTGCCGGGAGTCAGTTTAAACGCTATATGTGTGACATCGATCTTGTTGAACGAACGTTGTTTCAGGGCCTTTGCGCCCGACGATCTTCCCTCTCAATTTCGAAAACCGTGACGTTTGGCATTCGGCCAAGCGGCGGTAATTTGCGTCGATTTGAAAGGAAATCGTATGACTACTGGAACCGTGAAGTTTTTTAACGCCACCAAGGGCTTTGGCTTCATCGAACAGGGCGGCGGCCAGCCGGACGTGTTCGTTCACATCTCCGCCGTGGAGCGCGCAGGGATGCGTTCTCTCGTCGAAGGCCAGAAGGTAAGCTTTGACGTCGTCAAGGACGCTCGCAGCGGCAAGAGCGCCGCGGAGAACCTCCAGGCAGCCTAAGCCATGCGTCGGCGCCTTTGACCACGGATGTACCGGCACTGGCGCTGGGGCTTTGAGGGAAGGTCGGGTTCGCCCGGCCTTTTTCGTTTGCATAGCGAGGTAGCACATGGCTGATACGAATGTGTTCAAGCCGAAAGGCGACGCCAAGAACGAGGCCACTACAAAAACCGCGCGCGCCATCATCGACAGCGAGGCGGCGGCCAGGGTTGCCAAAACGGCGCGTCTTCGCAAGGCCAGGCTTGCGCAGGAGCCGGTGGAGGAGCCGGCAAAGAAGGTGAAGAAGAAGGCCGCCGCCAAATAGGGGCGCGGCGTGAGCGGCGCCGTGGCGGCCGGGCTGGGTTCACCCTTTCCTGAGATGGTCGCCCCGGCTGCGGGAAAAATCCCGACAAGCCTTTGATCAGTGCCGTCCCTTGAGGAACCTCGCCTCTCTCACCAGTGAAGTCCAGTCAGGGCCGATAAGCTTGATCAGTTCGCGAGCTTCGTCCTCCGAGATGTCGGTATCCTTTGCCAGGCGGCGAGCAAGCAATTCCACATCGCCCTGTGCTGGTTGAGCCGCTTTGCCATCGCCGGGTTCGGCGCCGTCGCCTCGGTTGATCATGAGCCAACTCCTTCCGGTAGGAACTTTCGAGGCGGCGGCATGTTTCATGCGTTTCTGCAATTTTGATATCCGGGGGCGTCCCGCTGGCGGCGGACCATGAGATCCGTGGCTGATCCCCGATGCGGCGCCTTTCTGGAACCGGCGCAAGGCGGCGCGCCAGGCGCCTCGCGAAGGCAAGCCGATCCGGATAATCCAGCGCGCCTTCGGCGCGGGCGGAACTCGGCCATGGTAGCCCATCAGAGCCATTCATGCCGCCCGACCTGCAGGTCGAAACGGACACGCCGCCGTCGCGCGGGTGACCGGCTTACTCAAAGGCGCTGCCGCGAGGCAACGCCCTTCGTTTTGGGGAGCCGGTGTTACCAGCCCTGCATCCTGTACCAGTCGTCGATGTCGCGGCGCACGCGATCCTTCTCCAGGCCGTAGCGTTCCTGGATTACGCCTTCGAGCTGGTCGCGCTTTCCGGCGATACGATCGAGATCGTCGTCGGTCAGCTTGCCCCACTGTTCCTTCACCTTGCCTTTAACCTGCTTCCAATTGCCTTCGACGCGGTTCCAGTCCATGGCCGGACCTCCTGTTGGACACGGAGGGCTAACGGCAACACGACCGCGAAGTTCCTGTCGAAAGCTCTTTCTGCGTCGAGGCAAGCACTGAGCACAACGACACGGACGAATGTGCCTTCATCTGGCCGTCATAATGAACCGCCAAATTAGCAAACGCTGAGCGTGACCCCCGGTCAGCATGTTCCCAAGACCTCTCTTGCCCGGCTCCTGGTCCGGGCTTCTTTTTAATGCATGTCGCCCAGAATGCGCAGCGGTTCTGGGACGACGGGCATCAAAACAAAGACTTAAAGCGTGTCGTCTGAATTCATTTCAGCGACGCGCCTCCTGCTGGCATCCCGCCTGGAACGGGTGGCGCGGATTGGGGATGGCGCATCCTCAAAAATCCGGCAGCGTTGGAACAT
Source organism: Mesorhizobium sp. CA16 (assembly GCF_020165175.1). Taxonomy (NCBI): domain Bacteria; kingdom Pseudomonadati; phylum Pseudomonadota; class Alphaproteobacteria; order Hyphomicrobiales; family Phyllobacteriaceae; genus Mesorhizobium; species Mesorhizobium sp. CA16. Next base: position 57,085 of record NZ_JAIUHP010000006.1, read on the forward strand.
TAGGCCGGTGCCGAGGTTCTTGCGGCATGGATGGCGCGCAGTTTCCCCGAAGGCCCGTCATCCGGACCGGGTTCCGACCCGAGCAAGCCCGCCTCGGCCGTCCCTCGCCGGGACGGGCTTTATCGTGACGAGATCGGAAGGACCATGCTTCACCAAGCCGCCAAAATCGCCGAGCAGGCCCATCGGGGTCAGAAAGACAAGACCGGCAGACCCTACATCGAACATCTGAGACGGGTTGCCGATGCGGTCGAAACGCTGGACGAAAAGACGGTTGCCTATCTGCATGACGTGGTCGAAAAAGGCGAGGGTTGGAGTCTCGAGCGGCTGCACGGCGCCGGCTTCGGCCTGCCGGTGGTGGCGGCGGTCGATGCGCTGACCAGGCGCATGGACGAGAGCGAGGAGGGTTTCATTTTCCGCGCCGCCTCAAACGAGCTTGCCCTGCCGGTTAAGATAGCCGACCTGCGCGACAATCTGTGGCAAGCTCATCAGGCGGGCGTTGCGCCGGACCGGTATGAGACGGGGCTCGAGATTCTGGGCGAGTTGGCCGCCAGGGACTGAGCGGCGTTGGGGGCACTAGGCTGCTGCCGGCGTCGCCCCGCTATTCGTCTAGCTGCAGCAAATCGAGCCGCGCGTCGGGCAGCGCGTGCTCCCACAGGGCCCTTTCGAGGTCGTTGCGGTTGTCGCGGCCCGTGGCTGCCGGCAGGTCGAGCGCCGTTAAGGCCTGGTCGTCGAACTCGATCGGCGCCCCGTAAAGTTGGGCGATTTGCATCACCAGGCTTTCGATGTCCTCGCGGGCGATGTTCTCGGCGAGGTTCTTGAGCCTGATTTCTTCCGCAACCCGGATGATGTTGACGATCCCGTCGATCCGCAGGGCCTGCTGGACCTTGCAGTGAGAGTCGTCGCGCAGCCGGTTGGAAAATCCTCGCATCATTGGAAAACCCTCCTTTCGCGGGGGTCTATCCCTCTGTTGCAACCATGCGCTGGAGCAGTGCGGTTGGCAATACACAAATTTTAAAAACAATAAATAAATCAGCCAGTTAGCAAAGTATATCAAACGCGGTTTCACCGCATCCTTAGCATCGTTGGCTTCATTACCGATCGGCAAATCATCCCCTCTTGACGCCTTATGGCCATTTCCTATTTCTACTCACAGTTAGGCACATACTAACTCACAGTGTTCGGCTCGGATGGAGGCGGAAGTGGTTGAGCTTGAACGGCCGCAAAGGTTGCAGATCATGCTGACCGACGAGGAATTGGCGGCGCTGGAAAACTGGCGTTTCGAAAAACGCATGCCAAGCCGCTCGGCCGCTGTGCGCGAGCTTTTGCGCCGTGGGCTGGCGTCCGATGGGTTTCTGACCGCTGACCTGGGCGCGAAGTCGCAGGATTTCGGCGTGATATCGCTGGATCGGAAGGTCGTAGATGGCTCCAGCGACTCGAAACCCTGAGCAGATGCACGCTCGCTCGCGGCAGATTGCCTTGACCTCGGCCGGCCCTAATTACCGTCTATGACCAATCCCGGGGGGACGTTCCGACACGATCCGAACGCCGATGCGCGCTTGGCCGCGATCGTCGATTCTTCCTACGACGCCATCGTCGGCAAGACTCTGGACAGCGTGATCACCGACTGGAACCACGCGGCCGAACGCATGTTCGGCCATACCGCCGAAGAGGCCATCGGCCGGTCGATCCTGATGCTGATCCCAGAGCATATGCAAGACGAGGAAACCGAGATCATCGGCCGCATTCGCAAGGGGGAGCGCATTCCGAGCTTTGAGACGGTGCGCAGGCGCAAGGACGGCTCGCTGATCACCGTTTCACTGACGATTTCGCCGATCAAGAACAATGCGGGCGAGATCATCGGCGCCTCGACGATCGCCCGCGATATCAGCGCTGCCAAGGAAAGCGAGCGCCGCATCCGGCTCTTGATGCGCGAGGTCAATCACCGCGTGAAGAACCAGTTCGCCGTGATCCTGTCGATGATCAGGGAAACCAGCAAGCGCTCCACCGATCCGGGCGAGTTCGAGGAACTGATCCGTTCGCGCATCATGGCGCTGTCGCGCTCGCACGATCTCCTGGTCACCTCCGAATGGGCCGGCGCCAGCCTGTTCGACCTGATCCAGGAGCATCTGAAGCCTTTCGGCCATGAGGAGCGCATCTCGCTTTCCGGGCCGCTCCTGACGCTGCAGTCCAACGCCGTGCAGAATCTCGGCATGGCCTTCCACGAGTTGGGCACCAACTCATCCAAATATGGCGCGCTGGCGGGCGAAGGCGGCCGTATCGAAATCACCTGGCAGGTCGAGCCCGGCCCGCAAGCGCAGCGGCGCTTTCATCTTCTGTGGCACGAGACATCCGGCGCGACGGCCGTTGGAGCTGAGCAGAAGACGAGTGAGCGCAAGGGTTTTGGCACCGTGGTGCTGCAGCGGGTGGCGCCGCAGTCCCTGAGCGGTTCCTCAAGCCTCGAACGCTCGCCCGGCAGCGTGAAATGGACGCTCGACGCGCCGCTCGAGGCAATCGTCGTTCCGCAGCTCGGGGCAGAGGGCGACACCGACTTCAGCGTTTGAGCGGCAGGCGGCGGGATTTCTCCCGTCCCACGCCGGCGACGCGCGTTTCGGGCCTGCCCGCCCGCCACTTGCAGCCTGATAGAAACGTAATTACATCAATCGCTAAGCGTGCAATGTCCACGCGGATACAGTTGCTTTGGTCAAGCTTCGTCTATGGAGGTTGTCATGCCAAGCAAACTGATGGAAGCAAGAAAGAGTCAGGACTGGATCACCCTGATCCTGGCGATTTGCCTGTTCATCTCACCATGGGTCATCGGATTCACCGCAGCGACGGTGCCCGCGTGGAACGCCTGGATTGTCGGCGTTCTTCTCGGCGCGCTGGCGCTCGCGACGCTTTCGGTGTTCGCCGAATGGGAAGAATGGGTAAACGTCGTCCTCGGGCTCTGGCTGATCGTGTCGCCCTGGTTGCTACACTTCGCGGCTGACACGTATGTCATGGCCACGCATGTCGTTCTCGGCGTGCTGGTGGTCGCGGCATCGGCCTGGGCTGTCTGGGACTTCCGTCATCCCCACGCTCATGCGTGAGCGGTGATTGAGCGGGAGCCCGCCGCGCAAGCGGCGAGCTCCTGCTACTGCGGCGTCTGGGCATCGGGCTGAACGGCCATTGCAGCGTCTTCACGCGATTGCTGCAACGGGAAACGTTTTGGTGCATTCTTGGGAATGGTCTCGATGCTTAACCCCGACACCCCGGCCAAGTGCTGCTCCTACTGCGGCGGCCGCGACCATGATTTCGAGGAATGCCCGAAACGCAAGGCCGACGCTGAGAAGGAAAAGGTGGAGCGGGAGCCGGCCGTGATCAGGCTCCCATATTCTCGTCACGCGTCCTCCAACCAGTAGATCGCGCCTTGCGTCGCCATAAAGACACCATGCGGCGCGGGCCTGCGCGGCCCGCGTCCACGGCTCGATTGCCGACAGGGATACCGTCGAGCCGACGTCTCAATTTGGCGCTCGCCTTATCCCCTCAGCGCACGCGCCGCCGCCTCGGCGAACGAGATGTCGCCCTTGATCTCGCGCATCGCCATCGAAGTTACCGTGCGGCGCACGCCGGGCAGGCGGCTGAGTTCCTCGCGCAGCATCCGGTCGAGCGCCATCATGTCGACGGTGACGATCTGGAGCAGATAGTCGGCTTCGCCCGTGGTGGCGTAGCAGCGGCGGATCAGCGGGTGCTTCTTCACTGCCGCCTCGAAGGCATCCGACACCTCGAAGTCGATCGACACCTGAATGAAGGCCTCGATGCCGAAGCCGATCCTGGCCGGGTCGATGCGGGTCGAATATCCCCGGATAACGCCGGCCTCTTCCAGCGCCTTCACCCGTTTCCAGCAAGGCGTCTTGCTCAAGCCGACCTCCTCGGCGAGTTCGCCGAACGAGATGCGTGCGTCGCGCTCAAGCGCGGCGACTATTCTGCGGTCGAGAGCATCCAGCTTCATTCGTTCTCCAATATGACAGGAGATGTCGACGATCGTCCTTCATTCCACGTCATTTGAATAACAGAAAGGAACAATGTTCAAGCCGAGAGCGCTATCCTTGTCGCCCGGTCGAAAAACCTGCCGCGAGGAGGAGAAGCCATGGACAAGAACGATTACCACGCCCGCATCGAGGCCCCCGAGATGCGCGACTACGGCGTCTATCTGAAATGCGATCAGCTGCTCGCCTGCCAAAAACCGCTCTCCGACATGGTCAACGCCGACGAGCTGCAGTTCCAGATCGTGCACCAGGTCGAGGAACTGTGGATGAAGCTCATCGCCTACACGCTGGTTGACGTCCTCGACTATCTGGAGAAACAGGACACGCATCGCATCGTCACGCTGATGGGCCGCGTACACCGGCTGATGCGCATGATGACGGCGCAGCTCGACCTCCTGGAGACCATGTCGCCCAAGGAGTACCAGCAGATCCGCCTGCAGCTCGGCAATGGCAGCGGCCAGGAATCGCCGGGCTTCAAGCTTTTGCTGCGCCTGCCGCCGGACCTTTGGCGGGCCTTCAGGCGTGCCTATCTCGACGGCCGCGGGCTGACCGTGGAGACTATCTATGACGAGCATTACGACCACGGCGATTCCTATGTCGTGGCCGAGGCGCTGATCGAGTTCGACGAGCTGTTCCAGAAATTCCGCGCCAACCACCTCTATCTGATCCACCGCTCGATCGGGCTCGGCGCGAAGTCGCTGAAAGGCAGGCCGGTGGAGATCCTCGAAGGCGGCGCCCGCCACCGCTTCTTCCCCGAGCTCTGGGACATTCGCTGCGCCATGACGGACCGCTGGGGCGCCGAATACGGCACCGTTCGGGATTCAATCAGCCATCCGCCGCAACTTTCTCCTTCTCCCCTTGTGGGAGAAGGTGGCCGCGAAGCGGCCGGATGAGGGGTGTTCCAAGGAAAGCCAGCGTTTCACTCCGCTGGAACACCCCTCATCCGTCTCGGCGCTGAAGCGCCGATCCACCTTCTCCCACAAGGGGAGAAGGAGAAAGTTGTGGCGCCTCTCGCCAAACAATTTTTCCAGCGCCTGTCGGAACCATCTCTCTCCGCCCGTCCTTGGGGGCATCAACCGCTTCAACAATCCGGAGGACACCGTGGAAATGCAGTCGACCTGGCAGACCGCCGCCATTCTCATCGCCCGCCTGATCTTCGCCGCCATGTTCGCGATGGCCGTCGCCTTCAAGCTGATGGATATCGGCGCCACCGCAGGCTACATCGCGGCCGCCGGCTTCCCGTTCCCGCTGTTCCTGGCCTGGTGCGCGGCGATCCTCGAAGCGTTGCTGGTGATCGCCTTCCTCACCGGCGCTTATCTGACGCCGTTGGCGTTGATCGGCGCCGTCTACGTCACCTTCCTCGGCTTCGCCTTTCACGGCCCGTCGCACTGGGCCGGAAACCAGGCCGAGTTTGGCGCCTTCATGTCGCATTTCCCGTTCGCCGCCGGCCTGCTCTACGCCGCCGCCCACGGCCCGGGCAGCGTGCTGGCCGTCAAGCTGGGTTGGCCGGGCAGGGCATGAACTTTCCTTCTCCCGTTCTACGGGAGAAGGTGGCCGAAGGCCGGATGAGGGGCGGCGCCAACATTTCAAGACAAGGCGCCTTCCCACATGCTCACATCTGATCGTTATACGGCTCTTTCATCTGGCCGACCATGCGCGCCAGCTTCGAGAAGGACGGCATGTCGGCTTCCGGCTGGCACTGGTTGGCGAGTTCGAGCAACCGGATCGGGAAGTTGACGGCGTCGCGGCTCGAGGCCGACATGCCTTCCGAGCGCTCCTCGCTGGTTTCGCTGGCCTCCGCCTTGCGCAGCGCGATGTCGATCTCCTCGACCGTCAGCACGCCCTTGCGCACCAGCACCTGGTTGACCGAAGCGACGGCCATCAGTAGGCCCTCGAGCTGCAGATTGGCGACATTCATGGCTTTTGCTCCCATTGACCGGGGTGAAACGCGCGAGCCGCGGTTACGATCCGGAGATGCGCGAGCCTCGCTTAGGCCTCCATCCACCGCTCTCCATATTCGCTCCAAAGCCGCCTGATCTCGCGGTTGCCGAGCGGCGGCGTCTGGCGGTCACCGTAGAAGACAGCGACGGCGCTGAGGTCATATTGGCCCTCGGCCTGGGCGATGAAGCGGATCGCTTCGCCGAGCGGTCTCGAATGGAAGATCGGATCGGCCTGGCCCCGGCCCAGGCTGCGAACGCCCGAAATGCTTGCTGGCACATGCCGCATCCGAAAGACGGATGCCATGGCAGGTTTGTCCATGCCTGCTCTCCGCGATTCCCCTCAGGGAATGATCCCATAAGCATCGGCTAATGACCAGCCCGGGACGGCCGCCGGAACAGAGCAGGCCCAGCAGAACCTCGGAAACTAAAAAACCGGCGGGAAAGAAAAAGGCCGGGCGCGACGGTCCAGCCTTTCCGCGCGGTCGCCGCAAGGCAACCCTCGCTCACTATTGTTTTCCGGCTCGGCTCTATAGCCGGGCCGGAAATGCCTACCTGTGCCAACGATGCAGCCAGTCCGGCTCGGGGGCGGAGCTTCGGCTGATCGCCATGCCGGCCAGCAAGCCGACCAGCCCGCCGATCAACATCGCGGTCGAGAAGGTGCCGGGGTTCTGCTGCACGGTCTCCGAAACGCTCTGCGCCTGGCTGCGCAACTGGCTCGCCGCGCGCGACGCGCGGTCAGAGGCGCCGCTGTAAAGGTTCGAAGCCCGGTCGGCCGCGCCCCGATACCAACCATGCGCGGTCTCTGCGGCTTCCCCGGCCTGTTCGGAAAGCGTGCGGTTCAGCCGGTTCACCTCACGCTTCAATTCGGCGATCTGCTTCTTCATCGCGTCTTCCGATGCCCGCGAGGCTCGTGCGCTGCTGCGGGACGCGGGACGGGTGCGCGTGGCGCGCGCGGCGGCGGTTTTCGCGTTGCCGTTGGCTGAATTGGTGGTGCTGGTGTCATTGTCTGCCATCGGTCTCTCCTTTTTGCCTCCTGGGAACGAACGGCCGAGCCGTGCCATTGTTCCCCCGCGGTTTCCGCAGGCGCGCCGCCAGACCAAAAGACGAGGGCCGCGAAGCGAACTCCACGGCCCTTGGTCCAAGCCCGATGCCCTTGCTTGCCGCAGTTACTTGCCGCAGTTGTTGTCGTTCACGTTCGGCTGCACCGTGGTGGCGGTGCTGTTATTGGCATCGCCCATTGCGCCCTGCGGATGATTCGCGCAGTTCTTGTCGGCGTTCGAATTCATGTCGCCGCCTGTGATGCTGCCGGTCGTGCCGGTATCGGGCGGAGCGGCCTGGTCAGGCGACGGCGCGGCCGGCGTCTTCGGCTCGACGGTAACGGTCTGGCCGCTGCCCGTGCCGTCATTTCCGGCGGTACCCGCGTTCTGGGCCATCGCCGCCGTCGCGAGGCCGATGGTCAAGGCCGAAGCTGCAAGAATCCTTGTAAGCATGATCTCTTCTCCTCTGTTGCGAGACGGTCATCTGTCGCGTTGCGACTAGGGGTGGAATCCGTCGGACCAAGGTTGGTTCCGACAAAAATTGTTGTGATCTGGCCCGGCGTTTCAATCTATAGGTGTGGCGCGCACGGGGGCTTTGCCGCCGGTATTTTGAGAAATTTAGGAAAATGTACCTAGAGGCTATTGCCTGGTGAAGGCAGCTATGCTACTATTTTGTCCATGGTGCTGATTTGCGCCAACGACCCGCCGCCGGCGGGTTTTTTGTTTTTCGCGCCATCCATTCTTTCGAAGCGCTGGCGGCGCCTTCCCTGTCCTGCGGCGCTTTCAACATTCTGCTGGAGGCCCAGATGCCACGCTATGCCACCATCGTCACCGCCGATGACGGCGCCGAGATCGTCAGCGCTATCGGCGAATTCGAAGGCACAAGCCTTCCGCACCGCTCGGGCCGTTTCGAGCAGGTCGCGCCGGGCGTGCGCATCGGTATGGTTCGCGGTGGCCTTGATGAAGCCGTCGCCGGTTTCGGTTTCCCGCGCCAGGGCCTCGGCCCGGCTGCGGTCCGCACAGCCACGGCGGGGCTGAAGGCAATGGCCGCGCCGTCCGCCGATGCCCGGCCCGCCAGGCCGGCCATGGCAAGGCCGCGCAGGAAGCCGGCCCGCAAGGTCCGCAAGGCGAAGGCGGCGAAAGCAGCGCCATCGGATTCTGTCACCCATGGCTGACGAAAACAGACGCCGCGAGGCCGTAGGCGCGAAGCGGGCGGCGCGAAAGCCGAAAGCTACCAAAGCCGCTGCCGCTCCGTCGCCCCGCCCGAAGCGCTCGCGAAGGACGCTCGTCGACGATTTCGCCGCCGCGCTTCGCGCCGATTTCCGCGTCCATGGCGCCGGCGTCATCGCCGCGGTGCGCGCCGAAAAACCCGAGCAGTATCTGAAGGTCGTGCTGACGCTGCTGCCCAAGGATTTCTCGGCCAAGGATTTCTCGGAACGTGTCGATGCCAAGCAAACCAGCCTCGGGCAGTTGAGCGATGAGGAGATCCGCAGCCGTATCCGCGGCCTCGAAGCGAGCCTCCGGCCGCTCCTGGACAGCAATGCAAACCTATCTGGCGCTTCTGGAGGAGATGGACCGCAGGCGGCGCCGTAACCTTCTTGCAGCCTACGCGCCATACAAGCGGCAGGCCGAATTTCATTCGGCAGGCGCGACCCACCGCGAGCGTCTGTTCATGGCCGGCAACCAGCTCGGCAAGACCAGGGCAGGGGGCGCGGAATGGGCCATGCACCTCACCGGTCGCTATCCGGGCTGGTGGAAGGGCAAGGTGTTCGGCCAACCCGTCAGGCTCTGGGCCGCCGGCGTCACCGGCGAGGGCACGCGCGACAATCCGCAGCGGGTGCTGGTCGGCCCGCCGCAGCAGCAAAGCGAGTGGGGCACCGGCATGATCCCGGCCGATGCCATCGCCGACACGGTAATGGGCCGCGGCGCGCCGGGAGCGCTGGACAGCGTCGTCGTGCGCTGGGGCGGTGGCGGCGACGTGCAGACCGGCGAGAGCGTGCTTTCTTTCAAGAGCTACGAAAAAGGCCGCGAGAAATGGCAGGGCGAGACGCTGCACGGCGTCTGGTTTGACGAGGAGCCGCCGCTGGATATCTATTCCGAGGGCCTCACCCGTACGAATGCCACGGACGGCATCACGATCGTCACGTTCACGCCGCTGCTCGGCATGAGCGACGTGGTGCTGCGGTTTTTGAGCGCGGAGGCGGTTCAGGACTTGGGTTCCTCGCCCCCGCAAGGCGAGGGAGAGGTGGCCGCGCCGCGGCCGGAGAGGGGGGCTTCGTAGGGCGGCAGCGTTTCCGAGTGATCTCGTGTCCGTTCATCCAGGTTGGCGCCGCCCCCTCTCCGTCGCGGCTTCGCTGCGCCACCTCTCCCCCACTCGCGTGGGGGTGAGGAACTGGGCTTCGGGAAACCGTGCCGAAACCACGATTTGCGATGTCGCTTTGGCCGCAATCGAAGATCGAGTAGTTTCCTGCCGCGATACGGAGCCGACATGCGACCGATACCGAGCCTGCTTCTTGCCTGCGCGCTGCTCTCGGCCTGCTCCGGCTCCACAGGCGATTGGCGCGGCGATGCGATCGCTTCGGCCGAAGCCAGGATGCGGAGCCTGATCAACGATCCGGCGGCAACCGTCTCGCATGTCGACCTCACCGGCGACAGCGCGAGCGGCCAGACCTGCGGCGTCATCGCAAGCAAGGTCGGGATCTTCACCAAGGAAGCGCGCTTCATCGTCTATATCGACGGCGCCGGGCCCTGTGTCGAACCGGGCCTCGGCTCGTCCATGTCGCAGGCCGATTTCGACTGGGCCTGGAAGAACGACTGCGTCAACGAGGGATATAAGGGCTGAGCCGGTTTCCTCGCCCCGCGCGAAGCGGGGGGAGAGGTGGCCGCGCAGCGGCCGGAGAGGGGTCTCCGTGGGGCGACAGCGTCTCCGAGCGGTCTCGTGTCCGTTTATCCAAGTTGGCGCCGCCCCTCTCCATCGCGGCTTCGCCGCTACCTCTCCCCACTTGCGTGGGGGCGAGGAACTGGAGCTTTCAAAACGATTTCCACCGCTTATGGTGCGCGAACGCGCGGTCGCGCGACTTGCATGCCGTAAGGGATTTCAGGAATGTATGTAGGCCGTTCTTACAGGTTGCTGGACTTCGCACTCTGGTCGCGGCGCAGCGTCATCTACATGGTCGTGGTGAGCGGGTTGGCGATCGCCGCCTACCGCCTTCCGGCGACCGCGGGGTTCTCGGTGCCATGGTCGGTCGTGCTGGTGCTCGGCACAACGGTGTCGCTCGTTGCCGGCTTCAAGAATTCTCAGGTCTTCACCCGCGCCAACGAGGCTCTGCAGGCCTTTTCGCAGATCACCGCCGGCAGCCGGATGCTGTCCGGCTTCTGCCGGGATTTCACGGATGCAGCCAACGCCCGGCGGCTGATCTACCGCCATCTCGCCTGGCTGACGGCGCTGCGTTTTTCGCTGCGGCGGCCGATGCCTTGGGAGTCGCTGGCGAAAGCGGCCAACATCGAGTTCCGGCGCCGCCGCTATCACATTGAGGAGGACAAGACGTCGCTCGCCGAGGAACTGCGCAGGCTGCTGGGCGAGGAAGCCGAAAACGTGCTGAAATCGCCGCAGCCGGCGATAGAACTTCTCGACAGGCAGTTGGCCGAGGTCAACGGCTTGTTGAAGAGCTCAGCCGTTCCGACACAGGTCTATTCCGAATTGATCAAGCTGATACGCGACTTCCAGGACCAGCAGGCGCGTTGCGATCGCATCAAGAACAATCCCTATCCCCGGCAATACGCGATCGTGAGCTCGATGTTCATGATCATCTTCTGCACCTTGCTGCCCTTCGGCGTTGTTCCGGTCTTTGCCGACATGGCCAAGCTAGGCGGCGTGCTCGGCTGGATCTCGATCTGGCTGACCATCCCGTTCAGCGCGCTGCTGGGCTGGGTCTACATGTCGCTGGACCTGGTCGGCGAAAGCAGCGCCAATCCGTTCGAAGGCAACGCCAACGACGTGCCGATCTCACAAATCTGCCGCGACATCGAGATCGAGTTGCGGCGAGGGCTCGGCGAGGCCGCGCTTCCCGCGCCGCTGGCGCCGGTCAACGACATCGCGACGTAAAGTTCTTTCCTTCTCCCCTTGCGGGAGAAGGTGGCCGCGAAGCGGCCGGATGAGGGGTGCTCTAGGGAACGCCAGCGCGTCTCTCCGCTGGAACACCCCTCATCCGTCTCGGCGCTGCGCGCCGATCCACCTTCTCCCAGAAGGGGAGAAGGGAAAGGTTTGCCATGTCCCGCCACGTTACCTTCATGACCATCGACGATGCCGGGCATTATTCGCCCGGGCAGCGCGCAGAGATCGTCGCTGCCTTTCCCGAGCACGAGCGCGAGGCGCGCGCGAAAGGCATTCCGGTGCTGGGCTCCGGCCGCATCTTCCCGGTGGCGGAGGAGACGATCGCCTGTGAGCCCTTCAAATTGCCGCGCTGGTGGCCGCGCATCGGCGCGCTCGATTTCGGCTGGGACCATCCTTCGGCCGCGGTCGAGCTGGCCTGGGATACCGAAGCCGATGTCGTCTATGTGACGAAAGCTCACCGGGCTTCGCAGCAGACGCCGGCGATGCAGGCGCTGGCGCTGAAGGGCTGGGGCGACTGGCTGCCCTTCGCTTGGCCGCGCGATGGCCGCCGCGAAACGCTGGAAGGCGCCGGTGTGGCGCTGGCAAAGCAATATGCCGCCCACGGGCTGAACATGCTGACCAGCCACGCCCGCTTCGCCGACGGTTCGGTTTCGGTCGAGGCCGGGCTGATGGAAATGCTCGACCGCATGCAGTCCGGCCGCTTCAAGGTGTTTTCCACCCTTCACGCATGGTTTGAGGAATTCAGGCTGTTCCACCGAAAGAACGGCCAGGTGGTGAAGCTGCGTGACGATTTGATGGCCGCCACGCGCTATCGAAAGCTTACGCTCGCCTATGTCAGCGGCGCCGGCACTTTGCCGACCAGCACCGACGGCATCTGGCTGATCTTCACCCGCGCTGGCGACAAGGGCGCGGATGGCACCGGCGTGGGTGACTTCACAGGCCCGGCCTCCTCGGTGACCGATAACATCGTCACCTTCGCCGGCACCACGGGGAAGGCCGGTAAGGACAGTGGCGTGGCAGTGGGAAGCCTTGTGGCAGGGCCGGCCTCGGCCGCGGCCGACAACATCGCCACATTCAACGGCACGACGGGCAAGCTGGTGAAGGACAGCGGCGTGGCGGTGGCAAGCCTGGCGCCGAAAGCCAGCCCAGCACTCACGGGAACACCCACGGCGCCGACGGCGACCGCAGGCACCAACTCAACCCAGATCGCCACCACGGCGTATGTGGACGTAACGTTCGCGCCGAAGGCTAGTCCCGCCTTTACCGGCAACCCTACGGCACCGACGCAAGCGGCCGGTAACAACAGCACCCGACTTGCCACCACGGCTTATGTGGATGGATCGTTTGCGCCCTTGGCCTCGCCGACCTTTACGGGCGTGCCTGTGCTGACCGGAGGCGGCATCAAGTTCCCTGTAACGCAGGTCCCCAGCGCCGATCCGAACACACAGGATGACTACGAGGAAGGCACCTTTACGCCGGCCTACTCGGCCACTGGCTGTACGTTCAGCTACACCAACCAAAATGGGTTCTACACCAAGGTAGGCAACGTCTGCTGGTTCTCTGCGGAACTTGACCTCGCAACATCGGGAAACACCCTGGCTGCAAATGCCATAAGCATCGCGGGTCTGCCTTTCGCCTCAAGCCCCACAGCGCCCAACGGTATGCGGTTCGTCTGTGCATGGTTCAACTCAACCACCAGCTATGTGACCGTGTTGGCCAACCTAGTGGCGGCTGCAAGTGCTCTCGCACTACAAGCCATCACGGCAGCGTCAACATCAAATAATACGGCTGCTCTCGCCAACGGCCTTTGCCACGCCACCCTTGGGATGGGCCTTCGTGTTTGTGGCGTCTACCGCACAGCTTAACCCATAAGGAGAAAACCATATGACGCTCGAAAGGAAGACGGTGCTCGACCTCATCGCACCTAAGGAGGACGGCACTGTGGAAGTCCGTATGCAGAAGCAGACGGTGCTGGATGGGGAGGTGCTACAGGCGCAGTTCCACCGCACCATTGTAGACCCATTGGGTGACGTGGACGAGCAGTTCGGTCTCGTGAACACCCACCTCGCTCAGATGGGCTTTGGGCCTGTGAGCACGGCAGAGATCGGGGTGGTCCGCGACACCGCGGCAGCCGTCCGTGCGTTTCCAGACGTAGCGGCTCGCATCGCAGCCATCAAGGCTCGGCGTGAGGCAGAAGAGGCGGAAGGCAATGCAACGGCGGATGCAGGTGAACCGACATGATGATCCTCCGCTGGTGCCTAACCGCCCCGGTTCTACTGGCCTTTATGTGCTCTGCTACCACACTTGCTGGCTATCGGCTGGCATCGCTGCCGCCTTCAAGTTGGACAGGTTGCCGGGCGTGATGTGCTGTGTGCATACCGATGACGACACGATCTATGGCACGGCCTACTCCTCGCAAACGGGGTCCCGGTGCCAATCGCTGGCTACCGCGTGGAATGGCGCGATGTGGTGGCTATGCCGGAACCCCGGCTACGGCTTCGCCGGCTATGTGCTGGGTTTCGTCGATGTTGGTGTCGAACGCCAGGAGACCCTGTATCAGATCTTAGGGCCGGCGAGGACGAGGTGAGGGTCAGCATCTTTATCCACATGGCGGGCACCGTTTCGCCTGGCGCCACCAGAAGGGGCCGCATCGAGATCTGGCTAGCTTGGCAGACCGACAATCAGGATGGCTGGCGCATCATGAAGTCAATGTGGGGCCGCTTCCTCGTCAATGAATTCCAGGGATCGCTCGACGCTCTTGAGGGGCGGAGGGAACGAATGGGGGTTATCGTTGAAGCCCTGCCTGTCGCTCGGGCGGTCGTCTTCATCTTCGCTCCAAAAATATTCGCATACACCGAATGCGATCACGCCGCAAACGATGCCGCAGATCGAGCCTATAAAGGCGCACGTCATCTAAGCTTCCCCGCTTCTGATACTGCGCGAACTTAGCACCTTTTTACCCACGACATCAAACATACATGCCCGCCCCTCCCAGCGGAAAGGAACCCCCATGGACCGCAACTTTGCGCATGCCCTTTGGCTCGTCCTCACCTCCGAAGGCGGCTGGTCGGACAATCCCGCCGATCCGGGCGGCGCCACCATGAAAGGTGTCACGCTCGCCAATTTCCGCCGCTACGTGAAAGCGGATGCGACCAAAGCCGACCTGCGCAGGATCTCAGACGATCAGGTTGCCACGGTCTACCGGCGCTTCTACTGGGATGCGGTGGTCGGCGCCGAACTCCCCGGCGGCATCGACTACGCGCTCTTCGACTTCGCCGTGAACAGCGGGCCGAGCAGGGCGGCGAAGTATCTTCAAGGTGTGCTCGGCGTTGTTCAGGATGGCCGCATTGGCCCGGCCACGCTGGCGGCGGTGAGGGCAAAACCCGCCGGCGTCGTCATCGATGCGCTGTGCGACGCGCGGCTCGCCTTCCTGAAAAAACTATCGACGTGGCCGAGCTTCGGCCGGGGCTGGAGCGCCCGAGTCGCCTCCGTGCGCCGGCAGGCGCTGCTGATGTCGGCGGCGCCGTCGGCGACTGAGGGATCCGCTTCGCCGGGGCCTGCATCCCCCGATGACGTTCCATTAGCCGCAACCCCTGCCGGCGCCGGATTGCCCGCCGCCGGCGAGGCACCCACTCTGCCAAACAAATCCGCATCGCCCTCCAAGGTAGCCGGCGTCATCGCGCTGGCGCTCGGCTCGCTCATCGCCTGGACCGCGCATCTTTCCTGCAATCTTTTCGGAGTGTTCTGCCAATGACTGCCGTCATCATCCGCGTCGCCCTGCGCTATTGCGCCGGCGTGCTTGTCGCGCGCGGCCTTCTGGGCGCCGACGACGCCTCGGCGTTCTCCGCCGATCCCGACATTCAAATGGCGCTGGAGACCGGCCTCGGTCTTGCCATCGCCGCCGCGGCCGAGTGGTGGCATCTGCTCGCGCGCCGCTTCGGCTGGGAGCATTGACCATGGAAAATCTGAAAGGTCTGCTCACCGCCTGTATCGAAGCCGCCAGCCCGTATGTCGTCATCGGCGCCGCCTGCTTTATCGCCGGGCTTCTCATCGGAGCGCTGCTATGAGCGCGCTGCTGGCGTGGCTTCTCACCAATCCGTCAATCCTGGCGATCGGCGCCGGCCTTGTCGGCGCGCTCGGCTGGGGCTTCCGCCAGCGCCTCGCAGGCGCAAGGGCTGAGCGCAGCAAGCAGGCCGACGCCGAGGCCGCGGCCCGGGATGTCGCCGACCAGGTCGACAACGATGTCGGTGCTTTGCCGGCTGACGCGGTCAGAAAGGAGCTGAAATCATGGGCAAGGGATTGATCGTCGCCGCCATCGTCGCCGCGCTCGCCGGCTGCACGACGGCCAAGGGTAGCTTCTGCGCCGTCGCGCCGCCGATGCGCCTCTCTGCCAGCGCGGTCGATGCCTTGTCCGACCAGGAGGCGAGAGCGCTGCTTGCGCACAACCGCAAGGGCGAAAAACTCTGCGGCTGGAGGCCGTGATGCATGACATCTTCGATCTTCTCGGCATCAAGGGCCAGGTCGTGGCAGCGGGGCTCGCCGGCGGCGTGCTGCGGGCGCTGTCGCGCCATCGCTACAAGCTGCGCGAGATGATTGCCTCGCCCATCTGCGGCGCCTTGGCCGCCGCCTATCTGACATTGCCTGTCGTCGCTTGGGTCCGGGCAAGCGGCCTGCCAATTCCCGCCGCCGACGACACCACCACGCTCGCCGCAGCCTTCCTCATCGGAGTCTCGGCCATGTGGATCTCGGACATCGTTTTCGAGGTGGTCGTGCGAAGATTCAAACAAATGCCGGATTCCTGATCGCGGCGGACCGACACCGTGCAGGCATCGAGACATCGACCGGGAGATCGTCCACACGATACCAAGAGCACGGTGTCAGCGGTTTGCCCGCTCGAGCCGCTGGAAGAATCCAGGCGCAACGCCTATCTATGGAGCAATCCAAAGGAGGTACGACATGGCTTCTTCCACCGAGCGCGCGGTCCTTGCCGGCGGCTGCTTCTGGGGCATGCAGGATCTGATCCGGCGCTTGCCCGGCGTGATCTCGACGCGAGTGGGCTACAGCGGCGGCGATGTCCCCAACGCCACCTACCGCAACCACGGCACCCACGCCGAGGCGATCGAGATCATCTTCGATCCGGCCAAGACCAGCTTCCGCACGCTGCTCGAATTCTTCTTCCAGATCCACGATCCGACGACGAAAAACCGCCAGGGCAACGATATCGGCGCGAGCTATCGCTCGGCGATTTTCTATACCAGCGATGAACAGAAACGGATCGCCGAGGACACGATAGCCGATGTCGACGCGTCCGGCCTGTGGCCTGGCAAGGTCGTCACCGAGCTCGCTCCGGTCGGGCCCTTCTGGGAAGCCGAGCCCGAGCATCAGGACTATCTCGAGCGCTATCCCAACGGCTACACCTGCCATTTCGCACGGCCGGGCTGGAAGCTTCCGGTTCGTCAACAGGCGGCCGCGTCATAATCAGCGACCGCGGTGTGTTGACATAGTCTTCACGCGCTTTGATCTGCCGACCGTGCCGGAAGGCATGGCGGGCTTTTTTGCGTTTCGGCTGGTTGTCCCGGCCCGGCGGGCCTTAGCCCTTGGCTCGGCGGCCTTCGTGTTCGTGGTTGCCGATCCAGTGGGCGCGGATGCGGTCGCTGGCTTCGAGATAAGCCATGTCGATCAGGTAGGTCAGAAGCTTCTCGCCATCGGCCTCCGCCTTCTGGCGAAGTTCTCGCAGGATTCCCTGCGCAAATTGCAGGTTTTCCATTTTGCTAGGCTGGTCCATGGGTGCCCCCAAATGTCGGTGCGGTAAGTTTGGCTCACTATGCTTGTACGAAGATTATCGCCTCGCTCGCGGTGAAGCTGTACTCGGTTGCACTGAGGACGCCCGATAAACGAAGCTGTTGGACATCGCGCGGAAATGTCGATATTTTACGCGCCCAATCGGATGGCGACCATGCACGAAGACGAGGGCAGCACTCCTGACAAGTTGCAAGCCATGCTTGACGTGATCGCCAGGAGCGAGCCCCCAAGCGAGAGCGGGCAAGCCGATTTCGGCCGATTGAAAGCCGACGCCGCCAAGGCTGCCGGCGTGTTGATCGAATTTTACGGCGATGCAGCCCTGGAGCGGGCCAAGCTCATAGAGCACCGGTCGCCCCAGTCGCATTTTGCGCGCATGGTCGTGGCTGAAGTCGGCCGGCGCGGCAAGCGAAATTGACCCGCGAGCAATCGGCGAAAGCTGCTTCAAGACGATCTTCGCCTCCCCAGCCTTGCGCTAAGCCGCTGCTCGACCTCTTCCTCGATGTTGTCCAGGAGATAGGACATCAGGTCGTGTCCGATCGACCGCGCTAGGTCCTTGGCTTGCCCGACATGGTTGCGGATCTCGCGCAGCGCCTGCTCTTCGCACGCGGCGTCGTCCGTCAAATCGACGAACCAGCCGGGATAGAGCGCTGCCTCGCCCGTCCCGTCAACATAGCATTGGCCGACGGCCAGGATCTTGCGCAACCCCATCTTTTCGGAATGGACCCTATAGACCTCCCTGAATGCGGACCTGCGCTCCACGGCCTTGCGGATCGCCAGCCGAACCCGTGAACGATCGTCCTGATCGATGCTTTGCATGCATCGTTCAAGCGAAGCGCCATGAGAGAACTCATCGAGTGTCAGACCGAAATAATCTGAAAGATTGGCGTCGCCATAAACGCGGTCGCGCTTGATGTCCCAGGTCCAGAACCCGTCGATCGGTGGATACCGCATGTGCATGTTGCGGCCGTGTTCAGGCGCCGACGTCATGAAAACCGCCCCGTCCGGTTTCAAGCTTTGGCAGCACTATGTCGCAAAAACGGTAAGAAACAAACATGGCCTTTTGTACAAGGCCGGAAGTCATAAGACTTGCTGCCACTGGCAATTCGGGGATGTCATGCTGATATAACCGGAAAGACGGCGAAGAAAAATTTCTCGAGCCGAAAGAATTTTCACTTTGATGTTGCAACTGCCGCTTGGCGTTTTACGCGAAAACGCGGCGGAC
This sequence comes from Mesorhizobium sp. CA16, assembly GCF_020165175.1. Taxonomy (NCBI): domain Bacteria; kingdom Pseudomonadati; phylum Pseudomonadota; class Alphaproteobacteria; order Hyphomicrobiales; family Phyllobacteriaceae; genus Mesorhizobium; species Mesorhizobium sp. CA16. Next base: position 75,225 of record NZ_JAIUHP010000006.1, read on the forward strand.
AAGCAGGCGAAACAACCCCAAGGCTGTATTTCCGCAAGAGGCATGGTTGAAAATTCTTATATTTTGTAAAAAGAATAAAACTCTTTGCGTGCTGCTGCAGGGAGCCAAGCCGGCTTGCCGCCTCATATTTGCAGCATATCTAAATGCTAGCGTCAGCCGATTGACCGGCAAACCGACCGGTGGTTGAAAAACGCGAAACTTCGAGAAAAGCCCGCGCATATCAATCCGCGGCTGGGCGTCCTCCCGGACGTCCGAAGCCGTCACCAGACTGAAGGTCTCTGTCGTTCAGACTAAAGTCTGCCAAGAGATCAACCTAAGCCAGTCTTTGCCGCGGCTCCAGGTCGGCTTCAGCGCTTGCGGCCGAATCATCGGCGATTCGGTCATGCTCGAACTGGCGCGCCGTGGGCAGGGCCTGCAACCAGGGCTCGCGGCGTCCGATCCAGAGTTCATAGCTCGGCACCAGCCCTTCGGTTGGCGCAACGTCCAGGCTACCGATCGTCACTTCGGCCTCGTCGTCGTCAACGAACGGAACGCGGCTTCCGCAGGTGGGGCAAAAGCTCCGAGCGCCATAGCTGCTGGTGATGCCGGTGGTTTCGAACGCTTTTAGCGGCCATACGGCGTAGGCATGGAAGGCCGATCCGCTTGTCTTGCGGCAGTCCTTGCAGTGACAGAGGCCGACCCGGAGCGGCTCCCCAGTGACGCGGAACTGCACCCCGCCACACAGGCAACTCCCGCTGCGCGCGATTTCAGGCATTGCTGTTCCTCCTGCGGCTATGCACAGAGCCAATTTCGCTCGCCCCGGCAGGTCCCGCTGCCCGCTGCTAAAACCCGCAACAAGTTGCGATGGTTCCACGCCTGCGTGCAAGAAGCACGGTCAGTCGGGGAGGTTGATCGGCTCCTCGCACCGATAGACGCGGCACTCGCCGTCCTTGGTGGGAACAGTCGTCGACACAGGCACTTCCGGCCAGTCGCACTCATTGCCGAATTGCCGAACGAATCGGTCATAAGTGTCCGCGCCTGTGCTCAAGACCACGGCACGATCACTTTTGATCAGCATCTGCGTCTGCTCGCAAGTCATCGCGCGTGTGTCCGGCCGGGCGTAGGCGGCGTTCATGGTGCACAACATTGGGCCGGCGCACAATGTTTTGCCTGCGGCAAGTGCGATCAACAGGGTTCTCATGGGGACGCCAGGTTTTTGAAGTTTCCGGGTGTCGAATATCGACCGCGGCTAGAACACCGCAAGATATTTGAGCAGCGAAACGATTCCGATGATGATGACGATGATCTGCGCGATCTGGCGCGCGCGGGCATCGAGCGGCAGGCGTTGCACGAGGTAAAGCACCAGGATCACCACCAGGAAAGTGATCAATATGCCGATAAGGATCGATACGCCCATTTGCCTGCCTTCTTATCAAGATTGCCCGGATGGGCAGGCTCCAACGTTGCCGGCTGCGAAATGGTTCCAAGCGGATTGAGCCACCGATCGTGTCGTCCGAAAGCAGAAGCCGGCTTCGACGTCGGCGGAACATGCGCGCGGCTTGCGAGTTCACTTCCTCGATAGCAATGCGCGGGATCGCACTGTCAGAGAGGAAGAAACCATGGGCCTCGGCACGATTCTCATCATCATTCTCATTCTTGCCCTGCTTGGCGGCTTCAGCGGCTTAGGCGGAGGGCCTTTCTACGGCACCGGCTATTATGGCGGCGGCGGCCTCGGACTCGTCCTGGTCATCGTGATCATCCTGGTGTTGCTCGGCCGCATCTGACGGCCCACGATGCGACCAGGCCTCAGAGTGTCGCCAGCGCGTCCCTCAGCTTCGCCGCCGGGCGATTGCCTCGCGGCTGGCGTCGCGGTTCCCGATCTGCGTTTCGGCTAGTTTTGGCGGGCTAGGCGGCGATCAGCGCGACGACGGCAAGGAGCGGAAGCATTTGCCGTCGCAGGGCGCATCGCAGTCAGATGACCATTGCTGCCACCGAACAGGATTCGGCGGCGTTGCGGTCGACCGGCGGCCGATCCGCGAATCCCGCTAGCCCTCGCGCCCACTGCATTCGAGGCACACTATACTGTGTCCCGGACAATTCAGCCGGTGCGTGCCCTCTGGGCAGCAATGGCCGTTCGAGCTCAGCCAGCGCGCGCAAACGAAAACCTTCTTGGCCCCGTGACAGCGGGAGCATTCCTGCGGACGCATCAGTTCCTCCCGTGACGGGACGCCATGTTCCGCCTCAACGACCGTGTTCATCCGTTTAGTCCCCAACGCCTGGATTATCGGTCACATATGTTAATTCACTATTCTTTACATTAGGGTTTATGAATGTGAAAGGCGAGAAAGCGACATAAGGCTTTCACGCGCTTGTGCGCTTTCCCTTTGCGCTGGCGTTGTTAAATGTGGTGCCGCCCGATGCGTCGACGGATCAGGGCACGCAAAGGGAACCTTCTTGCAATGACATGGACCGGCGCGGGCGCGCTTTTCATCCTCGTGCTCACCTATGCCGGCGTCGCCGTCGGCCGTATTCCGGGCCTGCGGCTCGACCGCGCCGGCATCGCGTTGCTGGGCGGCGCCGCCATGATCGCAATCGGCGCGATCGGCATCGAGGATGCCTACAGAGCCATCAATTTCGACACCATAACCTTGCTGCTCGGCATGATGATCGTCGTGGCGCATCTGAAGGTCTCGGGCGCGTTTCGGGCGCTCGGCGGCTTTGCCATCGAGCATGCCCACGCGCCCTTCATGCTTTTGGTAATGGTGACGCTGCTGACCGGCGCGCTCTCGGCCTTCCTGGTCAATGACGCGATCTGCCTGGTGATGGCGCCGATCGTCGTGCACGTCACACGAGTCATCAACCGCAACCCGGTGCCTTACCTCATCGCTACCTGCACGGCCTCGAACTGCGGCAGCGTCGCCACCATCACAGGCAACCCGCAGAACATGGTGATCGGTGCGCTGTCCGGCATTTCCTATCCGGCTTTCACGCTGGCGCTCGCGCCGGTGGCGCTGTTCGGTCTGCTCTGCGTCATCGTCATCGTGCGCATCGTCTACCGGGCCGAATTCTCCCGCCCTGCCGAGCTCAGCCCGGAAGTCTATCGCGGCCGCATGCTGCCCGGGCAGGTCCTGAAGGCCACCATCGTGTGCGTGTTGCTGGCGCTCGCCTTCTTCGCCGGCGTTCCCGTCGCGAAGGCGGCGCTCATTGCCGGCGCCTTCCTGCTGGTCACGCGGGCAATCAAGCCGCGGCGCATTTACCGCGAGATCGACGGACCGCTGCTCTTCATGTTCGCCGGCTTGTTCGTGGTGGTGGCGGGTGCCGAGCGCACCTTGCTCACGCCCGACATGATCGCCTGGGCCAAGAACATCGGACTCGACGATGTCTGGCGGCTCTCCGGCTTCACCGCGGTGCTTTCCAACATCATGAGCAATGTGCCGGCGGTGCTGGCGCTCCGGCCCTTCGTTCCTGGGCTGGAAAACCCGGCGCGCGCCTGGCTGGTCGTGGCGATGAGCTCGACGCTTGCCGGCAATTTCACGCTGCTCGGCTCGGTTGCCAATCTGATCGTCGCCGAGCAGGCAAAAGCTGCCGGCAAGGAGCTTTCCTTCTCGGCTTTCTTTAAGGTCGGCCTGCCGCTGACGCTGGTGACGCTTCTTGCCGGCACCGCCTGGCTAGCCTGGGCCTGAAGACGCTGTCCCTTCGGACCGCCTGATCGAGGGCGCCGCGGCGACATGACCGGCGGCAGCGTCTCGACCTGGCAGTCGGCTTGCGGGGGTGAGCCTTGCTTAGGCCACCGCCTTCAACGGCGCCCTGTCTGCCTGCTGCAGGCGTGCGGCGGCCGCGAGCAGGTCGGTCTGGGTGATCAGGCCGAGGATGCGCCGCTCGGCATCGACGATCACCACGGCATGGCTGCGGCCGTCGGTCAGCACCGGCAGCAGACTCATCGCCGGGGTGTCGGGTGAGGCTGTGCCGGCCTTAGACATCACCCCTTTGACCGTGTCGGTCGCCCTTGTCAGCTCGCGCAGACCGACCGCGCCGGAGAGCCGTCCGTCCGCGTCGATCACCGGCAAGGTGCGGATGTTGTGGTCGATCAGCTGTTTGCGCGCGTCGTCGGCCGACGCCTTTTCCGCCACGGAGATCACATCGCGCGACATGATGTCTTTGCAAAGCAGCGTACGCTGCGAGCGCACCATGGCCTGCAACTCGACCTGGCGCAGCAGGCGCTCCAGGTCGTCACGGTCGATGTCGAAGGTCTCGTCGAGCGCCGAGAGGGCGGCGTCGACATCCTCGGGCCGGAAGCCGACGCGCTCGGCCGGCGGCCGGTCGGCGGTGCCGTGGCCGCGGGCGGCGGGCACGTGCACATGGGGATAGTTGCGCCGCGACAGCTTGTGGAAAAGGAAGCCGAGCGCAACCAGGATGGTCGAGTTGAGTGCTACCGGCACGAAGGGAAACAGGAAGCCCGCAGCGGCGACGGCCGGCCCGCCGAGCACGCCGGTAAGCGCCGCTGCGCCGCCCGGCGGGTGCAACGAGCGCGTGAACGACATGGCGGCGATCGCCAGCGCCACCGCTAGGCCGGAGGCGACCACCGTGTCATGCACAAAATGCGCCACGGTCACGCCAACCAGCGCCGAAATCGTGTTGCCGCCGATGATCGACCAGGGCTGCGCCAGCGGGCTCGAGGGAACGGCAAAGAGCAGCACTGCCGAAGCGCCCATTGGCGCCACCAGCATCGCCACAAGCGGGCCGCTACCCATGGCGAGCCCGCTAATCATGCCGGTGAGCGCGATACCGATGGTAGCGCCGATGCAGGCAAGCAGCCGTTCGCGAAGCGTCGCACCGGCAAGGATCGGAACGAAAAGGCGAAACGCCATGGCAGGCCCTTGATCGAAGAGGTGGAATTGCGTTGCCCGCAATGCCGCTGAAGCCGCGGATTTGAAAGCCAAACCAATCCGTAGATTCGCCGCTGAAGAGAATATTATTGCACAGCGATCCGCGCCGGACGCGCCGCCAGCGGCCTCGGCTTTCTCAATCGCGCCAAGCCTTTACGACGGTTTGCAGAGTCGGTTCGACAATTCGCCCGAATGAAATTGTACGAATGCGGCGCGTGGCGCTGAGGCTGCTTTCGGCATGGGATTGCTGCAAGGTCAAGCGAGGCGCTGCGCGCGCCTCGCTCTCGGATAGCTAGGGCGCCACCTCGACATGGCCCTTCATGTTGGGATGGAAGCGGCAGAAATAGTCCGCTGTCCCCGCCGCCTTCAGCGTAATCTTGCCCTTCGACTTTGCGGGGATCATCACGTCCCAGCCGCCTTTCACTGTCGCGGTGTGGGCGATCACATCCTTATTCGTCCACTCGATCGTATCGCCGACCTTGGCCTGAATGTTTGCGGGCGAGAAGACCAGCTTGTCGATCGTTATCTCGATCGACGCCGCGAACGCCGGCGATGCGATGAGCGCCAGTGCTAGGGTGACCGGAGCAATTCCTGGAAAAGTGTGGAACGATTGGGCGCAGCGACTTCGCCGTAGCCTTCCGTCAGGAATTGCCTCAAAACAAAGCAAAAGCGGCCTCATTTCAACATGCCGGCGACGTGTTCGGCATGCTGCTGATGTCCCTGGAAAACCTTGAGGCCGGTCTCCAGCAGGCTCTTCAGCTCAGCATTGCTGGCCGAGGGGATGAGCAAGGTTTCGAGCGCGCCGTTGACCTGTTTGTGATAGGCCACTTCGTTCTCAATATAGGCCTTGTCGAAGGCGGCACCCTTGAGCTTCGCCAGCTTGGCGTCCTCTTCCTTCGCAGCCTTGGTCAGGGCCTTGCTGGTGTCGTTGTCCTCGGGCGTGACCTTCAGCTTCTTCACGAGCTCGAGCGCCTGCTTGTTCACCGCCTCGTGGTCGCGCTCCATGTCTTTGGCGAAGTCGACGACCTCCTTGTTCTTGGACTTCTTGATCGCCAGCTTGGCCGCTTCGATGTCGAGCGTGCCGGCCGTATAGGCAATGTGGGCGATCTGCGGATCGGTGGGCTTTTCGGCGGCTAGCGCCAGCGGCGCCGTGCTCACGAAGGAAAGGGCGGCGAGGGCGGCGGTTAATCGCATGAACATGGCATCTCCTTTGCCCGACGGCGCTTGCCTCGGGCTTCATTTGAGGTTGACGGTAGATTGGATGCCGGACGCGTCGAAACGTTCCCGGGAAGTTAGAGCTCGAAATCCAGCCTTTTCATCACCGCCTGCGTCAGCCGCTCGCAACGCCGGCCTGCAAAGGGGAAGGCGTCGAGCAGCACCGGACCGATCTCGTCGTCCAGTGCCTTTCGCACCAGCGTTCGCGCCCGGTGCAGCCTGGTCTTCACCGTCTCGGGCCTCACGCCGAGAAAATCGGCGGTTTCCTCGATGCTCAGGCCCTCGATGACGCGGGCGACGAAGACGGTGCGATAGACATCGGGGAGGCTGTCGGTCGCCCGTTCGACAAGCCTCAGAATCTGCCGCTGCGCCATCGTCCGCTCCGGATCGTCGCCTCGGTTCAAGTCGGTTGGATTCAAGGGAAACCGGATAATCTGCGCCTCCGGGTTCTCATGCATGACCGCGACGCGCTTGCGCTTGCGCAGCCGGCCGAGCGCTTCGTTGATGACGATGCGCGACAGCCAGGTGGAGAGCGAAGCCTCGCCGCGAAAGCTGCTGAGACTGGCGAAGGCGCGCAAATAGGCCTCCTGCACGATGTCCTCGGCCTCCGCGTCGTTTCGCACCACGCCGCGCGCGATGCGGTAGAGTCGCTGGTTGTACGTCTTGATGATGGCACGGAACGCATTCGGATCGCGCGCAAGCGCCCGGCGAACCAATGCCATGTCGCCGGCTTCGGTCGTACCGACCTCGGCGGTTTCGATGGCGGGCTTTATCATCGCGCCCGATCTCCCGACAGATGTTGCATCCACGGTTGGATGCGCCTGCCGACAAAAGGTTCCCGAGCTGGCTGCACGGCCCCATGCTACCGCTTCGACCGGGGCTTGTCTGCCGCCGGTGCGGATTCCGTGCCGATCATCCTGTCATCCGGCTGCGGCGGCCGCCGCGAGTCCGCGCAGAATGTCGGTCTTGAGATCTTCGACATCCTCGAGCCCGACCTGCAGACGGATCAGCGAGCCGGCATACGAGCCTCTGGCAAGCATGCGGTCGCCGAGGAAGACCGGAACGGCGAGGCTTTCATAGCCGCCCCAGGAATAACCGAGGCCGAAGATCTTGAGCGCGTCGAGAAAGGCGTGCTGGGCCTTCTGGCCGCCGCTGTTGAGCACGATCGAGAAGACTCCGCTCGAGCCGCAGAAATCGCGCTTCCAGAGCGCATGGTCGGGATGGCTTTCCAGCGCCGGATGCAGCACCTGCGCGATGCCAGGCTGCTCCTCCAGCCAGCGCGCGATGTCGAGCGCGCTCTTGCGGTGATGCTCGAGCCGCACGCCCATCGTGCGCAGGCCGCGCAGCACTTGGTAGATATCGTCGGGACCGGAACAGCAGCCCAACGCGCAAAACCCATCATAAAGCTTTGTCCAGCAGGCTTCGTTGGCCGAAACCAGGCCGAGCAGCACGTCGGAATGACCGGCCGGATATTTCGTCGCCGCGTGGATCGAGATGTCGACGCCATGGTCGAGCGGCTTGAAATAGAGCGGTGTCGCCCAGGTGTTGTCCATCATGACGATGGCGTTCGCCGCATGTGCCGCCTTGGAGATCGCCGGGATGTCTTGCACCTCATAAGTGTTCGATCCCGGCGATTCGGTGAACACCACCTTTGTGTTTGGCTTGATCAGCGAAGCGATGCCGGCGCCGATGCGCGGCTCGTAATATTCGATCTCGACGCCGAGCCGCTTCAGCATCGTGTCGGCGAAGTGGCGCGTCGGGTGGTAGACGCTGTCGACGATCAACAAGTGATCGCCCGCGGCAAGGAAGGTGAGCAGCGGCACCGTCACCGCCGCCAGTCCGGAAGGCACCGCGATCGTGCCGGCCGAGCCTTCCAGCGCATCGACGGCGAGCGTCAGCGCGTCCATCGTCGGGGTGCCGCGGGTGCCGTAAGTGTATTTCTGGCTGCGCCCAGCCATCGAAGCGGCGTCGGGATAAAGCACTGTCGAGGCATGCACGACCGGCGGGTTGACGAAGCCGAAATAGTCGCGCGGGTTGTTGCCGGAATGGGCAAGCAGCGTGTTGATGCCCATCTCGATGCCGTCTCTAGCCATGGTTCGTCGCCTATCGAATGATGTCAGGGGACCAGCCATAAAGCGGCGGCAAAGCCGGCGCAACCGCGCCCGGCCCGCCAAAAGCCGGTCTTCCGCTGGGCCAATCCAAAGGCGCACAAGCCCAGTAGAGCACCGCTAGTGCCGCAGCGGATTCTATCGCCGGACCACGGATTCGCGACGGCGCGACTTGGCTGATTTGTTCGCACGGCCTGCCGGTTTCATGTGCTCTTGTCCGCAATTCAGGCATTTGCGCCAATTGCTTTCCAAACCTCCCTGGAATCGGTCATTTCCCTTGACCTCACAGGAATAATCGCCTTCGATGCGTTTCGTGAATGGGAGGCAGCGCATCGGCAACCGATGCGGGTCCCGGGAGTGGGCCTTGGAGTGGGAGCTGCATTCACAAACGAAAAAAGATCAAGCGTCGCCTGGCAATAGGGGCGCCTGTAACAGAAAAGGGTCTGTGGGTCATGAAACACATTGCAATCGGCATTCTTGGCGTCGCCGCGCTCGGGTTCATGGCGTCTGCCGCCTCGGCCGGCACGCTCGATACCGTGAAGCAGAAGGGCTTTATCCAGTGCGGCGTCTCGACCGGCCTCGCCGGCTTCTCGGCGCCGGACGACAAGGGCGACTGGAAGGGCATCGACGCGGACTTCTGTCGCGCCGTTGCGGCCGCTGTCTTCGGTGACGGCTCCAAAGTCAAGTTCACGCCGCTCAGCGCCAAGGAGCGTTTCACCGCCTTGCAGTCGGGCGAGATCGACATCCTGTCGCGCAACACCACCTGGACCAGCAACCGCGACAGCGCGCTCGGCCTCGATTTTGTCGGCATCACCTACTATGACGGCCAGGGCTTCATGATCAACGCCAAGAAGCTGCCCGGCGTGAATTCCGCGCTGCAGCTTTCGGGCGCCGCCGTGTGCGTGCAGAGCGGCACCACCACCGAGCTCAATCTCGCCGACTACTTCAAGAAGAACAAGATGGAGTACAACCCCGTCGTGTTCGAGAAGCTTGAAGAGGTCAACGCCGCCTATGACGCCGGCCGCTGCGATGCTTACACCACAGACCAGTCCGGCCTCTATGGTATCCGTCTGACGCTCTCCTCGCCGGCCGACCATGTCGTGCTGCCCGAGATCATCTCCAAGGAGCCGCTCGGCCCGGCCGTGCGCCAGGGCGATGACCAGTGGGCGCATATCGCGCGCTGGACGTATTTCGCGCTGCTCAACGCCGAGGAAGCAGGCATCACGCAGGCCAATGTCGATGAGATGAAGGCGTCGACCGACCCGAACATCCAGCGCCTTCTCGGCACTGAACCGGACGGCAAGTATGGCGCCGATCTCGGCCTCTCCAACGACTTTGTCGTCAACATCGTCAAGGCTGTCGGCAACTACGGCGAAATGTTTGAGCGCAATGTCGGCTCGGGCAGCCCGCTCAAGATCGCGCGCGGCATCAACGCGCTGTGGACCAAGGGCGGCCTGCAATACGGTCCGCCGATCCGCTGATTGAAACGTGATCCGGGAGGCAGGTCGTCTGTCTCCCGGTTTCTCTTTCCAGAGGACGGTCCATGGCTTCGCAGGAAATCCTTCGCGAGGAGCCGAGTCGCGGCTCCTTCATCAATGACCCGAGAATACGCAGCCTGTTCTTTCAGACGCTGGTTGTGATCCTGCTGTTCAGTTCGATCTGGTGGATCGTCCACAACGTCATCGAAAACCTCCAGCGTCTGCACATCGCGTCGGGCTTCGGTTTCCTCAGGAGCAGGGCCGGTTTCGACATTTCCGACACGCCGATCGCCTATACGTCTGATTCGACCTATTTCCGCGCGCTGGTCGTCGGTTTGCTCAACACGATCATTGTCGCCGCCGCCGGCATCGTGCTTGCGACCATCGTGGGCTTCGCCATCGGCATCGGCCGCCTGTCGCAGAACTGGCTGATCCGCAAGATCTGCACGGTCTATGTCGAGATCTTCCGCAACATCCCGCCGCTGCTGGTCATCTTCTTCTGGTATTCCGGCGTGCTGGCCGTGCTGCCGCCGCCGCGCGAGAGCATCCACCTGCCTTTCGGCTCGTTCCTCAACCAGCGCGGCTTCTATTTTCCGCGCGCCGTTTGGGGCGATGGCTCCTGGCTGATCGGCGTCGCACTGCTGCTCGCCATTGCAATGGTCTGGTTCGTCGCCCACAGGGCGCGACAGCGGCAGAAGGCGACGGGCCAGCAATTTCCGGTCTTCTGGACATCGGTCGCGCTTATCGTCGGCCTGCCGGTGCTGGCCTTCCTGCTCGGCGGCATGCCGCTCACCTTCGATTTTCCGAAGCAGTCGACCTTCAACCTGACCGGTGGCTTCTGGGTCAAGCCGGAATTCCTGTCGCTCTTGCTGGCGCTCTCCTTCTACACGGCGGCCTTCATCGCCGAGATCGTGCGCGCCGGCATCAGGGGCGTCAACAAAGGGCAGAGCGAAGCGGCGGCGGCGCTCGGCCTCCGCTCCGGTCCGATCCTGCGGCTGGTGGTCATCCCGCAGGCGATGCGCATAGTCATCCCGCCGCTCACCAGCCAGTATCTCAACCTGACCAAGAACTCCTCGCTGGCGATCGCTATCGGCTATCCGGACCTTACCGCCACCGCCGGCACGGTGCTCAATCAGACCGGGCAGGCGGTGGAGGGCGTTTTCATCATGATGATCGCCTATCTGGTGCTGAGCTTGGTGACGTCCTTTGTCATGAATATCGTCAATGCCAGAATGGCGCTGGTGGAGAGGTAGGGCCATGCAGGAACATGACATGTCCTGGGTGCGCACCGAGATGGCGCTTGCCCAGCCGGCCCCGCCTACCGAACGCGGCGCCTATGCCTGGGTGCGCAAGAACCTGGTCGGTTCGGTCGGCGACACCGTCCTCACAATCCTCGGCATCGCCATCGTGCTTTGGATCCTGCCGCAGGTCATCAGCTGGGCCTTCCTCAATGCCCAGTGGACCGGGCCGGATCGCACCGTCTGCACCACCGTCACGCAAGGCGGCATCCAGCCCGACGGCTGGACCGGTGCCTGCTGGGCTTTCGTCAACGCCAAGTTCGGCCAGTTCATGTTCGGCACCTATCCGATCGAGGAGCGCTGGCGGCCGATCCTGGTCGCCATCCTGTTCGTGGCGCTGTTGGTGCCGATGCTGATCCCGCGCGTGCCGCGCAAGGGATTGAATGCGGTGCTGTTGTTCGTAGCGCTGCCGATCGTCGCCTTCTTCCTGCTGCTTGGCGGCGTGTTCGGCCTGCCGGTTGTCGAGACCTCGCGCTGGGGCGGGCTCCTCGTGACGCTCAGCCTCTCCTTCGTCGGCATTGCGGTGTCGCTGCCTTTGGGCATCGTGCTGGCGCTCGGGCGCCGTTCGAAGATGCCGATCATCAAATGGCTTTGTATCGTCTTCATCGAGACGGTGCGCGGCATTCCGCTGATCACGGTGCTATTCTTCGCCAGCGTCATGCTGCCGCTGTTCCTGCCCGCGGGCGTTACTTTCGACAAGTATCTGCGTGCGTTAATCGGTGTGTCGCTGTTTGCCGCCGCCTATATGGCCGAAGTGATTCGCGGCGGCTTGCAGGCGATCCCGAAGGGCCAGTATGAGGGCGCCGATTCGCTCGGCCTCGGCTACTGGCAGAAGATGAGCCTGATCGTGCTGCCGCAGGCGCTGAAGCTGGTCATTCCGGGCATCGTCAACACCTTCATCGGAATGTTCAAGGACACCAGCCTGGTGCTGATCATCTCGATGTTCGACCTGCTCGGCGTGGTGAAGCAGAATTTCGCCGATGCAAACTGGGCGACCCCGCAGACCGCGAGGTCCGGGCTGATCTTTGCCGCCTTCGTTTTCTGGCTGTTCTGCTTCGGCATGTCGCGCTATTCAATGTACACCGAACGCCGGCTCGACACCGGCTATAAACGATAAAAAGGGAACAGGTTATGGCCACCGAAAACGCCGTCAGCGCGGAAGAAATCAAGGTCAACGCCGCCAAGATGCACATCTCCACCACCGATGTCGCCATCGACATCGTCGGCATGCACAAATGGTATGGCGAGTTCCATGTGCTGAAGGACATCAACCTCAAGGTGATGCGTGGCGAGCGCATCGTCATCTGCGGTCCGTCCGGCTCCGGCAAGTCGACCATGATCCGCTGCATCAACCGGCTGGAAGAGCACCAGAAGGGCAAGATCATCGTCGACGGCAAGGAACTCACCAACGATCTGAAGAAGATCGACGAGGTGCGCCGCGAGGTCGGCATGGTGTTCCAGCATTTCAACCTGTTCCCGCATCTGACCATCCTGGAGAACTGCACGCTGGCGCCGATCTGGGTGCGCAAGATGCCGAAGAAGCAGGCCGAGGAAATCGCCATGCATTTCCTTACGCGCGTCAAGATACCGGAACAGGCCAACAAATATCCGGGCCAGCTCTCCGGCGGTCAGCAGCAGCGCGTGGCGATCGCACGCTCGCTGTGCATGAACCCGCGCATCATGCTGTTCGACGAGCCGACCTCGGCGCTCGACCCGGAAATGATCAAGGAAGTGCTGGAGACGATGGTGGGGCTGGCGGAAGAGGGCATGACCATGCTTTGCGTCACCCACGAGATGGGCTTTGCCCGCAAAGTCGCCAACCGCGTGATCTTCATGGATCAGGGCCAGATCGTCGAGCAGAACACGCCGGCCGAATTCTTCGACCATCCGCGCCATGAACGCACAAAGCTTTTCCTGTCGCAGATCCTGCACTGAGCGGGCGCGACGCTAAATTTTCGGAAGCCCGGCTGGAAACAGCCGGGCTTTTTTTGCATTCGGGCGCTCGGACAAGGATCGGCTCATTTTTGGTTGACGCTGCGAAATCGTCTAGCCTGATCGTCCAGGTTATCCTGGGGTTGACGCAGACGAGACGGAACGACCGCACCCGATGAGACGAGGCCTGCGATATATGGTGATGCTGTTGGGAGCGGCGGTGCTTGCCGCCGCGCTCGGCACGCTGGTGCCGCGTCCGTTCTGGCCGGCGGCACGGGCCGAAGGCGAGGGGACGCGGCACATATTGGTGTTGAAGAACCCGATCCACACCGACATCGCCGTGCCCCTCGATGACGGCGTGCGCCGGCGCTTTGCCTTTCTCGCCGATACCGGCCTGCCGATCGAGGCTCAGGAGGCGCGCTACATCGTCTTCGGCTGGGGCGGCCGCGCCTTCTATCTGGAGACGCCGACCTGGTCGCAATTGAAGATCATGCCGGTGCTGAAGGCGCTTACGCTCGACGCCTCGGTGATGCATGTCGATGCTACGGGGGCTATTCTTGAGCCGCATCCGGATGTCGCCGGTTTTGACATCGATGAGGAACATTTCTCGGCGCTGCTCGACTATATCGCGGCAAGCTTCCGGCAGCGGACGGGCGAGCCCGTGGTCATCGAGGACGCCGGCTATTCCACCTACGACCGGTTCTACGAAGCCGACGGTCATTTCAACGCGCTGGTCGGCTGCAACACCTGGACTGCGGCGGGGCTGCGCACGGCTGGCCTACGAACAGGATGGTGGAATCCGCTACCGGTGTCGTTGTGGTGGTCGCTGAGGTTGTATGATTAAGGGTTGATGGGAAGTTGCAAACGCCGCGTTCCGTCACACCCCCCTCTGGCCTGCCGGCCATCTCCCCCGCAAGGGGGGAGATCAGCTGTCGTGGCTGCTTTCGCCAGTCATCAACGTCGCAAGGCGGGAGCCAGCGCCCAAGCTGCCAATCTACCCCCTTGCGGGGAGATGCCCGGCAGGGCAGAGGGGGTGCTGTCCCGCCGGCCTATCCATCTGGTGGCAGACGCTACCGCCGCACAACCCCCCGCTCCTCCCACCCATAGAGCCAGTCCAGGTCCGCCGCGAGCTTTTCCGCCGGTCGCGCCACCAGCACCAGATTGCGTGTGATCGCCACCGGTCCCCAGGCGTGCCAGGCCAGCCGATTGAGAGCGCCGCGTTTCAACACCTTCTCGACGCGCGGGCGTCTGAGATTTTCCCAGATGGCAAGGCCTCGAGCTGGATCGCCGGGGAAGTCGGCAACGAGATTGGCGAGCATAGCGGCGTCCTCGATCCCCATGGCCGCGCCTTGCGCCGCGAACGGCGTCATGGCGTGCGCGGCGTCACCGATCAGTGCTACTCCCTCCGCCATGGTCCAGCGCTGCTGCGCGACCGTGTGGATGGGGAATGCTGTCCACGGCCCGGCAAGCGCCGCCAGCTCCGCCAGCGCTGCCGCCGTGCCTCGCATGGCAGCCGAAAGAATGGCAGGGTCGGCATGGCCGGACCAGCCTTCGGCAATGCGCTCGCCCTTGGTGAAGGCGGCAAGGTTGACGGCGCTGCCCTTGCTCACCGGATAGGCGACCATGTGGAAGCCGGGATGCAGGAAAGTGGTGACGCTGTCGGTGGCTCCGATTTGCATAAAAGCCTGGCCGGCGGCGCTTTCCGCCGGGACCGTCGCGCGCCAGGCGAGTTCGCCCGAAAAGCGGCTTGCCGCAAAACCGGCCGTCCGGGCAAGCTTGGCGCGAACCGACGACCAGACGCCGTCGGCTGCAACCAGCAAACCGCCCGCGATATTCGTCGCCTTGCCGTCGACCTCGACCGTCGCGGTCACGCTTTGCGGGTCGACGGCGATGCCGGCAACACGAGCGCCGGTGACAAGCGCGATACCGGGCCGTTCCGCCACCGCCGCCATCAGCGCCGCCTGCAGGTCGGCGCGGTGCGCCACGAGATAGGGCGCCCCCCAGCGCTTTTCTGCGGTTTCCCCAAGCGGCACGCGCGCCAGCTCTCGCAGGCTCCTTGCGTCCTTCAGCACCACCGCTCGCGGCCGGATCGCGTTGGGCAGCAGTCGATCGAGCACGCTGAGCCGCCGCAGGATCCGGGTCGCGTTGGGGGAAAGCTGGAGGCCGGCACCGGCCGCTTCCAGCTGTTTTGCCTGCTCGAACAGTTTTACCGGATAACCGCGCTCGACGAAGGCAAGCGCCGCCGTCAGCCCGGCGATGCCAGCCCCGGCGATGACGATTTGCCGGGACCGTGCTTCAGTCATGATCTAGCAGTCGTTCATGATTTGCCGCGTCAGGCGGCCTGGTCGACATAAAGGCAGCCGGCCGGCTGCGTTTCCGTCGCCTTCAGCGACGGTGAATAGCGGTAGAGCGTCGAGCAGTAAGGGCAGACCTTTTCATTGTCGTCGCCCATGTCGAGGAACACATGCGGATGGTCGAAGGGCGGGTTGGCGCCGGTGCACATGAATTCCTTGACGCCGATCTCGATGACCGGATGGCCCGCGTCGTTCTGGAAATGGGGAATGCTGCCGCCTGCCATCGTCGTCTCCAATTGGGTTCGGCCAGTGGGTGTGACCAGTTTGCATCTGGAGCATAACAGGCCAGTTTGCAAGATCGATGAAATCAAACTGTCGCAAAAGGCTGGCAGAGGATAAGTTGAGCCGGTTAAGCGCATGGGGCCGGTGCCGGAGCGATTCCGTGACGATCATGCGTCATAAAGACATGCTAGAGCGTCGTTTAACGGCAGTATGCGGCGCCTCCTGGGAACGGTTGCGGGCAAGAGCAGGAAACCATGAACGAACTGAAGCCTGTGCAGAGCGAGTTCATCACCGTTGAGGCCGCAAGCCCCGACGGCGGCAATCCCGATCGTTTCGTCAACCGCGAATTCTCATGGCTGCAATTCAACCGCCGCGTGCTGGAGGAATCGCTGAACGAGCATCATCCGCTGCTTGAACGCGTCCGCTTCCTGTCGATTTCTGCCGCCAATCTCGACGAGTTCTTCATGGTCCGCGTCGCCGGCCTTGCCGGCCAGGTCCGCGAGGGCATCGCGCTGAAGAGCCCGGACGGCCGCACGCCCGAACAGCAGCTCGAGCAGTTGCTGCGGGAGGTCGAGCGCCTTCAGGAAGACCAGCAGAAGAGCCTCTCGGCGCTGATGACGCTGCTCAACAAGGAAGGCATCGAGAGCATCACCCGCGACGCGCTGACCAAGGATGAGAAGGCCTGGCTGGAGGAACATTTCCAGGAACAGGTTTTCCCGGTGCTGACGCCGCTGTCGATCGACCCGGCGCATCCGTTTCCGTTCATCCCCAATCTCGGCTTTTCCATCGCCCTGCAATTGCGCCATCGCAAGAATGGCGAGGAGATGAGCGCGCTGCTGCGCCTGCCGGTGGCGCTCAGGCGTTTCATCCGCCTGCCCGACCGCAAGAACCATGTCCGCTTCATTCCGCTGGAGGAAGTGGTCGGCATCTATATCGGCAAGCTTTTCCCCGGCTACGAGGTCAAAGGCTCCGGCACGTTCCGCATCATCCGCGACAGCGACATCGAGGTCGAGGAAGAGTCGGAAGACCTGGTGCGCCTGTTCGAAACGGCGCTGAAGCGGCGCCGTCGCGGCTCGGTGATCCGCATCGAATTCGACACGCTGATGCCGGCTGCGTTGCGGGACTTCGTCGCCGGCGAGCTCGGCGTGTCGTCGAGCCGAATCAGCGTGCTCACCGGCCCGCTGGCGCTCAACCAGATCTCCGAGATTGTCGCCATTCCGCGCGACGACCTCAAATTCACCCCCTACAATCCGCGCTTTCCCGAGCGCATCCGCGAGCATGGCGGCGACTGCTTCGCCGCCATCCGCGAGAAGGACATCGTCGTCCATCACCCCTACGAGTCCTTCGACGTGGTGGTGCAGTTCCTGCGCCAGGCCGCCGCCGACCCGGAAGTGGTGGCGATCAAGCAGACGCTCTACCGTACCTCTAACGACAGCCCGATCGTGCGCGCGCTGATCGACGCCGCCGAGGCCGGCAAGTCGGTCACGGCACTTGTCGAGCTCAAGGCGCGCTTCGACGAGGAAGCCAACATCCGCTGGGCGCGCGACCTCGAGCGCGCAGGCGTCCAGGTCGTGTTCGGCTTCCTGGAGCTGAAGACCCACGCCAAGATGTCTTTGATCGTGCGCCGCGAGGATGGCCGGCTGCGCAACTACGTGCATCTCGGCACCGGCAACTACCACCCGGTTACCGCCCGTATCTACACCGACCTGTCCTTCTTCACCACCGACCCGACGATCGCGCGCGATGTCGCGCAACTCTTCAATTTCATCACCGGCTATGCCGAGCCCGCCGAGGAGATGCGCCTTGCCGTATCGCCCTTCACGCTGCGCAAGCGCATCCTGAAACACATCTTGGACGAGATCGTTCATGCCCGCGACGGCCGGCCGGCCCGCATCTGGATGAAGATGAACGCGCTGGTCGATCCGACCGTCATCGACGCGCTTTACGACGCCAGCCGCGCCGGCGTCGAGGTCGACCTCGTCGTGCGCGGCATCTGTTGTCTGCGGCCGCAGGTGCCGGGTCTTTCCGAGAACATCAGGGTGAAATCGATCGTCGGCCGCTTTCTCGAGCACAGCCGCATCTTCTGCTTCGGCAACGGCCACGGCCTGCCGTCCGACGAGGCGGTCGTCTACATTTCGTCGGCCGACATGATGCCGCGCAATCTCGACCGTCGCGTCGAGACTCTGGTGCCGATCACCAATCCAACTGTGCATGAACAGGTGCTTGGCCAGATCATGCTGGGCAACATCATGGACAACCAGCAAAGTTTCGACGTATTGGCTGACGGCACCTCCCGGCGCGCTGTGCTGGAGGAGGGCGAGGAGCCGTTCAACGCGCAGGAATATTTCATGACCAATCCGAGCCTCTCCGGGCGGGGCGACGCGCTGAAATCGCATGCGCCCAAGCGCATTGCCCAGTTCAAGCGCCGCAAGAAGAACAGCGCCGCGTGACTGCAGTTTCCCAGGGCCGGCTTCAGGACCGGCGGCCGCTGTCGATCATCGACATCGGATCGAACTCGATTCGCCTTGTCGTCTATGAGGGGCTGGCGCGCTCGCCCACGCTTCTGTTCAACGAGAAGATGCTGGCCGGCCTCGGCCGCGGCATCGTTTCGACGGGCAAGCTCGATCCCGAGGCGGTGACGCGCTCGATGGAGGAATTCCGCCGGTTCCGCGCGCTCTCGGACCAGGCGGGTGCCGAGCACATCTATGTGCTGGCGACAGCCGCCGCGCGCGAGGCGGGCAACGGCCCCGATTTCATCCACCGAGCCGAGGACGTGCTGAAGACCGAGATCCGCGTGCTCACCGGCCGTCAGGAGGCCTATTATTCGGCGCTCGGCGTCATATCCGGTTTCCATCCGGCCAACGGCATCGCCGGCGATCTTGGCGGCGGCAGCCTTGAGCTGATCGACATCAATGGCGAAGCGATGGGCGACGGCATCACGTTGCCGCTCGGCGGCCTGCGCCTGCAGGACATGGCCAGGAACTCGCTCGTGCAGGCCCAAAAGATCGCGCGCCAGGAACTGGCGCGGGCGAAGCTGCTCAAGGGCGGGCAGGGCAGGGTTTTCTACGCAGTCGGCGGCACTTGGCGAAACCTTGCCCGGCTGCACATGGAGATGAACAACTACCCGCTCGGCGTCATGCATCACTACGAGATATCGGCCGACAGCGCGCAGACTTTCCTCAAGCAGGTCGCCCGCAGCGAGGTCGAGAAGGTGAGGGGCATCGAGGGCGTTTCCAAGAACCGCCGCTCGCTCTTACCCTACGGCGCCGTCGTGCTGCAGGAGATCATGTCGGCCATGCAGCCGTCGAAGATCGTCGTCTCGGCGCAGGGCGTGCGCGAGGGTTTCCTCTACTCGCTGCTCGACGCCGCCGAGCAGAAGGCCGACCCGCTGATCTCGGCCGCCGAGGAACTGGCGCTATTGCGCTCGCGCTCGGTGCATCACGCGCACGACCTGGTCGAATGGACCGGCAAGGCGTTCAAGGCCTTCGGCATTGACGAGACGGAAGACGAGGCACGCTACCGCCATGCCGCCTGCCTGCTCGCCGATATCGGCTGGCGCGCGCATCCGGAATATCGCGGCAGGCAGTCGCTCAATATCATCGCGCATGCCTCCTTCATCGGCGTCGATCATCCCGGCCGCGCCTATCTGGCCCTGGCCAACGCCTATCGCCATGACGGCATCTTCAACGACGGCATCGCGCCGGAGATCAAGGCGTTGGCGCCGCCGCGCCTTCTGGAACGCGCCCGCGTGCTGGCGGCGATGATGCGTGTGGTCTATCTCCTCACAGCGGCAATGCCGGGCGTCATGCCGAGGCTGAAATGGGAGAGCCGCGGCAACGGTGCGCTGGCGCTGGTACTGCCGTCCTCGCTCGCCGACCTCTATGGCGAGCGTCCTGCCGGCCGGCTGGCACAGCTCGCGCGCATCACCAACCGGCGCCTGGTGCTGGCGGTCGAGGGCGGACCAAGTGTGTCGGTGAAATAGGCATGTCAGTGAAATAGGGCCGGCTCAGGTCACTTCGGCACCGAGGCCGAAACCGCGCCCGTCAGCCGACCATGCGCCGGCGCCAGCCATGGCGAGCGCCAGGAAGCCGCCGGCAACGGCGATGTCCTTCATCAGCATCTGCTGGTGCAGGAAGGCGAGGGTCGCATCGTCGGCGCCCTGGCCGTAGTGACCGATGAAGCCGGCGGCGATCGAGAAGGCGGCAAGCAGCAGCGCCACGATCCGCGTCTGGAAGCCGACCAGGATCAGCAATCCGGCGATCAGCTCGAACAGGCCGGTGCCCCAGGCTGCAAGAGTCGGAAGCGGCAGGCCGAGGCCTGCGAAATAGCTGGTCGTGCCGGCGATGTTGGTGAGCGCCTGGAAACCGGAGGGCACGAACAACGCGGCGAGCAGGAGCCGCGAGACGAGAAGCAATGCGTTGCGGGGCATTGGTCATCTCCCTTGCCGGCATCAGGCCGGCTGCCGGCGCAGTCTACGCCTACAACCGGAAAACGAAAAAGCGATGCGGAAAATTCCGCACCGCTTTCGTTTCAGTTTGGGAGGATTGCTTCAGTATGGGAGGAAAAAGATCAGCCGCGCTTGGCGTCGATCGAATAGGCGCCAGCGCCGGAGGAGGCGAGCAGGATGAAGCCGCCGGTGATGGCGAGGTTCTTGAGGAACTGGATCATCTGCATCTGGTCGGCCCAGCCGGTGTGAGCGACTAGCCCAGTGGCGATCGTGAAGATGGCGAGCACCCAGGCAGCGATCCGGGTCTGGAAGCCGACGAGAATGGCAAGGCCGCCAAGCAGCTCGATCAGCCCAACAACGACGGCCGTTACGGTCGGCACCGGCAGGCCGAGAGCGCCGAAATAGCCGGCGGTGCCGGAAATCGCTGTGAGCTTGCCGAAGCCGGAAAGCAGGAAGATGACGGCAAGCAGGACGCGACCCAACAGGATTGTCGTGGAGCTGGTGGATGTTGCGCCGTTGCCGGCGACGGAAGAGTTGATGGACATGGCGGTTCTCCGAACGGTTGAATGGCCCGTCAGATAAACGATAGAGACTGTTCACCAGAAGCCGCCTATGTGGCGACACATTGTTCACAGAATCTTCATTCTTAGATTACCCGGCGGGCGCGAAATTCATGTCGCGAGAATCGGCAGTGAGAGCAAATTCTCCCACTGCAAAATGGCTCGTCCGCTTCTTCCTAAGAAGAGATGCAATCGTCAGCCCGGATGCGTCATGTCCTCTGGCCGCACCAGCCGATCGTAATCGGCTTCGCTGACCAGCCCGGTGGCCAAGGCCTCCTCGCGCAAGGTCGTGCCGTTCTTGTGCGCGGTCTTGGCGATCTTGGCGGCGTTGTCGTAGCCGATGGTGGGGGCCAGCGCCGTCACCAGCATCAGCGAGCGTTCGAGCGCGGCCTTGATGTTGTCCTCGCGCGCCTCGATGCCGACCACGCAATTGTCGGTGAAGGAGACGGAAGCATCGGCCAGCAGCTGCACCGACTGCAGGAAGTTGTAAGCCATCAGCGGGTTGTAGACGTTGAGCTCGAAATGGCCCTGGCTGCCGGCGAAGGCAAGTGCAGCATTGTTGCCGAACACCTGCACGCAGACCTGCGTCAGCGCCTCGCACTGGGTCGGGTTGACCTTGCCCGGCATGATCGAGGAGCCCGGCTCGTTTTCCGGCAGCGAGAGCTCGCCGAGACCCGACCGCGGGCCAGAGCCGAGCAGGCGGATGTCGTTGGCGATTTTGAACAGCGCCGCGGCCGCCGCGTTGATCGCACCATGCGAGAACACCATGGAATCGTGCGCCGCCAGCGCCTCGAACTTGTTCGGCGCGGTGACGAAGGCGATGCCGGTGATGGCGGCGATGCGGTCCGCCACCTTTTCCGCGAAGCCGACCGGCGCGTTGAGGCCCGTGCCGACGGCGGTGCCGCCTTGGGCCAGTTCCTGCAGGCCGGGCAGCGTCAGCTCGATGCGCTTGATCGACGAGGCGACCTGCGCGGCATAGCCGGAAAATTCCTGGCCGAGCGTCAGCGGCGTGGCGTCCTGCGTGTGCGTGCGGCCGATCTTGATGATGTGGTTGAAGGCGCGGGCCTTGGCGTCGAGCGCCTTGTGCAAATGGTGCAGGGCAGGGATCAGGTGATGCGCGACCCGCTCGGCGCAGGCGATATGCATGGCCGTCGGATAGGTGTCGTTGGACGACTGGCTCATATTGACGTGGTCGTTCGGATGCACCGGCTTCTTCGAGCCCATGACGCCGCCGAGCATCTCGATCGCCCGGTTGGAGATCACCTCGTTGGCATTCATGTTGGACTGCGTGCCCGAGCCCGTCTGCCAAACCACCAGCGGGAAATGATCGTTAAGCTTGCCGTCGATCACTTCCTGAGCTGCTTCCACGATCGCCTTGCCGATGGCCGGATCGAGCCGTTTCATCTCCATGTTCACTTCGGCGGCGGCGCGCTTGACGATGCCGAGCGCGCGCACGATCGAAGCCGGTTGCTTCTCCCAGCCGATCTTGAAATTGCCCAGAGAACGCTGCGCCTGCGCGCCCCAATAGCGGTCGGCCGCGACCTCTATGGGGCCGAACGTATCGGTTTCGGTTCTGGTCTTTTCAGCGCTCACGGCAAGTCTCCGTCTGTCGATTTGGGCAACGGCGTATCGCGTTGCACAAACCGCTTCAAGCGGAGATTGCGGGCGGGAAAGATGCAAATCGGTTGAAGGGAAGCTCACCCCATCGGCGGCCCGACAATGTCGATGCCGTTCTCGGCGCACAGTCTCGTCAGCGCCTCAATCATCTCCGGCGTCGGCGCTGCCGCCGGCGGCAGTTCGGCTCGCTCCGCAGGGCGACTAGCCTTGCGCACCATCGTCTCGAAATCCGAACCGCGCGTGACGGTGAGCGTATGGGCGCCTTCGAGAGACTCGACCTTGTAAGTGTGCGGCAGGCCTTTCGGAGCGAGCACCGTTTCGCCGGCGCCGGCAAGCCGCTCGCGGCCGTCGACGACAAAACGTATCCGGCCTTCGAGGATATGAAACACCTCGTCCTCATTGCGGTGCACGTGCAGCGGCGCGGAATCGCCGCTGGCGGTGCTCGATGATGCAGATGCCGTCCTCGCCGTCGGCCGACGAAAGCTGGATGGCAACGAGCGTGTTGTTGAACCAGAGGAGTTCCTTGCCTGCGATCGTCGTGTTGATCATTGTCATCATTGCTCTCCCTTGTTGAGTGCCGACAAAGCGGCTTCGACGGCGACCTAAGCAAGGACGAGCCGGTGATGGAAATCGAATGATCGTATGGGGCGGATTGATGCGATGAGTTTGAACGCGCTCGACCTCAATCTGGTGAGGGTGCTCGACGCGCTGCTGCGCGAGAAGAGCGTGACGCGCGCCGGCGAGCAGATCGGCCTCAGCCAGCCGGCTGTGAGCGCCGCGCTCAACCGCCTGCGCCATGCGCTCAACGACCAGCTCTTCGTGCGCCGCGGCAACGACATGGTGCCGACGCCTCGCGCCGAAAGCCTGGCGGAGCCGGTGCGTGCGGCGCTGCGCGAGATCGAGCGCGCCTTTCAGCCGGCGACCGATTTCCATCCGGCAAGGCTGGAACGGACCTTCACCTTCATGGGCGCGGATTTCTTCTCCATGCTTCTTATGCCGCCCTTCGCCGCGCGCATTGCGGCCGTGGCGCCCGGCGTATCGTTCCGTTTCCTCGACAGCGCCATCGGCGACGTCTCGAAGCTGTTGCAGGACGATCGGATCGACCTTGCGCTGGAGCGCCCGCTGGAGGTCGCGGAGTGGGTCTCAAGCGTGGCGCTGTTCGGCTCGCCCTTCGCCATTGTCGCGGCGAAGGACAATGCGGCGCTCGGCCAGGCCGGCATCGCCGAGGGCGAAGAGGTGCCACTCGACCTGTTCTGCGCGCTGCCGCATGCGCTGCGCTCCATCGATGGATCAATGTCGGGCTTCACCGACGATGCCCTGGGCAGGATGGGCCGGGCGCGACGCGTCATGCTTGCTTTGCCGCACTTCCAGGCCGTCGCGCTGGCCGTGGCGAACGGGCCTTATCTGGCCGCGGTTCCAGCGCAGTTCGCTGTAGCGGCGGCAAAATCCTTGCCGATCGGCATCTATCGGGCGCCGATCCCGATACCGTCGCCGGCGGTGAGAATGTACTGGCACGCCCGCCGCGATGATGAGCCACCGCATCGCTGGATCCGCGAGCAGATACTCGATGAGGTGGGAACGCTCGGCTTCAAGGACCGGGACGGCACCGCAAGTGCTCTCCCGGGGGTATAGCTGCCGTTGGAGCGGGAGTGCAGCGCTGAGCAACGCGGACGGTCAAGCGCGGGAGCGATCGCCGGTATGAACCTTATCCGGCTGAGGCTAACCCGACCGGGGCGGGCTGGCGCAGGCCCAGCCGGCCCGCGACGAAATCCTTGACCTGGCGCACGGCCTGTTCGCGCGTGACGCTGCCCGGCTGCAGGCCGAGCCTGAGCCACAGCCCGTCGATCAAAGCGGTGACGCCAAGCACGATCTCGTCGGCCAGTTCCGGCGAAGCGAGGCCGCGCAGGCCGGACAAGAGGTTCGAGCGCATGCGCGCGTGGATGACTTTCTGGATGCGCGCCAGCTTCTCGTCGCGCGGCACCTCGGCGCAGAGCGACAGCCATGCGTGGCAAAGCGGCGGCAGGAACAAATGCTCCTCGAAATTGCCTTCGATCACGGCGTCCAGCCGTTCCATCGGCGTTCGCGCCCGCTGAAGCCGGGCGACGACGGCGTGACAGAGCACGGCGTTCGCCTCGCGCATGGCGTGCTCGAAAAGCTCCTGCTTGTTGCGGAAATAATGCAGCACGATGCCCTTCGAGGCGCCGGCCTGGGCCGCGACCTTTTCCAGCGTCGCGCCGGCGATGCCTTCGCACTCCAGCACTGCGAAGGCCGCCTGCCGCAGTTCCTTGCGGCGTATGTCGCTGAGACGCGTGAGTTTCACCGGACCGATCCATGCATGACGAATCCACGTTGACATTTTCGTCCGCTCAGATCAATGATTGACCAATGGGACAATAAAATGACCGCAAGGTCAAAAAAGGATTGAAAGAGGAGAACCGGAATGTTGCGCATGCTTGCGAGAGGCGTCTGTGTCGCGGCGCTAATGGCGGCTTCCCAGGCGGCCGGCGCCGCCGAAGCCGAAGGCTGCAAAGCGGTTCGCATGGCCGAACCCGGCTGGAACGATCTCGCCTTCACCACGGGTGTGGCCAAGGTGCTGCTCCAGGCGCTCGGCTACGAGCCGCAAAGCGAGGTGCTTGGCATCAACGTCATCTATGAGGGCATGAAGAACAAAGACCTCGACCTGTTCCTCGGCTACTGGGATCCTGCGATGGTCACCTACTACGAGCCCTACAAGAAGGACGGTTCGATCGAGAATGTGCGCGTCAACCTGGTCGGCGCCAAATACACCTTCGCCGTGCCGACTTATGTCTGGGACGCCGGCGTCAAGGACCTGTCGGACCTGCACAAATTCGCCGACAAGTTCGGCAAGAAGATGTACGGCATCGAGCCCGGATCCAATCAGCTCATGATGGATGCCATTGCCGATCCGCAATATGGTCTGGATGGCTGGCAGGTGGTGGAGTCGAGCGAAGCCGGCATGCTTTCGGAGGTCGGCTACGAGATCAAGGAGAAGCAGTTCATCGTCTTCCAGGGTTGGGCGCCGCACCCGATGAACACGATGTACGACTTCAAGTACCTGACCGGCGGCGACAAGTTCTTCGGCCCGAATTTCGGCGCCGCCACCGTGACCACCCAGGTGCGCAAGGGTTTCCTGCAGGAATGTCCCAACGTCGCGCAGTTCCTGAAGAACCTTGCCTTCGACATCGACATGGAAAATGTCGGTATGGGCTATCTCATCAACGACGGCATGAAGCCGGAGGATGGGGCGCTGAAGTCGATCACCCTGCACAAGGATCGGCTCGATGCGTGGCTCGCCGGCGTCACCACCTTTGACGGCAAGCCCGGCCTTGCCGCGGTCAAGGAAAAGCTCGGACTGTGAGGCCGGCGTTGTCGGAGCCTGGGGAGCAGGGCATCGAGCAGGCCGCATGGTCCGGCGGCAAGCGGGTTGTCGATGTCGGCGGCCTCGACCTGGCCTATGTCGAGATCGCCGGTGCGGAGCCGCCGCTGCTGCTGATTCACGGCTTCACCGACACCAGCCGCAGTTTTTCTCTACTGACGCCGCATCTTTCCGGGCGCCGGCTGATCATGCCCGATCTGCGTGGCCACGGCGCCTCGAATGCGGGCGAGGGGTGCAGTGTCGTCGATTTCGCTGAGGACATTGCCGGGCTGATCCGGCGCTTGCGGCTCGACCGGCCGGTCGTCGTCGGACATTCGCTGGGCGGCATGGTGTCGATCGCGCTGGCCGCGCAATATCCGGAACTGATCGGTGGGATGGTGATCCTGGCCAGCACGCTGAAGCCCGATTTCGGATCGGATCACCAGCTGATCGACGGCGTGGCGGCCTTGCGCGACCCGATCTCGCCGGTCGATCCCTTCTATGATTGGTGGCATGCCTGCCGGCCGGGCGTGCCGCGGGCTTTTCTCGCCGGTCTCGCGCAAGATGCGTCCGCGATCCCCGCGGCGCGCTGGCGCGCCGTTCTCGAAGAAGTCCGTGGCACCGATCTGACCGCCGCGGCGCGCGCCGTGCAGGCCCCGACGCTGATCATCGCAGGCGGGCGCGATCCGCTTTTTGGCGAAGCGCATCAGCGGGCGATGGCAGGGGCGCTGGCCGGATCGCGCCTGGTGTGGGCACAGGATTGCGGCCACAACCCGCATTGGGAAGATCCGGCCTTTGTCGCCGAGGCAATAGCCGGCATGTTGTCGGCAGCGTGACTATCGCAACAGCGACCGGGCCGTGGGCGTCAGGCGCAACGTCTCGGTCGGCTTCGTCGAAACAGCTTGCAGGGTTTCGCGAACAACTTGCCATTCCGGCGAAGCGGCGAGAGCGGCCTGATGGCCCGCGTGGGCATCGCCATCGTCGAAACCGGTAATGGCGATGAAGACATTTTCGCCGGCCCGCACGGGTAGCCGAGGAAATGTGTTTTCGGAACGCTCGCTGACGAAGGCGCCACGCAGCCGGGCGCCGTTTGCCGCAAGCAGCGGAACCGCCTCAGCCTGAAAGCGTTCGGCAAAGCCGGCCTCGGCACCTGGCCGCAAATGGTGAATCGAAATCTCAACAAAGCCGGCCAACCGGCTCCCATTGCTCATGGTTTCAGCCTCGGTGGCTGTCGGCCGCAGCAACCCTGACAGGTCGAACCCGGCGCCCCGCCAAGCCGGTTTGAGCAGCAACACGTCGTCGGAATCGATCATCGTCGCATTGGCGACATCGCGATGCGCTGCCCAGACCGGGCCGCCATAGAAGGCGCTCAGCGCGTCCTTTCTCGTTTCCATGTTCTCAAAACCGCGCAGCCAGACGAACATGTCGGGGCGATCGAGATCGCGGAACTGGCCGATGACGGTCATGCCCGTCACTTCCTGCGTTTCGACGAGCTCCCGCTCGAACAGCGCGATCAGCGTTTCGCGCTGTCCGGGCTTCAGCGTGTATTGCCGAAGCTCGACGACGGGCGAAACAAGGCGGGAAGGTCGGTTCATGGCCAGAATCTCAAAACAGGGTGATCGTCCTGTTTATAAACAGACCGGTTGTCCTGTTTTGTCAATCTGCTATCTTCTTCCCTTCTCCCCTTGTGGGAGAGGGTGGATCGGCGCGCAGCGCCGAGACGGATGAGGGGTGGGTGACGGATCGCCGTCATTGCCAAGCTGGAGCACCCCTCATCCGTCGCCTTCGGCGACACCTTCTCCCACAAGGGGAGAAGGCGGAGATGGCGATAGGCAAAAAGCGCACCAACGATCCGGAAGGCATGCGCCGGCGCGTCCTCGACGTGGCGGAAGGCGCCTTCCAGGCGCGCGGCTATCACGCCTCGAGCCTTGGCGATCTGATCGCGGTGGCCGGCGTCACCGGCGGCGCGCTGCACCACCATTTCCCGACCAAGAAGGCGCTGGCGCTCGCAGTAATCGAGGAACGAGTGGCGGCGGCGGTCCAGGAGACCTGGATCGACCCGATGCTGGCGGCGTCATCGGCCCGCGAAGGCGTGCGGGCCGTGTTCGAGGCGGTGGCTGCGGAGCTAGAGCGACAGGGCTATGTCCGCGGCTGCCCGCTCAACAATCTGGCGCATGAACTGTCGCTGGCCGACGACGAGTTTCGCCTTGCGCTTGCCAAGATTTTCGCCGGCTGGCGGAGGGCGATCGCCGACAAGATCCGAGCCGACCAGCAGGACGGCGGGGAGGGTGGGACCGATCCCGACCGCTTCGCCGCGCTTGCGGTGGCTGCTTATTCCGGCGCCATGTCGATGGCCAAGACATCGCAGGATGCCGGGGTGTTGCGCGAGTGTTTGAGGGGGCTGGAAAGCGTGCATCCGTCTTCGGGCGGATTGGCAACGAGACGACGCCGCAGGGTGCTGTTGCGATAAATGCGTCAGGACAGAGGGAGGCGGTCCGAGGTTGTTTAATCGGGTGACGATGAATCGCTCTTCGCCAGCAACCGTTTCGCGCCGCGTCTTCATCGCCGGAGGTCTCGCTGCTGCCGGCGCGCTGCCTCGCGTCGCCTTCGGCCAGACCGGCAGGCGCATCCAGCCGATCGACGCCACTTTCCTCTTCATCGCCGATATTCATGCCTGCCGCATGGCGAACGGGCTCAGTCCCAACTGCCTGCAGGAAGGCAAGACCGATGCAGCACTTCTGCGCAACGTCGCGGCCTTGAACGCGATTGCCGACAAAAAGTGGCCGACCGAGATCGACGGCGTTGCCACTGGCCTGCATTCGGCCGGCACCCGCATCGGCACGCCGCTCGGCCTCGTCACCGGCGGCGATATCACCGACGATGGCGGCGGCCAGGTCACCGAGCCTAGCGAAGGCACGCAGCTTCTGCAGTTCTCCAAGCGCTATCAGGAAGGTGTCGGGCCGGACCGGATCCACATCCCGGTCTATGTCGGGCTCGGCAATCACGATCTCGACCAGAACGGCTCGCCGCCGCACGTCGATTGGTATCGCCGCGAATTGCGCGATTATGTCGAGGTCAACCATCGGCCCGGCGTGTTCTTCAAGCCGCCGGTCCCCGCTACCGAATACGACGTCGATACCGACTGCTATTCCTGGGACTGGGGCGGCCTGCATCTCGTCCAGATGCACCGCTTCGCCGGCGATACCGGCCATGGCGCGCCAAGCAGCCTGCCTTGGCTGAAGCAGGACCTCGCCACTTATGCCGGCGACGGCCGGCCGGTCGTCCTGTTCCAGCATTATGGCTGGGACACTTTCTCTACGGAGCGCTGGGATCCGGTGAAACGCACCTATGATGACGATGGCTCCGGCCGCCCGCATTGGTGGGGCGAGGCCGACCGCCAGGCCCTGGTGACCGCGATCAAGGGCTACAATGTAATTGCCGTCTTCCACGGCCACCAGCACGAAGTGCCGATGATCTACCAGCGTGACGGGCTCGAGATCATCAAGCCGAAGGCGGCCTATATGGGCGGCTTCGCGCTGGCCAGGGTCACTGCCGGCAACATGGATGTGGTGTTGGGCGAGGCGGCCGGTGACCATGGCGAGATCGTCTTCACCAACGCTTTCGCCAAACAATTCCAGACATGAAAAGGCCGCCTCGCGACGGCCTCTTGCCTATCTCGCCATCAAGACAAGACGGCCTCAGAATGCTTCGCGAACCTCCGTCGTCGCCATAAGCCTTCTGCACCTTGCCGGCGATTTTGTCGCTTGGCGATACCGGCGACCTGATCCCTGTTCACCATGCGCGCATCTCCTGGGTCTGGAAGGGAAACTGGACACGAGAACCGCATCCGGGTCTGACAACGTGCCGGATCCGTTTGGGTTCCAGGCCGCGGCGATCTCTCTCTCGGTGCGGTTGCATCGGATAACGCAATCCGGTTAGGGTCTGCCGCGGCTGCGGAGAGGGCAGTCCTGGGGGAAACGAGTTTGCGTCTTCGTGTGGCCTTTGTCGCAGTTCTGGTGGCCGTCGCCGACGATGTCGGGCCGATCAACGTGCTGAGCACAGAAGTCGGCCACCCGTCGCCCACCTACATTCCCGTCGCCGATGTCGATCCGGCGGTGCAGACGAAGCTCAACGAGATCCCGACCAGGCTGCGGCTGCCGATCGACCAGGTAGATCTCGCGATCGAGGCCGGCCGCAAGGCGATCGAGGTCAACCCCGACATAAAGGCAGCGGTCGCTGCGATCCAGGCCCGCGCCGGCGTCAGGCCGGCGGCGATCATGACGGCCGCAGCGAATTGACATCATCAGGAGACGGTCTTGGCGGAGTTCACCCTCTATATCGGCAACAAGTGCTTTTCCTCATGGTCGCTGCGGCCATGGGTGGCGATGAAGCACCTGGATATCCCTTTTGAGGAAGGCTTCGTGCGGCTGCGCACGCCCGAGACGGCGGCAAACCTCGCCAAGGTGTCGCCGACCGGCCTCGTGCCGGTCTTGAATCACAATGGAAGGATTGTCTGGGAAACGCTTGCCATCCTTGAATATCTGGCCGATCTCTATCCGGAAAAAAGGCTCTGGCCCACCGATCTCGGCGCCCGTCAACTGGCGCGCTCGGTGGCGACGGAAATGCATTCGGGCTTCCGCGAGGTCCGCTACGGCTGGCCGATGAACCTGCGCCGGCCGAAATCCCATAAGCCGCTCGATGCCGAGGGGGAGGCGCAGCGGGCGAGGATCGAAGCGATCTGGCGCCAGTGCCGCGAGCAATATGGCGAGGGCGGGCCGTTCCTGTTCGGCCATTTCACCGCGGCCGATGCCATGTATGCGCCGGTGGTGACGCGCTTCGACACCTATGGCGGCGAACTGGCGCCCGTCACCCGCGCCTATGTCGACGCGGTCTTGGCGACGCCCGCGATGCGGCACTGGTATGCGGAAGCCGCCAGGGAGCCCTGGCCGGAGCCCGGCCCGCACGAACAGGATTGAGCCCGGGATCGGCTCGGCAAATTGCGTCGACTGCTCTGATGGGGTCTTCAAGCCCCGGCGGCGCGGCCTATGTGAAGGGGCGGGCCGGGCTCCTGGAGATTTCTCATGACAACCGCAAATTCACCACTCACGGGCAAGGTCGCGCTCGTCACCGGCGCTTCGTCCGGCATCGGCGAGGCCACCGCCGTGGTCCTTGCCGCGGCCGGCGCGAAAGTCGTGGTCGCCGCCCGTCGTGCCGATCGCCTCGAAGCATTGGTTGCGCGCATCGAACAGGCCGATGGCGTCGCGCTCGCAATTGAAGCCGACATCGCCAAGCCCGGCGACATCACCGCGATGGTCGGCAAGGTCGTATCCGAATGGGGGCGGCTCGATATCCTCGTCAACAATGCCGGCGTCATGCTGCTTGCTCCTGCGGCCGAAGCCGATCTAGACGACTGGCGCCAGATGATCGAGCTCAACCTTATCGGCCTGATGGCGACCACCAAGGTGGCGCTGCCGCACCTGAAGGCTTCAAAGGGTCACATCGTCAACGTCTCCTCGGTCGCCGGCCGGGTCGCAAATCCCGGCGCCAGCGGCTATGCGGCGACAAAGTTCGGGGTGGTGGCTTTTTCGGAATCGCTGCGCCGCGAGGTCTATGCCGACAAGGTGCGCGTCACCGTCGTCGAGCCGGGCCTTGTGCGTACCGAACTCGGCGATCATATCACCAACGTGCAATCCAAGGCCGGACTCGAACACCGTCTCGCCACAATGGAAGCGCTGACCGCTGAAGACATTGCGAACGCGATTTTCTATGCTGTCAGCCAGCCGCCAAGGGTCAATGTCAACGAGATACTTATCCGTCCGACCGATCAGGAGCGGTGAACAACAGAAAACGCCTCTCGCGCTTGTTACGGCGCGGGAGGCGCTTTTGCCGTCAACCGTTCTCGATTGCTCGTGAATTGCTGACGGCTTGAGTGAAAACGGCCCGCCACGACATTGGTTCCGCAGCCGACGAATTTTTTGCCCTTTTTGCGGATAGCCCCAACGTCCGCCACGATGTGATAAGGATGCTGCAAGGCTAGGGATGCGGACGTCCGCAATTTAATCCGACGCCAATGTTGCTTTGTGCGTGGTCATGGCCGAAAGACGCTCTGCCATTTCGGCATCAACCTGCGGGCAGGAGAAGATTTTGACCGCCAGCTCGAATGAATCATGTGGGCAGGCTTTGCCGAAACCGGCAGGCACACGCTGATGGCCGCCAAACGCGTGCCATCAACGCCGATCGCCGCCGATGCGACCATCGCCGATATGATCGACACCCTTGACAAGCCGATCGAATATGTTCGCCGAGTGCTGGAAAGGCTCGAACGCTGCAAGCGCGCGCATGGCGATGCCCAGGTGCGCGTTGGCGTGCGCGGCCGCGCCGAAGCCCCGAACTATCTGATTGAGTATGTGCGGGAAGACGCCAGGACCCATCAACGCACCAGCTATCAGGATGCCGCCTACAGCGGCAGCACGCATCGTGAGCTGGCGCCGCACCACATCGAGGACGCCAGGAACTGGTCGCCCGAGGAAATGAACATCACGGCGGTCTCGGCGCTGATCGGCCGCTTGCGCAATCCGAATGCGCCATCATCGCGCTTTTCTGACGAGGACTGACATGGCCATAAAATTCTCCGCCAAGGACCAGCCGGCAGCTCCGCCCGCCGCGGCCAAGCCAGCCAAGCCGGCGGCAAAGCCGGATGCGCCCGCAGAGGTTGCGACTGATCTGTTCAAGTCGCCGGCCGAAGCGCCGGCGCGCAAGACCAGGAAGAAGTAGCGCCCTTGCCGCAGGACGGCGGTCGCACAGCCGGGCCGCTCGGCCTGCTCGGTCAGTCCTCTGTGTCTGTCGACGAGGATGGCGGCGCGGTCGCCGTCTTCGACTGTCAGAGCTGCGGCGCCTGCTGCTCCTACTCGGCAGACTGGCCGCGTTTTTCGACCGAGGAAGATGAACAGCTCGACCGTATCCCGGCCGAGCTGGTAGCGGCCGACCAGTCCGGCATGCGTTGCGAGGGCGGCCGATGCTCGGCGCTCACCGGCGAGGTGGGCAAGCACACGGCCTGCGGCATCTACGAGCTGCGCCCCGACGTCTGCCGGGCCTGCATGCCCGGCGGCGGCGACTGCCTGATGGCGAGGGCGGCGCATGGGCTGGCGGTCAGCTAGTTTCCTTGCCCCCGCATCGCGGGGGCGAGGAAAAGCGCCCCGCTTGCCCTGTTACACGCCTCCCGGTACCTTCCGGCCGGGCAGGGCAGCGGAGGAAATCCATGAGCATTGAATTCCTGTTGACGTCGTTGATCATCGTGGCTTCGCCCGGCACCGGCGTCATTTACACGCTTGGCGCCGGCCTCTCGCGCGGCGCGCGCGCCTCCATTATCGCGGCCTTCGCCTGCACGCTTGGCATCATCCCACATATGGCGGCCGCCATCACCGGCCTCGCTGCAGTGCTGCACACAAGCGCCATCGCCTTCGAGACGCTGAAATATCTCGGTGTCGCCTATCTGCTCTACATGGCCTGGAACACATTGAAGGAAAAAGGCGGCCTCAGCATCGACGAGGACGCCGCGCCGCGCTCGACCGCCAGAACGATCACCTCGGGCATCCTGATCAACATCCTGAACCCGAAACTGTCGATCTTCTTCTTTGCCTTCCTGCCGCAATTCGTCAGCACCACCGAGCCGCACGCGCTGTCCAAGATGCTGGAGCTCTCCGGCGTCTTCATGCTGATGACGTTCATCGTCTTCGCCATCTACGGCGTCTTCGCGGCATCGGTGCGCAGCCACATCGTGTCGCGGCCGAAGGTGCTGACATGGATGCGCCGCAGCTTTGCCGCCGCGTTCGTCATGCTCGGCGCGAAGCTGGCGCTTGCCGATCGGTAGCCTTTGGCGCCAGCCCTCTACGTAGCCCATGCCGCCTCGGGGGAGCTTTGGGCTGATGAGGCTCGAGAGATCCAGAAATCCGAGTAAGGCCGGAAATCCGAGTAAGAAAGGCGGTCGCAGTGACACTTGAATGCATCAATCCCCACGATCTGCCCAAGCCTGACACATACAGCCAAGTCGTCGTGGCGAAGGGCACCAGGCTGATATTTATCGCCGGCCAGGAACCTGAAGACTTAAACGGCAAGCTTGTCGGCGAAGGTGATTTCACGGCTCAAACGCGCCAGGTGTTCGCCAATCTCGGTCGGGCTATTGCCGCCGCAGGCGCCCGTCCCAACGACGTGGCGAAGATCATGATCTACGTCGTCGACTACCGGCTCGATGACCATTACCCGATCATCGATGCCGCCCGCGTGGCTCTGTTCGGGGACCACAAGCCGGCCAACGTCGTGTTGGGAGTGGCCAGCCTGTCGCCTGGATATCTGATCGAGGTCGATGCGGTTGCGGTGGTCGACGCCTAGCCTTTCACATAGCCCATCGCCTCGACGATTTGCCCATCGGCGACACGCATCAGGTTGACGCCGCGCAGCGACCTGCCGTCGGCCATCCAGAAGCGCCAGCGGATCGTGGCGCGGTCGCCGGCGACGAACGTCTCTTCGATGTCGAAGCGGGTACCGGGTCCGGTCGCGATCGCCGACCACAATTCGACGCAGGCCGCCTTGCCGGTGCGGCGGGCGCCGTCGGGCGCCGGCGTGGTGTTCTCGATCACGCAGTCCTGCGCCACCAGTTCGTCCAGTGCCGAAGGGTCGTGGCGCTGGAAGACGTCGTTGTAGCGCCGCATGATTTCCGCCGTCTCGGCGGAGCGTTTGGCCGCGGCGATGTCGATGATGTGTTCATGGGTCATTTGATCTTCTCCTGTCGTTTCATTGAACTACGAGGCTCGCCTTGAGCGTGATGGTGGCGACGCCCGCCAGCGCGCGCGAGACGAGACAGGCCGCCTTGGCCTTTTGCGCCAGCCGCTCGAAATCCTCGGCCGATATGCCGGCGATGCGCGCCTGAGTTTCGAGCTCGATGCGGGTGATCGTCGGCCCGGCCGTGGTCGCGCCGAGATGCACCTTGGCGATGGTGCCGATGCTCTCGGCCGTATGGCCTTCGGCGCCGAGCATGGTGGTGAGCGCCATCGAGAAGCAGCCGGCATGGGCGGCCGCGATCAATTCCTCTGGATTGGTGCCCGGGCCGTTCTCGAAGCGCGACGGGAAGGAATAGGCGCCTTCGAAAACGCCGCTGCCCAGCCGCAGCCGGCCGGATCCTTCCTTGAGCGTTCCTTGCCATTGGGCCGAGGCTTCGCGGATTGTCATGGCTGATCTCCTTTCTGTTTGCGGGAAAGCATGATGGTCACGCGCCGTCGATGACGACCTTGCCGAAGACGTCGCCCAGCTGGAAATGGCGGTAAGCCTCGCGCGCCTCGGCGAAGGGGAAGACCTTGTCGATGATCGGTCTCAGCCGGTGCGTGGCGACCGCGGCAAGCATCGTCTCGAGCCCGTTGCGGCTGCCGACAAAGAGACGGGCGATGGTAACCAGGCTGCGCTGATAGACGGCGCCCGGAATTTCGATCGACTTGCCGTTGCGGTCCTGCACGGTGAGCAGCACGATGCGCCCGTGAAGCGTGCTGGCGATCAGCGATTGCGCAAAAGTCGCCGGGCCGCCGGTTTCGACGACCAGGTCGATGCCGCCGGTCGCCTCGCGCAGCTTCATGCCCCATTCCGGTGTCTCGGCTGCCGCGACGACGAGGTCGGCGCCGAGCGCCCGCAGCCTGTCGGTCTTCTCCGCCCGCGAGGTGACAGCGGCCACACGGCAGCCCATGAGCTTGGCGAACTGCAAGGCAAACAGCGCAACACCACCTGAGCCAATGGTGAGAACCCATTGACCCGGCTTCGGAATCTCGGCGTGCGTCAGCGCGCTCCAGGCGGTCAGCCCGGCGCAGGTGAAGGTCGCAGCCTCCTGCCAGGAAAGATGGTCCGGCAGTCGCACCGCCCATTGCTCGTCAAGCAGCGCATATTCGCTCAGCATGCCGTCCAGCGTGCAGCCGAGCTGGTCGATCATGCCCGGATGGATGCGGCCGTCGATCCAGCGCGCGAAATAGCTGCCGGTGACGCGGTCGCCGACGACAAAGCGAGTGACGCCGTCGCCGGCGGCCGCGACTTCGCCGGCACCGTCGCTCAGCGGCACGATGCCCGCGCGGGGTGCCAGAGGATAGGTGCCGTTGAGGATCATCGTGTCGCGGCGGTTGAGCGAGGCGGCGCGCACTCGTACCAGGATCTGGTTTGCACCCGGCTTGGGCAGCGCTTCCTTGCGCATGACCAGCCTCTCGATGTCGCCGAATTCCTCAAGCCGGTATGTCCGCATTTTTGCCTCCAGTATATGTAGACCGATTTACATATTATGTAGACCGATTGTCATATTCAGGGCAAGTCCTATAATGCGCGCTCCTGACAAAGGTTGACATTTTGAGAGGTCGACGTGGCGACTGACACACGCACCCGCATGATCGAGGCGACGGCGCTGCTCATCCGGCAGCGCGGCTATCACGGCACGTCGCTGAACGACATTCTGAGCGCCAGCGCGGCACCCCGCGGCTCGCTCTATTTTCATTTCCCTGGCGGCAAGGACCAGCTGGTCATCGAGGTGACGCGCGCCAGCGTCGCCGATGTGACAGAGCGGCTGGGCGCGGCGCTGTTGGAGGAAAGCGATCCCGCCGTTGCAGTCCACCACATCTACCAGTCGGTCGCCCGCATGCTGGAGGAGAACGAATTCTCGCTCGGCTGCCCGGTGGCGCCGGTGGTGCTCGACGCGCCGAACGACGTTCCGGACCTGGTTGAAATCTGCCGCTCAGCCTTCGAGCAGTGGATCGGGCTGCTGCGCCAGGCTTTCATGCGGGCAGGGGTGCCGGAGCGGCGCGCGCAGGCTCTGGCGTTGCTGGTCGAATCCTCGCTCGAAGGCCTGATGGTGATCGCCCGTGCCACCCGCGACCGTACCCCGGTCCAGGCGGTTGCCGACGAGGTCGCTGCGCTGGTCGAGCAGGCGGTGCTTGCCGGAAAGGCAGCACGGCAGGCGGAGAGTGCCGCCTGAGGAATCGGATTTGATCTCCAAATGCAAAACAAAAAGGGCGCCTTTCGGCGCCCTTTCGTATGCATTGGCTTGGTAGCCTGGATTTAGAAGTCCATGCCGCCCATGCCACCCATGCCGCCGCCGGGCATGCCGCCCGGCATACCGCCGGCAGCTTCCTTCTTCGGAGCTTCGGCGATCATGGCTTCGGTGGTGACGAGCAGGCCGGCGACCGAGGCCGCGTCCTGGAGAGCCGTGCGCACGACCTTGACCGGGTCGACGATGCCCATGGCGATCATGTCGCCATACTCGCCGGTCTGGGCGTTGTAGCCGAAGGTCGCGCCCTTGTTGTCGAGGATCTTGCCAGCGACGATCGAGGCTTCGGCACCGGCGTTGGCCGCGATCTGGCGGGCCGGAGCCTGCAGCGCGCGACGAACGATGTTGATGCCGGCGGCCTGATCGGAGTTGGCGCCGGTGGCCTTGAGGTTGCCCGAAGCGCGCAGGAGCGCAACGCCGCCGCCGGCGACGATGCCTTCTTCCACGGCCGCGCGGGTCGCGTTCAGGGCGTCATCGACGCGGTCCTTCTTTTCCTTGACTTCCACTTCGGTCGCACCGCCGACGCGGATCACGGCAACGCCGCCGGCGAGCTTCGCCAGACGTTCCTGCAGCTTCTCCTTGTCGTAGTCCGAGGTGGTCTCCTCGATCTGCTGCTTGATCTGGGCGACGCGGCCCTGGATCTCGGCCTTCTTGCCGGCGCCGTCGACGATGGTGGTGTTCTCCTTGGAGATCGACACCTTCTTGGCGCGGCCGAGCATGTTGAGGCCGACATTCTCGAGCTTGATGCCGAGGTCTTCCGAGATGACCTGGCCACCGGTGAGAATGGCGATGTCTTCCAGCATGGCCTTGCGGCGGTCACCGAAGCCCGGCGCCTTGACGGCGGCGATCTTCAGGCCACCGCGCAGCTTGTTGACGACCAGCGTGGCCAGGGCCTCGCCTTCGACGTCTTCCGAGATGATGAGCAGCGGCTTCGAGGTCTGGACGACGGCTTCCAGGACCGGCAGCATGGCCTGCAGGTTGGACAGCTTCTTCTCGTGCAGCAGGATGTAGGCGTCCTCGAGATCGGCGACCATCTTGTCGGCGTTGGTGACGAAGTAGGGCGACAGGTAGCCGCGGTCGAACTGCATGCCTTCGACGACTTCCAGCTCGGTCTCGGCGGTCTTGGCTTCCTCGACGGTGATGACGCCTTCGTTGCCGACCTTCTGCATCGCTTCCGCGATCATCTTGCCGACCGACTCGTCGCCATTGGCCGAGATGGTGCCGACCTGGGCAACTTCCTCGGAAGTCTTGATCTTCTTGGCGGCCTTGCCGAGCGCCGTGACGACTTCGGTGACGGCGAGGTCGATGCCGCGCTTCAGGTCCATCGGGTTCATGCCGGCGGCGACCGCCTTGTGGCCTTCCTGGACGATCGACTGCGCCAGGACCGTTGCGGTCGTGGTGCCGTCGCCGGCGATGTCGTTGGTCTTCGAAGCGACTTCGCGGACCATCTGGGCGCCCATGTTCTCGAACTTGTCCTCAAGCTCGATTTCCTTGGCGACGGTGACGCCGTCCTTGGTGATGCGCGGGGCGCCGAACGACTTGTCGATGACGACGTTGCGGCCCTTGGGGCCGAGGGTGACCTTCACCGCGTCGGCGAGGATGTTGACACCGCGCAGCATGCGCTCACGGGCATCGCGGGAGAATTTTACGTCTTTGGCAGCCATGTTTTAGCTCCTGGCAGGGGCTCGGGAAGAGCCCGAAGATGAAGATTCAGGTGAGGCCGATGATCAGCCGATGATGCCCATGATGTCGGATTCCTTCATGATCAGAAGGTCTTCGCCATTGAGCTTGACTTCAGTGCCCGACCACTTGCCGAACAGGATGCGGTCGCCGGCCTTGACGTCCAGCGGCACGAGCTTGCCGCTTTCGTCGCGGGCACCGGAGCCGACGGCGATGATCTCGCCTTCCTGCGGCTTCTCCTTCGCCGTATCCGGGATGATGATCCCGCCGGCGGTCTTGGATTCGGATTCGACCCGGCGAACGACCACGCGGTCATGAAGCGGGCGGAACTTGGACTTTGCCATGTTTTCTTCCTCGAATGAGAACGGTGAGAACTGTTCCTCCATCCGGCGAGGCCGCCGGATATAAGTTAGCACTCACCAAAGGCGAGTGCTAACGTGGCGCTGAGATAGGCCGCTGGGTTGCCGGAGTCAAGGCGCGCGCAACGGGGCAGCGGCGCGAAATTTTTTTCGTGCGAGACGCAAGGCCGAAATGCACCGGCCATCGCGAGGCGCCGACGAGCAACCCGCCCGTTAGTCCAGGCGCCTCGGCGAACGCAGCACCAGCAACGGGCAGCGTTCTGCGAGCCCGTATGTGCCGGTCGAGGCCAGCCGGACGTCATCGAAGAAGGTCTGGGCTTCCTTGATCAGCGCTGCTGCGGGGGCGAAGCTGTAGACGACGGACGAGTTCCGGTAGACGTCGATGGTCCCGATGGTCGGCAGCTCCCACCCGGTTCGAGCCGACAGCTCCTCGCGGTCGGGAAACATCCTGTCGAATTGTTCGAGGATGCCCCTCACCGGTATCGTGTAATCAGGCGCTCCGCCGATGGCGGTCATGGCCACGCGCCATTTGAGTTCATGGAAGGTCGAGACGTCGCCGCTCAGCGCCAAGGCGCGGACATCCTTCGGGTCGTCTGGAGTTCCGGGGGAAGCATAAAGCCTGATGGCGGCACGCCCGTCGGATTTGAGCGCACGCGCGATCGACACGAACAGTGAGCGTCTGAGGTCGGCGGCGCCGATGACCGAGAGACAGCCATCGCCGATCAGCGCTTCGATGCTCGCGCCGGGAAACGGCAAGTCGAACCAGTCGCCCTGCACCGCCTTGCGCATATCGGTGTCGCCCGGCCAGATGCCGGCAATCATGTCGGCGGACTCGTCGACCGCCGTCATTGTGACGCCGAGCCCGGCGAGCTCGGGCGTCACGCCGAGCATGACGACGTGCGATTGCGAAAGCTCGAGCTCACGTTCGTAGGCCTCGACCACCTGAGCCGGCGGCCGCAGCGGCGAGCCGAGCAACTGCCAGTGCTTGCGAATTGCATTCCAGTGCTCGGTCATGCAAACCCTGTATCGGTTAGGCATTGTGTTCGGTCGCATAATCGAAGACGCATGATAAGCCAAGTGGGGCGCATGGCACGCATCGCCGTCATCACGCATGAGCAAGACCGCTTCCAGACCCGGCGCGGGCTGCTGCTGCGCCGTGACAGCCCGTATATGCTCTTCGACCTGCTTGAGGAGCTGAAGCGCCGCGGCCATTCGGTGCGGGTCCTGCGCGGCACCTCGGCGAAGCCGGCCGCCGACATCGCGGTGCTGCATCTCGACGCGACCGTGACGCCGCCCGATTATGTCGACTATGCGCGCCGCTTTCCCTTCTGCCTCAATCTTGGGGCCGCCGACATCTCGAAACGCCGCATCAGCGGCGCGGTGATTGACCAAGTCGACGACTGGCAGGGACAGGTCATCGTCAAGAGCAGCCTCAACCATCGGGGAACGCCGGAACAGCAGCTGAACCGGCGCGCGCGGCGAGCCGGCAGACCGGAGCCGTTCCCCGGCGTCCAAGCCTTCGAAAAATACGAGATCCATGCCTCGCTCGCCGATGTTCCGGCCGCGGTCTTCGAACGCCGGGATCTGGTCGTCGAGAAATTCATTCCTGAGCCGGAGCCGGACGGTTTTGGCGCCCGCTTCTGGCTGTTCTGCGGCGAGCGCGAGCGCTGCACCCGTCATGTCTCGCCGCAGAGCCTGGTCAAGGGCGACGACACCATCCGCCGCGAGGCGGTGCCCGTGCCGGACGAGCTGCGCGCGCTGCGGCGCCAGCTCGGCTTCGATTACGGCAAGTTCGACTTCGTCATGCATGAGGGCAGGGCGGTGCTGCTCGATGCCAACAAGACCCCTGGGCGTGCCAGGAACCTGTCGAGCTTCATCGCCGCCGGCAATGCCAATCTTGCCGACGGCTTCGAAGGACTGATCCGCCAGGTCAAGTGACCGATCGTCTAGATATTCATGCCCCCAGACACCTCGATGCGCTGGGCATTGACCCAGCGATTGTCGTCGGAGAGCAGCGAGGCGATCATCGGCCCGATATCGTCGGGGACGCCGACGCGGCCGAGCGCGGTGACGCCGGCCACCATGCGGTTGATCTCGGCATTGTCGCGCACATGGCCGCCATTGAAGTCCGTGGCGATCGCGCCGGGCGCCACGGTGTTGGCGGTGATGCCGCGCTGGCCGAGCTCCTTGGCGAGGTAGCGCGTGAACACCTCGATGCCGCCCTTCATCATCGCATAGGCCGACGATCCGGGAGCAGCAAAGCGGGCGAGCCCGCTCGAGATGTTGATGATGCGTCCGCCATCATTGATCAGCGGCAGCAGCGCCTGGGTGAGGAAGAACACGCCCTTGAGATGGACGTTCATCAGCGTGTCGAACTCCTCTTGCGTCGTTTCGGCGATCATCTTGCGCAGGCCGGTGCCGGCATTGTTGACGAGATAGTCGAAGCGGTCGCGCTGCCAGGTGTCCTTGAGGGTCTTCTTCAACGCCGCAACGAAAGCCGGGAAGCTGGCGACGGCGCCGGCGTCGAGCTCAAGCGCCGCTGCTCGACCGCCAGCAGCCTCGATCTCGGCGATTGCGCTCTTCGCCTCGTCGGCGCGCGAGCGATAGGTGACGATGACGTCGACGCCCCTCCGGGCAAGGTGGATCGCGGTGTTGCGGCCGAGGCCGCGGCTGCCGCCGGTGATGAGAGCAATGGGACGAGTGGTCATGGCGAATCTCCTTCTTTTGGATGGAGATGCATATACTCGCCTGCCTGATCGATATAATCGGCCATGGATTGCCAACACTATTCAGTCTGTGCGAACAATCGGCGATGGACCGGTTCGACAGCATGCGGCTCTTCACTCGCGTTGTGGAACGGCGCAGCTTCACCGCGGCCGCCGCCGATCTCGGCCTGCCGCGCTCCAGCGCCACCGCCGCGATCAAGCAGCTCGAGGAGCGGCTCGGCGTACAATTGCTGAGGCGCACAACGCGCCACGTCACCACGACGCTGGACGGCGAGGCCTATTACCAGCGCTGCATCGGCATCCTCGCCGACATCGAGGATGCCGAGGGCAGCTTCGGCGGGCATGAGGTGCGCGGACGTCTGAGCATCGACATCAACGGCAACATGGCCCGCACCTTCGTCATTCCGGAACTGCCGGCGCTGCTCGCCCGCTATCCCGGGCTCAGCGTGCATATCGGCGAGGGCGACCGCTTCGTCGACCTGATGCGCGAAGGCGTCGATTGCGTGGTCCGCGCCGGCACGCTGCCCGACAGCGACATGATCGCGCGCCGCATCGGCATGGCGCGCGAGGCGACGGTTGCCAGCGTCGCCTATGTCGAGCGCTACGGCCTGCCGCGCACTCTGGACGAGCTTGCCGGGCACGTCATGATCGGCTTCGTCTCGTCCCGCACCGGCCAGGTGATGCCGCAGGAGTTCACCGTCGATGGAAAGATCCGCGAGATCGTGCTGCCGTCGCGCGTCACCGTCTCCAATTCCGACACCGCCGCCACGCTCGTGCGCCAGGGTTTCGGCCTCTACCAGGCGCCGCGCCGCCGCTTCGCCGCCGACATCGAAGCGGGCCGGCTGGTCGAGGTGCTGCCGGACAATCCGCCGACGCCGACGCCGATCTCGGTGCTTTATCCGCCGAGCCGCCAGCTTTCGCCAAGGGTGAGAGTGTTTGTGGATTGGCTGGTGGAGATTCTGGGGCCGAAGCTGGAAGCGGGCTGAGGCAGCCAGGCGCGGCCCCGAGTATGGCGTCGGCTACAAAAACAGCTTCAACTGCGTATGGATGATCGACCGATAATCCTCGATCGTCCTCCGGCCCTCCGCCTCGTCCTGCGTCAGCGCCAGCCGCACGACGCCGCCGGCGAGCTGGAAGATCAGGAACACGACACGTCCGAACGCCTCGCGCTGCTCCGCTTGGAGCATCGGCCCGACCTTATCGCAGAACATCTTCGCCTGTTGCCTCGTCTCGGCGATGTCGAGATGCTGCAGCGCCTTGTCGGCCTGGATGGCGTTCTGCAGGTCCTGGATTGCCGGGTCTGCGGCGACACGGGCATGATAATCGTCGAGCAGGCGGTCGGCCGCGGCGGTCACGTCATCCAGCCGGCCTATCCCGGCGATGATTGCGCCGAAGCGTGCGCGGCTTTCCTCGGAGAACCGCTCATAGAGCATCGCCAGGATCGCCGACTTGCTGGGGAAGTAATGATAGACGGTAGCGATCGGCCCGCCGGCCAGCGCGCCGACTTCCTTCATCGTCACCGCGTCGATGCCCTTCTCGCCGATCAGTCGCATGGTCGTGGCGAGGATCGCGTCGATGCGCTCGCGGCTGCGCTCCTGCTTCGGCCTTCGCCGCGGTTCCGTCGCTGTTCGCCTTGTCTGCGTCATGCGCCAAATCTCGTGAAAGCCGCGAATTCGCGGTTGACAAGAAACATGATCAAGTATCAGTTTCGCCAAATGCTGACAACTTGTCAGTTTTTCGAGCGAGCTGCAAGGGAGAGCGCCTCGTGACTGCATCGCAAGCCGTGCAAGCGGAAAATGGCGATTGGTTTGTCGGCAATCCGACGGGCCTGCAGCTGGCTTCGGCGCTGTGGATCGGTTCGGTCGGTCTCCTCATCCTCGGACTGCAGCCGGTGCTGCTCGGTGCGCTCTACAGCGAAGGCCATGTCACCGGCGACGAGCTGGCGCTGGTCGCCACCGCCGAGATGATCGCGATAGCGATCGGCTCGGGCGTGGTGGCGATGCTCTTGCCGGCGCGCAACATGCGCTGGAAAAGCGCGGCGCTGCTCATGCTGCTGGCACTCGCCAATGCCTGGACCGCTTATGCCGGCAGCCCCAATGCGCTGATCGGCGCGCGCACGCTGGCCGGCCTCGCGGAGGGCGGGCTTGTCGCCGTCGCGACCGAGCTGATCGCCCGCTCGCGCCGGGCCGAGCGCATCGGCGGTTATTTCGTTACGCTGCAGACCTTGGCGCAATGCGCGCTGGCGCTGATCCTCGCGCTCTTTGCCGTGCCGAGAGCGGGCTCGGCCGGCGGCTTCATCGCGCTCGGCATCGTCTGTCTGCTTTCGCTCGTCGTGGCATGGACCGTGCCCGACGACTATGCCGACCTGCCCAAGCAAGAACAGTTCGCCAACGTGGCGACCGTGCCGGCGATCGCCGCGCTGCTGTCGATCTTCTGCTATTTCATGTTCTTCGGCGCCGTCTGGGCTTTTCTCGAGCCCATCGGTGCACAGTTCGGCATCGATGGCCGCACCGTCGGCTTGATGGTTTCGGCGAGCCTTGCCGCGCAGGTGCTCGGCGCGATGACCGCGACAAGCTTCGAGGCGCGCATCGACTATCGTTTTGCCATCACCGTCATCGGGATCGTCGCGGCGATCAGCTCGCTGCTGCTTGCGTCCGGCCCGGGTCTTTCGGTGTTCTGGGCCGTGGCACTGGTGATGGGCTTCATCCTGCTCTTCATCGTGCCTTACCAGATCCGGCTGGCGATCACCGCCGACGAGACGCGCACCGCGGTGCTACTGGTGCCGGCCGCCCAGCTCTTCGGCCTCGCCATCGGCCCGGTCGCCGCTTCGCTGCTGATCGACGGCGCGGACTTCCGGCCCGTGCCCGAATTCGCCGCCGCCGCCGCTTTGGCGAGCGTGCTTTTGCTCGGCATTTTCGTGCTCGTCGCGCGGCGGCGCGGCCGGGTCTGAGCAAAGGGGTCAAGATGGCAACCGCCTGGAGCAACTGGTCTGGTTTCGTCACGGCTTCCCCGAAATTGATCGCGGCGCCCGCCGATGCCGGCGAGCTGGCCGAACTGGTGCGCTCGGCGCCCGGTCCGCTGCGCGTCGCCGGCGCCGGCCATTCCTTCACGCCGCTGGTGCAGTCCGAAGGCACCATCGTCTCGCTAGAGAAGATCGAGGGGCTGGTCTCGCATGATGCCGCGAACAACCGGGCGCGGGTGAGGGCAGGCACGCGGCTCGGCGCCTTGATGCACATCCTGCAGGACATCGGCCAAGGCCTGCCCAACATGGGCGACATCGACCGCCAGGCGATCGGCGGCGCGCTGGGCACGGCAACGCATGGCTCCGGGCCGACTCTCGGCGCCTATCACACGCAATTGGAGGCGCTGCAACTCGTCGATGGGCAAGGCGAGC
Source organism: Mesorhizobium sp. CA16 (assembly GCF_020165175.1). Lineage (NCBI taxonomy): Bacteria > Pseudomonadati > Pseudomonadota > Alphaproteobacteria > Hyphomicrobiales > Phyllobacteriaceae > Mesorhizobium > Mesorhizobium sp. CA16. Next base: position 119,924 of record NZ_JAIUHP010000006.1, read on the forward strand.
TGCGCGAGTTCAGCCGGGCAGACGACCTGGACATGATCCACGCCACGGGCGTCGCGCTAGGCGCCTTCGGCGTCCTGACCGAAGTGGCGATGAACAACATCGCCACCTACCGGCTGCGCCGCCGCAAATGGGTGCTGCCAATCGGCGACATGCTCAAAAATTTCGAGACGATGATGGCCGCGCATCGCTCGGCCGAGTTCTACTACATCCCGTTCTCCGGCTACGCCCAGTTCATCGCCAGCGATCTTAGCGACGCGGCGCCGACGACGCGGCCGACCGAAGACGACGAGGAAGGGCTGGCGACTTTGCGCAAGCTTCGGACCTCATTGCGTTGGCTGCCGCGGTTGCGCCGCGCGCTGATCAGAGGGGCGGTGAAGAAGGTGCCGGCGGAAGACTATGTGCAGGACTGGCTCAACGTCTACGCCAGCGAGCGTCGCACCAAATTCAACGAGATGGAGTATCACCTGCCTTACGAGGAAGGTCCCAAGGCGTTGGCCGAGATCATTGCGCTTACGGAAAAGCACTTCCCGGAAGTCTATTTCCCGATCGAGGTGCGCTCGGTGGCGGCCGACGAATTCTGGCTTTCGCCATTCTACGGGAGGCTGACCTGCTCGATCGCAATCCACCACGATGCGGCGAACGACCCGCTGCCTTTCATGCGCGCCGCCGAGCCGATCTTCCGCAAGTGTGGCGGCAGGCCGCATTGGGGCAAGATGCACAGCCTGAAGGCGGCGGACTTCAAGAAGCTTTATCCGCGCTGGGACGACGCGATGGCGGTGCGGCGCGACATCGATCCGCAAAACCGTTTCGTCTCGCCCTACATGGCCGGCCTGTTCGGCATCCAACAATGAGCGCCTATTTCGCCGCCCTGGCCGATGCATTGATGGCCGCCGAGATTTTCCGGCCCTGCCTTGTCCTCGATCGCGACCGGCTGGACGGCAACGTCGCGCTGGTGAAGCAAAGGCTGGCGCCGGGCCTTGACGTGCGGCTGGTCGACAAGTCGCTGCCTTGCGTGCCGTTGCTTTCGCATATCGCCAAGGCGCTTGGCACCAACCGCTTTATGACCTTCCATCCGCCGGTGACGCAGGCCGTGGTTGACGCGTTTCCCGAGGGCGATCTTCTCTACGGCAAGCCGATGCCGGTGGGTGCCGCGAAGGCCGCGCTGACCAGGGGTGGCGCCGGCTGGTGGTCGCGCGTCTGCTGGCTGATCGACACGCCGGAACGGCTGGCGGAATATGGCGCGCTCGCTGCCGCGCTCGACACAGAATTGCGCTTCGCTTTCGAGGTGGATGTCGGCCTGCATCGCGGCGGTTTTCGTGATCCCGCCGAAATTAACGCGCTCACGCTTCCAAAAGGTCTGCTCTGCGACGGCATCATGGCCTATGAGGCGCATGCGCCGGAGATACCGGGTCTGTTCGGGGGCGCGGCCAAGGCGCTGAAGCAGGCCTCTGCCAAAGTCGCCGATTTTGCCGCCGCCCTCGATCCGAACCAGCGCCGCATCCTCAACATCGGGGGCTCCAAGACCGCGCTGCTGCATGGCGGCGGCGTCGCCAACGAAGTATCGATTGGCTCGGCCTTCGTGCTGCCAAAGGATTTCGACACGCCTGGCTTGGAGGGCTTCCAGCCGGCGGCCTTTATCGCCACGCCGATCCTCAAGGCGCTCGAGCCGATGCTGCCCGGCCCGCCGGCGGTTTCCAGGGCGCTGCAAGGGCTTGGCCTCTTCCCGCGCAAGGGCTGCTATCTCTATGGCGGCAAATGGATGGCCGAGCCGGTGTTTCCCGAAGGCATGAAACCGAACGGATTGATGGGCCTGTCGTCCAACCAGCAATTCATGGGCCTGCCGGCGGGCGCAGATGTGAAGCCCGGCGACTATGCCTTCCTGCGGCCGACGCAGAGCGAGGCGGTGCTGCAGCATTTTGGGGCGATCGCTGTGTTCTCGGCCGGGAGTATTGTGGAGTTTTGGCCAGTGCTGCCAATGGGGTAGGGCCGCTGCAGTCACGATTGGCATTGGCCTCCGCAACTGCGCGTCGCTTCGCTCCTTGCTCCGCCCTGGAATGACGAAATTGTGTAGTGTCCCCTCGCCATATTAATTGACTAAGTCAACTAAATGGTTGATCCTGTCTATGGCAGGAGGATTTCCCATGACCATCCACAATCACCCCGGCAAGGACCGTATCGATGCGGTGCGCGCCTTCAACCGCTTCTATACCCGCCAGCTCGGCCTGCTCGACGAGGGCCTGCTGAAAAGTCCGTTCTCGCTGACCGAGGCGCGGGTGCTTTACGAGCTCGCCCATCGCGATGGGCTGGTCGCAAGCGACCTGGTGCGCGACCTCGGCCTCGACCCCGGCTATGTCAGCCGGCTGTTGAAGAAATTCGAGGAGCGCGGCCTGGTCGGACGCGAAGCTAGTGAGACCGACGCGCGCCGCGCCTCGATCGCGCTGACGCCAGCCGGCAGGGAAGCCTTTGCGCCTCTCAACCAGGATTCGCATGACCAGGTGCGCGCGCTGCTCGATCGCCTGGCGCCGGCCGAACAGGAGCGGCTGGTCAACGCCATGCGCACCGTCCAGGACCTGCTCGGCGACAGACCTGAAGCCAAGGTTCCCTATATCCTGCGGCCGCTGCAGGTCGGCGACATCGGCTGGATCACGCACCGTCAAGGCCTCATCTACGCGCAGGACTATGGCTGGGACGAAACTTACGAGGCGCTGGTCGCAGAGATCCTCGGTGAGTTCGTCAAGAACTTCGTCCCGCAATGGGAGCGCAGCTGGATCGCCGAGCGCAAAGGCGAGGTGGTCGGCTCGGTCTTCGTCATACGCAAGTCACCCAAGGTCGCGAAGCTCAGGCTGCTCTACGTCGAACCGTCGGCGCGCGGCCTCGGCATCGGTCGGCGGCTGGTCGACGAATGCATCACCTTTGCTCGAGCCAAGGGCTACAAGACGCTGACGCTCTGGACCAACGACATCCTTGGCTCGGCCCGCCGCATCTACCAGGCCGCGGGCTTCAAGCTGGTCGAGGAAGAACGCCATCATTCCTTTGGCAAGGATCTTGTCGGGCAAACGTGGAATCTCGAGCTTTAGCGCTTTTCCCTCTCTCCTTGTGGAAGAAGGTGTCGCCGAAGGCGCGGGGTGCTCCAGGGAAAGCCAACGTCTCATTCCGCTGGAACACCCCCTCATCCGTCTCGGCGCTGCGCGCCGATCCACCTCCCACAGGAGGAGAAGGGAAGACTATCACCCCTTGACCGGCACCCAGATCTCCAGCCCGCCATTGCCGGTGCGCGCATCGAATTCGGGCCCGTAGCGCTCGAACTCGGGCGCGTCGGCGATCTCGTGGCCGGAGGCCGGCAGCCAGCTGTTCCAGATCGTGTTGACGGTGCGGCGGATGGTCGAGATGTGCTCGCGATGCGAGAACACCGCATGTTTCTGCGCCGGCACCCGCACGCGTTGGAAATTTTTCGGCAGGTCGGCGAAGTCCGTCACCTCGACGCCGGCGATGTAGTCGAAATTGCCGGCGTCGTCGCCGTTGACGCAGACGCCGTAGGCGACATCGCCGATCTCACCCGGAATGTTGCCGATATAAGGGCCGAAGCGCTGCCACTGCATCGGGATGCCGGCGCTGGTCTCGCAGCTGTAGCGCTCGCCGAGCCCGGCGACGAGGAAGGGGCGGCTGGTCTCGAAGCGCGGCGGCTCGAGTGTGGTGAGAAGCGAACTGTCCATCAGAATGGGCTCCACGAGGTCCAGGTTTTCGGTCGAGCCTTGCGCGCGCACCAGCTCCGGCGTGGTGCCGAATTGCTCGCGAAAAGCCCGCGTGAACGCCTCATGCGAGCCGTAGCCGGTATCGAGCGCGACCGAGAGGATGTCGCGCGCGCCGCCGGCCAGCTTGCGCGCCGCTTCGCTGAGCCGCCGCGCTCGCATATAACCCATCACCGATCGTCCCGTGGCCGCGCCGAAGGCGCGCGTCACATGGAAGCGCGACACGCCGCTGCTTGCCGCTATCTCGTCGAGGCTGATGGCGTCGGGCAAGTGGCTTTCGACAAACCATAGCGCCTTCTCGGTCGGGTTCATGGCTCCTCGCATTTGGCGGGACGATACTAGCCCTACGCCGCCGGCCAGTTTGATCGAAATTGCGCTCTGGGCAATAATGGTGATGTGCGAGCCGGGTCGAGCGGGAAGGGCTGACATTGTGCACGATAGGCGGGAAGGGGTGTTCCCGATGACGACGGCGACGGCCGATCAGGTGTTCCGGTTTGGCGGGTTCACGCTCGACCTTGCCATGGGTACGCTGCGCGGCGTCAACGAGCCTCTGTTCCTGCGCCCGAAAGCCTATGCGCTGCTGTCGCATCTTGCCCGCAACATGGGCCGCGTCGTGCCGAAATCGGAACTGATGGATGTCGTCTGGCCGGGCGTCTACGTCACCGAGGATTCGCTGACGCAATCGGTACGCGAAATTCGCAAGGTGCTGGGCGAGGATATGGTGCGCACCATCTCCAAGCGCGGCTACATGCTTGCCGCCGAGGCCGAAGCCGCGCCCGAGATCAGTTCGCAGCCGATCGTGGCCGTCGTGCGCTTTCGTAACGATAGCGGCGATCCGGCCGACGAGGCGATGGTCGACGGCTTTGCCGAGGACCTGATCAACGGCGTAGCGCGGTTTGGCAAGGTCACGGTCCTGGCGCGCAATTCGAGCTTCTCTTTCACCTCCTTCGGCCGCGCCGAGTGGCCGCAGATCCGCGCCCGCATCGGCGCCGATTATCTGGTCGAGGGGTCGCTGCGTCGGCAGGGCGAGCATGTCGTGGTGGCCGTCAGCCTTGTCGACATCGCCAGCGCCAGACAGCTCTGGGGCGACCGCTACCAGTCTCAAGGCGCCGGGCTGTTTGCCATCGAACGCGAGATCGTCGAGCAGATCGTCAGCCGCCTGGTGACGCGGGTCACCAATGCCGGGCTGGAGCGAGCTTCACGCAAGCCGGTGACCAGCCTCGCCGCCTACGAGCTTCTGCTGCGCGGTTTTGCGCTGCTGCGCGATCCGGCTCAGACCGACCAGCGCGGCGCCGAGGCCTTGTTCGAGGCGGCGATCGCCAAGGACCCGAATTACGGGCTTGCCTACTCCTATCTCGCTTTGGCGCGCTCGCTGGACGGGGAGTTCGGGCGCGCCAACGATGCCGTGCTGGAGAACGCGCGCGACCTTGCCGACAAGGGCCTGGCCTTGTCGCCCGATCAGCCGACCGGCCATCGCGTGCAGTCCCTGATCCGCCTCTATATGCGCGATCACGAGGCGGCCGAGCATCACATGCGCATCGCGCTTGAGCTCAACCCCTACGACGCCGACAGCATCGAGCAGATGGGAATGCTGCTCACCATGCGCGGCCGGCCGCTAGAAGCGCTGACCTGGCTGGCCCGCGGCATTCGCATCGATCCCTTGCATCCGCACTGGTACCAGTTCGACCGCGCGCTGGCGCTTTATATGATGGGGGAGTACCGGCAAGCGGCAGAGGCGCTGGAATTGGCAACGCGCCCGGCGCCCTGGATCCGCACGCGGCTGGCGGCCTGCTATGCCCAGATGGGGGATATGGAGAAGGCGCGTCGGCAGATCGCCCTCGTCGACGAGGGCGCTCCGTTCTCGCCGCTCGACTATGCGTTGCGCGGCGTTCCGTTCGAAAGCCAGGCGGATGCTGAGCATCTCGCCGAAGGCGTTAGGCTTGCCCTCGGCTAAATGCATGTCGCTCAGACGTGCAGCGGTTCCGAGACAACGTGCACCAGAACAAAGACCTAAAGCGCGTCGCGTGACTCCGTTTCAGCGCAACGCGCTTTAGGTCGTGCTCGGGACCAATCAATCGGTCACGACCACGATGTAGCGGCCCTGATAGGCGCGGTAGTAGGTACCGCCGCAGCGCCAGACGTCAAAACCGTTGACCTTGGTACGGACGCAGCCGGCGGGGAGCGTCGCGACCCAGGCTGTCGTATGCCGCAGCACGCGCCAGGTGGTGGTGCGGCGGGCAACGCCGGCTGCGCTGTGCGGCGTCCAGGGCGCGCCGATTCGTGCCTCGGCAGTACTGACCAGCGACAGGGCCGGAACGGCGCTGCCGACGATCTCGACGGCGGTGATCGCGAGGGCGAGCAACGCTGCCGCCGAACGGCATTTCCTGAGGGATTTCATAGGCATGTTGGTTTCTCCAGATGTTGGTGAGGTCTAGTGGGAGGATGCAGCGGCAAGCCGGGCCGAACCCGCCAATGCCGCCAGGTGAGCAACCACGAACAGCCAGTGCGCCGCGGTTGTGAGATAGCCGACGACGAGCACGTCGGCGGCGATGAAGAACTGCCAGAACAGAAGGTTTGCCGTTCCGAGCAGCACATGCACGGCAGCCAGCACGGCGTGCCAATTGCGGGAATAGGCGGTGCGCCAGAGCGTCACGCCGATGATCAGGGCGAGCCCATGCGCCTCGATGAAGCCGATGCCGGTGCCGGGCGCGTTGTTGAGCAGCACGGCCTCGGCGCCGCGGCCGAAGAAGGAGCCGGCGATGTCGGTGGCGAGCCCGCCGACCGATGCGAGGATCAGGAAGCCGGCGTTGAAGCGAACCAGAAGATTGCCAAAGAAGGGTGTCATGATCGTTCCTTTTCGTGTTGGATGAAGGGTCGCCACGGCGGCATCCGCCGTGGCTGTTGGAGGAAGTGCCGGTCAGGCCGCCAGCGGTTGGGGCTCGGCGGCGGCCATGGTCGGCTCGGCCGCGGCAGCGCCCTCGACCGGCGCCTTGATGCCGAACCAGGTGACGTAGAGCGTCGGCAGAAAGACCAGCGTCAGCACGGTCGCGACCAAAAGGCCGCCCATCACGGCATAGGCCATCGGCCCCCAGAACACGGTTGGCGCGATCGGGATCATGCCGAGAATGGCGGCCGCCGCCGTGAGCAAGATCGGCCGCAAGCGATGCGTGGTGGCGCTGATCACCGCCGCCCAGGGTTCCTCGCCGGCGGCGATATGCTGGTCGATCTGCGCGATCAGGATCACCGAGTTGCGGATCACCATGCCGATCAGCGACATCACACCGAGGATCGCGACGAAGCCCATCGGTGCTCCCGACAGAAGCAGCGCGCCGGCGACGCCGATGAGAGCCAGCGGAGCGGTGAGCAGCACCAGCACCAGGCGCTGGAAGCTCATCAACTGGATCATCAGCACGGTGGCCATGATGAACAGCATCAGCGGGAAGACCACGAAGATGCTGGCCTGCGCCTTGGCGCTGTCTTCGATCACGCCGCCCTGCTCGACGCTGTAGCGCGCCGGCAGCTCCGCCTTGAAGGCGGCGATCGCGCTCTCCAGCCGCCGCGTCACCGAGTTGGCGTTCTCGCCCGGCGCGACTTCTGCCTGCACGGTCACCGTCGGCAGGCGACCGCGGCGCCAGATCAGCGGCGGCTCGGTCTGGTAGCTGAGCTTCGCGACCTGTTCGAGCGGCACCCGCCGTCCGCCCGAAGCGCCGATCGTCAGACCGCGCAGCGTGTCAATGCTGGCGCGTTCACTGTCCACGGCACGTGCGACAATGTCGACGAGATAGGTGTCGTCGCGCATCTGCGTGATCTTGGAGCCGGACAGCACTGCGTTGATCGTCTCCGACAGCTGCTGCGAGGAGATGCCCAGCGCGCGCGCACGATCCTGGTCGACATCCACCTTGATCACCTTGGCCGGCTCGTTCCAGTCGTAGTTGATGTTGCGCACGGCGGCATCGCTGCCCAGCACCTGCGCGAACTGCTGCGCGAGGCTGCGCGTCTTGTCCGGGTCCGGACCGCTGACGCGGAACTTCAGCGGCCAGCCGACCGGCGGGCCGAGCTCCAGCGGCGTGACGCGGGCCATAACGTCGTCGAAGCCGGTCGACAGCTTTTTCTCCAGCCGGTCGATGACCGCCTGGCGTACGGCGTGGCCCCTGGTGACGACCACGGCCTGGGCGAAGAAGTCGTTGGCGAGCTGCGCGTCAAGCGGCAGGTAAAAGCGCACCGCGCCCTGGCCGACATAGAAGCTCCAGTGGTCGATATCTGGATCGGCGGCGAGCAGCTTCTCGACGCGCTCGACCACGGCATCCGTCGACTTGATCGAAGCAGTGCGCGGCAAGGTGAGGTCGAGCATGACCTCGGGCCGGTCGGACTTCGGGAAGAACTCCTGGCCGACGAAGCCCATCGCCACGACGGAGAGCGCGAACAGTCCGGCCGTCGCCGACAGCACCAGCCACTTCGCCCGCATCGCCATTTCGAGCAGCGCCTGGAAACCGCGGGCGATGCGAGAGGGATGATTGCTGCCACCATGACCCTTTATGCGATCGGGCAGCAGGAAGACTCCGGTCAGCGGTGTGAACAGCACCGCAACCACCCAGGATACAACGAGCGCGATCGCTACGACAGCGAACAGCGAGAAGCAGTATTCGCCGGCGCCGCTCTTGGCGAAGCCGACCGGCACGAAGCCGGCGATCGTCACCAGCGTGCCGGTGAGCATCGGGAAGGCGGTCGAGGTGTAGGCATAGGTGGCGGCCGAGATCTTGTCGTAGCCTTCCTCCATACGCGCGATCATCATCTCGACCGCGATCATCGCATCGTCGACCAGCAGGCCGAGCGCGATGATCAGCGCGCCGAGCGAGATGCGCTGCAGCGAGATGCCGAAATACTCCATGGTGACGAAGGTGATCGCCAGAACCAGTGGGATGGCGACCGCCACGACGACGCCGGGACGCCAGCCGAGCGCCAGCAGCGAGACGGCGAGCACGATGGCGATCGCCTCGCCGAGGCTTTTGGTGAACTCGCCGACGGATTCTTCCACCACATGCGACTGGTCGGCGACCAGGCCGAGTTCGGCGCCGAGCGGCAGCTCGCCCTCCATTTCATGCATCTTCTCCTTGACCGTCTCGCCCAGCGCCAGCGCGTCGCCGCCCGAAGTCATCGAGATGGCGATGCCGACCGCCGGCTTGCCGTTGAAGCGGAACATCGGCTGCGGCGGGTCGGCATAGGCGTGCTTGACCTCGGCGACGTCGCCCAGCCGGAAGTAATGGCCGTTGGCATAGAAGTTGATCGCCTTGAGGCTTTCCTCGGAGGTGAAGCTGCCCGAGACGCGGATGGCGATGCGCTCGGGGCCGGCATCGACCGTGCCGCTCGGGGTCAGCGCGTTCTGCGCCTGCAGCGCCTGCGACAGCGTGCCGACATCGAGGCCGAGCGCCGCCACCTTCTGCGTCGAGAATTCGAGATAGATCTTCTCGTCCTGCTGGCCGATGAGGTCGACCTTGGCGACATCTTTCACCGTCAGCAGCCCGGCCCGCAGGCTGGTGGCGAGATCCTTCAACTCGCGATGGCTGAGGCTGTCGGAGGTGAGCGCATAGATCAGCGAATACGTGTCGCCGAACTCGTCGTTAAAGAACGGGCCCTGCACGCCTGACGGCAGCGTCGGCTTGATGTCGTCGAGCTTCTTGCGCACCTGATACCAGAGCGGCTGCACCTGGTCGGCGGCCACCGTGTCCTTGAGATTGACGAAGACGACGGATTCGCCGGGTTTCGTGTAGCTCTTGACGTAGTCGAGGTCCGGCAGTTCCTCGAGCTTCTTCTCGATGCGGTCGGTGATCTGCTCCACTGTGTCGCTGGTGCCGGCGCCCGGCCACATCGTCTTCACCACCATGGTTTTGATGGTGAAGGGCGGGTCCTCCTCGCGGCCGAGGCCGCCATAGGCGTAGAGGCCGGCAAGTGCGGCCGCGATCATCAGATAGACGATGAAGCTGCGGTGGCGCAGCGCCCATTCGGAAAGATTGAAGCTGGTCATGATGCGGTTCCTTTTCAGGGCGCGCGCAAGCGCGCTCCGCCGGCGCTTGCCGGCTGGCCAAAACAAATGACGGTTTGGGTTCAGTCAGCGCCCGCCGCTCGGCGGGCGCCGTCGCAATTCAGGCCAGGCTGTGCATGGTGCCCGGCACACGGTAGGGCGCGCGTTCGGCGGCCCTCGGTCGGATGGCGAGGCCGGCGAGATAGCGCTGGAAAACGGCGGCTTCCTGAACCGGCGAGGCGAGCGCGACATGGCCGTCCGGCCTCACCAGATAGGCTGCGTCGCGCTGTAGCCCGGCTTTCCCGGCTGCGTCGGTCCAAGCGAAGGCATGCACTGCAATTCCTGTCGGTGCGAGCATCGCCCGGAAATCGCAATTGACCTCGCCATAAACATGGATCTGCCAGTCGAGCGACCGCAGCGGCTCGAAATTGTCGCCGCCCGCGCCCATGATGTTGCAAGCGACATAAGGCAGGCGATCGCCGCCGCTGACCTTGCCCGCCACCCCCGAGCTGATCGGCCCGGCGCGATACTGGATCGCCGCCTGCGAGATCACGCCGAAGAAGGCGCGCGAGCCGATCGAGGTGTGCAGGGCGATGTTCAGGATCTTCGGCATCAGGTAGCGCCGGAACAGGCCGACGAGCCGCGAGCGGCTGGTAATGAAACGGAAAGCGGTGTCGGTGCTCTCGATCAGCTTGTGCGCGAAGGCAATGCGTTCCGGTTCGTAACTGTTGAGCAGGCGCGCATCGGCCCGGCCCTGTACGACCGCCGCGAGCTTCCAGGCGAGATTCACCGCATCGCCCATGCCGGTGTTCATGCCCTGGCCGCCGGCCGGGCTGTGGATGTGGCCGGCATCGCCGGCGAGGAAGACGCGGCCGACGCGGAAGCGCTCGGCGACCCGGTGATGGACGCGGTAGGTCGAGAACCAGTTGACTTCGTCGACCTTGACGCCGGTGTCGCGCTCGACATCGGCGCGGATCGCCTCGAAGCTGATCGTCTCGTCGGCTTCATGCGCCTTCGGCACGATGCCAATCAGCCGGACCGAACCGGACTGGCGCACCGGCATGACGATTGCGAAGCCGTAGGTGCTGATCGTCGTGTCCATGCCGTTGCGGGTGATATCGCCGCTACCTTTCACGTCTGCGACGTAGAAGGACTGCTCGTAGGTGCCACCGGGGAAGCCGATGTCCAGCCCGTGGCGCACCGCGCTGCGGGCGCCGTCGCAGCCTGCGAGATAGGCGGTGCTGACGGTCTCGATCCGGCCATTCCTGCTCAGCGTGGCGATGACCGCCTCGCCCTTGTCCTGGAAAGCGACGAGCTCCGTATTGCGCTCGATCTCGACGCCGGCGCGCTCCAGATGCGTGATCAGCACGCGCTCGTGGATGTCCTGCGGCAGCGCGAAGGCGAAGGAGTAAGGGCTGATGCCGCGGCCGAAATCCGACAGCGGCAGCCTGGCGGCGACGCCGGCCGGCGTGTGCACGGTAAGCCGCTCGAGCTTCACGCCTGCCGCCAGCACGTCGTCGACGATGCCGATCTGGCGGTGGAACTCCAGCGTGCGCGCCTGGACGGCCAGCGCCCGCGAGGTTTCGCCGGGAGCGGCGGCCTTGTCGAAGATGCGCACTGGCACGCCGAGCCTGGTCAGCCACAGCGCGAGCGTCAACCCTGTCGGGCCGGCACCGGCGATGAGGACCTTTGCCTTGGACATGGTCATTTTCCTTCTCCCTCGATGATACGAACTTTTTCGTGCTCCCGCAGCCGGTTCACGCCGGCGGTGACGACCATATCGCCCTTGGCGAGCCCGTTGCTGACCACCACGCGGTCGGTCTCATAGCGGGCGACCGTGATGGGCTTGAGTTCGACAGCGGACGAAGAGGTGACAACCCAGACTGCCGGCTTGCCGTCCTTGTCGAAGAGCGCGCTGCCCGGCAGCACCATGACCGGCGCGCCACCACCCATCTCGGCGCGGCCGGCGACGCTTGCGCCGAAACGCATCTCGTCGGGTGCATTGTCGATCGAGACCTTCACCTGGAAAGTGCGGGTCGCGGCATCGGCCATCGGCGCGATCTCGCGGATGGTGCCGACGGCCGTGATCGCCGGATTGCTGAGTAGAGAAACGGTCACCTGCGGCGGCCGCTTGGTGTCGGGAGCGTTGGCGAAGGCGGCTTCCGCGATCGAGAACACGGCGTCGCGGCTGTCCGGATCGGCGACGCGCACCACCATCTGTCCGACATTGACTGACTGGCCGGCTTCGGCGCCGGCGGCGGTGACGATGCCGTCGAATTCCGCATGCAGCTCGGTATAGCCGAGCTGGTCCTTGGCCATATCGGAGGCAATGGTCGCCGATTTGAGCTTGGCTTGCGCCGAGCGCAGGTTCTTCAGCGTCGCGTCATAATTGGCCCGCGTCGTAAAACCCTTGGCGAGCAGCGCGCCGATGCGCGCCTCGGCGGCATTTGCCTCGACAAGTACGGCCCGCGCCGCCGCGACATCGGCCTCGGCGCTGGCGAGCCGGTTGCGACAGTCCTGATCGTCGATGCGGGCGAGCACGTCGCCCTTCTTCACCATCGCGCCGATCTCGGCGATGCGTTCGATGAGCTTGCCGGATAAACGAAAGCCGAGGTCGCTTTCGAGCCTCGGACGGATCTCGCCGACGGCGGTGCGGGTGTCCGCGCCGAGCATCGGGGCGACCGCTATCGCCTTGACGAGCTTCGTCTCAGGCGTCGCGGGCTTGACGCTCGAGGCCTCGCCTTTGGCGCCATGCCAGACCATTGCGGCGCCGCAGGCAAGAACGGCGATCGAGGTCGCGATGAGGCGGCGCCTCAGCGGCTTGTTGCGGAAGAGTGCGGCAATCATGTTGTCTCCATGCCCAATGTTGCGGTCGCGCAGGGAGGATGCGGCGACCGGGAAATATATGTCGGCTGGAGAAGGGATCGGGCGTTGTGGCCTGTCTTTCGCCAGCCCGATCTTCTTGCGGTTTCCGGCCCGGGAAATCCCGAACGGTTTCTGAAAATTTTCCGATGTTTGTCCGAGAGACAGGCTCGAAAGGATTGACGTCGGCGCTCCAAATGTATGGCGCCCTTCGATCGGCATCATCACGAGCGCGCTCGGCGCCTTCTTCGTCGTCACCATGCTGATGCGCAACCGGCCATGATCTCTTGGCCTTGGGATGGGCCTACCGGCACCGACCCCTGCACGTTCATCGATCGCTAACCGTAAGGGAGCTTGCCTTGCTGCAACGTCGATTTGCTGGCTTCTGGAACAAAGCGGCCCCTTGAATAGTAAGCACGCTTATTATATATGTCGCTCATGGTTTCCGACGGCATCGACAGATTAGGATTTTTGATCCACGACGTGCAGCGCCTGATACGCAAGCGTTTCGAGGCGCGCGCCAGTGGGTTGGGTCTTTCCTCGGCGCAATGGCGCCTGCTCGTGCGCGTTGCCAAGGAGGCGGGCGTCGCGCAGGCGCGGCTTGCCGAGCTCCTCGAAATCGAGCCGATCAGCGTTTCGCGCCTGGTCGACCGCATGGAGGAGGGCGGCTGGATCGAGCGCCGCCAGGACGCGACCGACCGGCGCGTGCGCATGATCTTTCCGACCGAGAAGGCGAACGCGGCCTATGCCGACGTCAAGAGCCTTGCCGGCGAGGTCTATGAGGAATCGCTGACCGGCGTGTCGGCGGAAGAACGCCGCGTCCTGATCCGAGTGCTGGACGCCATCGTGCAGAATTTGACGGACGCCGAGACGTCCCTGGAAAAGATGAAGAATACGGAAGGGGCAGCAGCATGAACGCGGCAGCCAAGATAGAAGACGACAACGTCACCAAGCTTGCGCCGGCCCAGCCGGTCGCGGAAGCGCCGGCCCAGCCGGCGGCCGCTCCGGTTGCGGCGGCTGCCGAGCCGCGGCTCGCTCCGGCGCCGAAGAAGAAGCGCCGCCCCGGGCGCTTCCTGTTGATGGTCGCCCTGCCGCTGGCCCTGCTTGCCGGCGGCGCGTATGTCTGGATCACGGGCGGCCGCTATCAGGAAACCGAGAACGCCAACCTGCAGCAGGCCAGGATTTCGGTCGCCTCCGACACGGCCGGCCGTATCGTGCAGGTCGGCATAGCCGACAACCAGCTGGTCAAGCAGGGCGACCTTCTCTTCGTCATCGACCCCGAGCCTTACAAGATTGCGCTCGCCCAGGCCGATGCGGCGGTCGCCGCCGCGCGCCTCAATGTCGAGCAGCTGCGCGCCGCTTACAGCCAGGCGATGGCGCAGGAAAAGTCCGCCTCCAGCGAGGTCGACTATGCGCAGTCGCAATATGGCCGCGCCGCCGATCTCGCGCAGAAAGGCATCAACGCCAAGTCGTCGCTGGACGAGGCCCGCAACGACCTCGACAAGGCCAAGCAGCAGCTCGCCGTCGCACAGCAGGGCATCGTCAGCGCCAAGGCAGCGCTCGGTGGCAATCCGGATATCGAGACCGACAAGCATCCGACCGTGATGGCGGCGCTCGCTGCGCGCGACAAGGCCGCCTACGATCTGGCGCAGACGACGGTCAAGGCGCCGGCGGACGGCATCGTCTACCAGGCCGCGTCGTTCAAGGTCGGCCAGTATGTCGGCGTCGGCACGCCGCTGTTCGCCTTGGTCGAGACGGGCGACACCTGGATCGACGCCAATTTCAAGGAGACCCAGCTCACCAACATGAAGCCGGGCCAGAAGGCCGAGATCGTCGTCGACACCTATCCGGGCCGCACCTTCGAGGCGACCGTGAAAGCCATCGGCGCCGGGACGGGCGCGGAGTTTTCGCTGCTGCCCGCGCAAAACGCCACCGGCAACTGGGTCAAGGTCACGCAGCGCATTCCCGTGCGCCTGGAATTGACCGACCCCGACGCCAAGATGGCGTTGCGCACCGGCATGAGCGCCACCGTCACCGTCGACACCGGTGTGGCGCGCGGCCTGCCGTCGATCTTCGGTCACGCCACGGCAGGGGAGCAGGCGCGGTAAGACAGCGAGCCCGTCGCGATCCGTCGGGCATTGAGGGGATTGGTCCGGTGGAGACGTGGCAAGGATCAGCTAGGCAAGCCGCATGGCGGCTCGTTCGAAAGCTGAGGCCCGGCCACGGACCCGTTGGTCCTCAGGTTTCCGGGCGGCAGGCATCCGCTCCAACAGAGACTTTCAGTCGATGTAACCCCCACATCGATAGTCGCGTCCCACCGCGATGAAGGTCTCTCAACGAAGGCTTGCCGCCCGGAAACCTAGAGCCGGATGATTTCGGGCCTGTTCGACCTGAAATCTGAACCCGCCTCTAAATCAAGGAGATAGAGCAGGATACTTCGGCATCATGCTCTAACGTATATGTTTTTGTTACCTGCTGGAAGTTCAGCATCATGAGCACGCCCGAACCTTTCAAGGAAGTGCCGCACCGCGGACTGATCACAGTCGCGCTGATGCTGGCGACGATCATGCAGGCGCTCGATACCACGATCGCCAACGTCGCGCTGCCGACCATGACCGGCGACCTCGGCGCCTCGCCCGACAACATCAACTGGGTGCTGACCTCCTATATCGTGGCGGCGGCGATCATGACGCCGGTTACCGGCTGGCTCGCCGACAGGCTCGGCCGCAAGGAGCTGTTCCTCACCGCCGTCGTCGGCTTCACCATCTTCTCCATGCTCTGCGGTCTTGCCTGGAGCCTCGAGACCATAGTGCTCTTCCGCCTGCTGCAGGGCGTGTTCGGCGCGGCCATCGTGCCGCTGTCGCAGACCTTCCTGCTCGACATCAACCCGAAGGAGCGCCATGGCCAGGCAATGGCGATCTGGGGCGCCGGCATCATGCTCGGGCCGATCCTGGGGCCGACGCTCGGCGGCTGGCTGACGGAAAACTTCAACTGGCGCTGGGTGTTCTTCATCAACCTGCCGGTCGGCATTCTCGCCTTCCTCGGCATGGCCGCCTACCTGCCGGTCATCGCCAAGCGCGTGCGCGGCTTCGACTTCTTCGGCTTCGCCATGCTGTCGCTCGGTGTCGGCGCGCTGCAGCTTCTGCTCGACCGCGGCGGCGAGGTCGACTGGTTCAACTCGGCCGAAATCTGGATCGAGCTCGCGCTGTCGCTCACCGGCTTCTGGGTGTTCATCATCCACACGGTGACGGCCGAGCATCCCTTCATCGATCCGAAGATATTCCTCGACCGCAATTTCGTGACCGGGCTGGGCTTCATCTTCGTCATGGGCGTACTGATACTGGCCTCGATGTCGCTGTTGCCGCCGATGCTGGCCAACATCTTCGGCTATCCGACCGTGACCATCGGCGTCGTGCTGGGTCCGCGCGGCATCGGCACGATGATTTCGATGCTGGTCGTCGGCCGCATCATGCACAGGATCGATGCCAGGATCCTCGTCGCCATCGGCTTCCTGCTCACCGCGCAGTCGCTCTACACGATGGCGAGCTTCACGCCGCAGATGGACAATTGGCTGATCATCTCCTCGGGCGTCATCCAGGGTCTCGGCATGGGCATGGTGTTCGTGCCGCTGTCGACGGTCGCCTTCGCCACGCTCGACGCGCGCTACCGCACCGACGCCACCTCGCTGTTCAGCCTGGTGCGCAATCTGGGCTCCTCCATCGGCGTATCGGTGGTCGCGGCGCTGATGGTGCGCAACACCCAGGTCAACCACACCGAGCTGTCGGCCTTCATCAATCCGTACAACCCGAATCTGTGGGCCGCTTCTCCGGCGGCCGCCGCCGGCGATCCCGTAGCACTTTCGCAGGTCGACCGCGCGGTGAATGCCCAGGCGATGATGATTTCCTATATCAACGACTTCAAGATCCTGATGGTGATGACGCTGGCCGCCATTCCTTTCGTCATTCTGCTGCGCAAGCCAAAAGCGGCACCGGCGGGCGGGGCGCCGGCCGCGCATATGGATTGATAAAGTCGCTGCTCTCAGCCGGCCGCCTTTTCAGCGGCCCAGCACCAGCGCCCAATAGCGCAAAGCCGGATCGCGGCCGTCGCGCACGTAAGCCAGCCCGAAGCGGCTGAAATCCTGATCGAGCATGTTGCGGCGGTGGCCGGCCGAATGCATCCAGATGTCGAACAGCTTCTCAAGGTCGAAGCGGCCCTCGGCGATGTTTTCGGCCGCAGCACCCCGCACGCCATTGTCCTTCATGCGCGAGGCGAAATCCTTGCCCCAGCCAGTGGTGTGGCTCATGCGCTCGCGCGAGGCCATATAGCCGGCCTGCTGCAGCGCCGCCTGTTCGAGCTGCGCGTCCGGCGTCAGCGTCGGCAGACCGGCGGAGCTGCGGATACTGGCCAACGTCGCTGTCGCGGACGAAGAGACGCCGGCGCCTTCGCCGGTCGGCACGGAGACGGTGCTGCAGGCGGCTATGCCGGCAAGCGCCACTAGGCCGGCGGCCGCGAGCAACGTGCGGCGGTTGAAATCGGGGGAGGTGGTGATCGAGTTGGTCATGCGGCCTCTGATACCGGCGATCGTGGCTTTTGCCGGGCAGGGCGATGAAAATCGCATGAAGCGCGACATTCCCCGGAAGATCGGTTATCATCCCGGCGTTCTTGAAAGTGGCAGCCACGGGCGGCCACCCAGGCGGTGACCGCCCCCGGTATAAAACGGAGGACGGTTATGGCTGGTTTTCATGTCATGGCGGACGCGCGCGGGATGCATGTGCAGCCCACGGTGCGCCACATCACCACGTCGGATCTCTGGGATGCGTTGAGGCTCGGCGCCGAGGATTTCTGGGCCAAGCCGTCGCATTATGTGTTCCTGTGCCTGATCTATCCGATCGTCGGCCTGATCCTGACGCGGTGGAGCTCCGGCTCCAACGCCATCCAACTCGTCTATCCGCTGATGTCGGGCTTCGCGCTGATCGGGCCCTTCGCGGCCATTGGCCTATATGAGATCAGCCGCCGGCGCGAGCTCGGCATGAGCAGCCGCTGGCATCATGCGCTCGACGTGCGCCATTCGCCGGCGCTGCCGTCGATCGCGGTCATCGGCGTCCTGCTCTTCGCGCTGTTCCTGTTGTGGCTGTTCGCCGCGCAGTCGCTCTACACCAGCCTGTTCGGCGCCGAGCCGCCCGCTTCGGTCGGCGCCTTTTTGCGCGATGTGCTGACGACCGGCAGGGGCTGGACGTTGATCCTCGTCGGCAACGCCGTCGGTTTCGTTTTCGCCGCCGTCGTTTTGGCCACCACCGTCATTGCCTTTCCGCTGCTGCTTGACCGCGATGTCGGCGCCGTCTCGGCAATTGAAACCTCGGCCCGTGCCGTCATGGCCAATCCGCTGACGATGGCGCTTTGGGGGCTTACGGTCGCCGTGTTGCTGGTGGTCGGCTCGATCCCGCTGTTTGCCGGGCTTGCCGTCGTCATGCCGATCCTCGGCCACGCGACCTGGCATCTCTACCGCAAGGTGGTCGAGCCGGAGCAGATCCGGCCTGTACGCCGGCCGATGTAGATCTGATGGCTCGCCCTTAGGGTGCGTTGAGATTCAGGTCAGGCCGAGTCGAGAATGATGGCTGTCGAGAACCGGAGCGGAGCGTACTGGCGTACGCGAGCACCGGAAGCGCAGACAGCCGTCATTCGCAGGCCGGTCTCACCTGAATATCAATGTGCCCTAGCGCTGCGCCTCGGTCGCCATCTTCAAGGCCAGGACGGTCAGCACCGTGCCCATTATCCAGCGCTGCACGACCAGCCAGAACGGCCGTCCGGCGAGGAAATTCGCGATCGAGCCGGCCGTCACCGCAATGATGGCGTTGACGGTGAGGCTGATCGAGATCTGCGTCACGCCGAGCACCAGAAGCTGCGATAGAACATGACCGTTGGCCGGATTGATGAACTGCGGCAGCAGCGACAGGTAGAGCACGGCCACTTTCGGATTGAGCAGGTTGGTCATCAGCCCCATGACGAAGAGCTTGCGCGGCCTGTCCCTCGGCAACTCGCGGACCTGGAAGGGCGAGCGCCCGCCGGGCTTCAGCGCCTGCCAGGCGAGCCACAATAGATAGAGCGCGCCGGCGAAGCGAAGCGCGTCGTAAGCGTATGGCACGGCGAAGATGAGCGCCGTGATGCCGAAGGCTGCCGAGACCACATAAAACAGGAAGCCCAGCGCCACGCCGCCGAGCGAGATCAGCCCGGCTTTCGGCCCTTGCGACAGCGAGCGCGAGATCAGGTAGATCATGTTTGGCCCAGGCGTGAGCACCATGCCGAGGCAGATCAGCGCGAAAGTGAGATGATTGGCGGCGTCGGGCATCGGAGTCTCCAAGAGCGAAGACACTGACCACTGACGTCCGCCAACGGCAAGAGCATGATCGCCCGGGCTTTTGCGCCAGTGCTCGAAAATCGGCGAAAGCGCCGCAGCTGCTGATCTCCCCCCTTGCGGGGGAGATGTCCGGCAGGACAGAGGGGGTGCGAAGGAACGCCTACCCCTTGCCAACTGGGCCAAGGCATAGACGATGTATAGGCTGGCTGGAGAGGCCGGCGGGACAGCACCCCCCTCTGCCTTGCCAGGCATCTCCCCCGCAAAGGGGGAGATTGGCAGCTTCAGCGCCGGCCCCCCTTACCCAACCACGCGCAAATTCGACAACTCGTTGGCAATCTCCTTGAAGTTGTCGGAGAGCGTTGCGCCGGTGGCGTTCCAGAACAGCTTGGCCGGTTTGCTGGGATCGGTCGGATCCTTGCGGAAGCGGGAATCGGAAGAGCAGGCCTTCAGCGCGGCCATCGCCTTCTGGTCGCTTGAACTGATAGACGACATGTCGAGCGCCACCGTCATCACCATGATGTTGGCCGCCTTGGCATTGTCGCACAGCTTCGCCATCTGCTCGTTCATCGCCGCGGTGTAGTTGCTCGACGAATAGTTGAACTGGCCGATGGCGCTCGACGTGCCGCCGAACAGGCGGGTGACCGATGTGCCGTTATAGCCGACGCCGGTGTAGCCGTAGGCGGCATAGGTCGACTTGTTGCCGGCCGGATCGGAACTGACCGTCGAATAGGTGTTCTCGCCGTCGGTGAGCACGATGACGACCTTGTCGTTGCCGCGCTCGGATTCCGGACGGCCTTCGGTGAAGGGTTCGGCGCTCGAAACCGTGCGCCAGCCCCAGGCCATGCCTTCGGGCACATTGGTGTTGCCGTTGGGCTGCATCAGGTCGATCGCCGCCTTGATGGCGGCAAGCCCATCTGTTTGGGTGACATCGGTGAGCGGCGTGATCGGTGTGGTGGTGCAGCTGTAATTCGGCCCGGCGCCCGAGCTCAATACCGGAGCATTGATCGGCCGTGGCATGAAGTATTTGGCCATATTGGACTGCCTGGTCTTGCCGGTGGTGCTCGACGGATCGTCGTTCCACCAGCTGTTGGCGGCGCCATAGGTCACCGGCCTCGGTTCGTCAGGATCCTGTGTGACATACCAATGGTTGCCGGGCTCGTCGGGCGCGAACATCGGCACGAACATGGTCGCCGGATCGCCGACGCCGATGCCCGTGTTGTTGGGCCCGCCGGAGGCCGGCGTGTCGTTGACATTGTAGGGATAGGGCCGCACTTCCACGCAACCCTGCCAACTGGCGAACGGGCCATAGGTGTCGTTGTAATCATATTCGTTGTGGCTGCGCTCGCAGGTATGGTTGTCGCGATATTCGTCGCAGACGACGCGCTTGCTGCCGGCGATGCGTTCGTGGCTGGTGACGACCTTCATATCCCGATAGAGCTCGAAACGGGTCAGTATCTGCCCTTCCTCCGAGCCCCAACCGGTACCTTTTTTATACCAAATGCCGTTGATTTTCTGAGCGTATTTGGCGGGAGCGTTCAGCGTCGACCAATCGAAATTCTCGTTGGCGATCGGCGACAGCCCGTAGGTGTCCATCCAGGAGGCGTTGTCGTTGTTCGGCCCGACATTGACCGACGCCGCGAACGGCACGAGGCTGAACTGGACCGGCTTGTCGATCTGCTTGATCTGCGCCGCCTGCTGCCCCAGCGTGTCGACGAGCTGCTTGGCCGCCTGCTTGAGCAGGTCGATGCGCTTTTGTCCCGTGCCTGTGCCCGGTGTTGTCATGGAGCCCGAATTGTCGAGCACCATCGCCACTTCCAGCGTGTTCTTCAGCCGCACCTGGGAGTCCATGGCGAGGTTGATCGACTTGTTCGCATCGACAGTGGATGCGCCGACGAGCAGCGAGGAGGACGGGTAGAAGTAAGGGTGGTAGTTCAGCGTCGCGCTCATCGTGAGCAGACCGCCGCCGGCCTGGCTGGTGGGCAGCGTGATGTTGAGCGAGATGTCGGCGGGGTCGATGTTGTTCAGATTGGCGTTGAAGAAGTCGACCGCATAGGCTCTGATCTGGTCGTCCGTGGCGCCTTCGGCAAGCCGCCGCGCCGCGGCGAAATTGGCGGCATCGAGCGCGTTGAGCACCATCTGCTTCTGGCGGTTGAGCTCGCTGAAATCGACGGCCATCGCCACTGCTCCCATCAGCGGTACCATGGCGATTGCGGTCATGAGCGCATAGTTGCCGCGGCGGTCACGGCAGAATTGATGCCAGAATTTGCGCATTTTTCTCGAGCGGCCCCCCGCCGGCGGATTCTCTGTCGGGCCACATTTCCACAAAACGCTGAAGGACCGGTTTGGCAAACCGCTCGATTGCTTAACGGCGGCTTCACCAGCCGCTAACCAAATCATTTCCGATGGTGCGCCGCACGATGGAAACGCCCGCCTGGAGGGCGGGCGTCGTCGATCGATTGTCGTGCCGATTAGCTGACGATGCGCAGATTCGACAATTCGTTGCCGATTTCCCGGAAGTCTTTCGAGAGCGAGTCGCCGGTCGAATTCCAGAACAGTTTCTTCGGCGTCTTGCCGGTCGGGTCGTCTGGATCCTTGGCATAGCGCGAATCCGACGAGCAGGTCTTCAGCGCTGCCATCTGCGCCGCCTCGGCCGTGTTGGCGGAATCGAGGTCGAGCGCGATGGTCATGACGGTGATGTTGGCCGCCTTGGCGTTGTCGCACAGCGTTGCCAGATGCTCGCTCATCGCCTTGGTGTAGTTCGCTTCCGTGTATGTCGTCCTATCAAAGTTTGCATCGGTGTTCATGTACATGCGGGTGGTGCTGGTGCCGTTGTAGCCGACGCCCGTGTAGCCATACGCGGAATAGCTCGACCTGTTCAGGGGATAGTCGTTGGCGCGGAAAAAACCCGGTGTGTAATAGGTGTTGGCTCCGTCGGTGAGGACGATCACGACCTTATCGTTGCCCTTTTCCGTTTCGGGTCGGCCCCCGGTAAAGGGAGCTGTGCTGGACAGGGTTCTCCAGCCCCAGGCCATGCCTTCGGTTACATTGGTAGCGCCGACTGCGACCATGGCGTCGATGGCGTTTTTGACAGTGGTCAAGCCGGTTGCGTTCGAGACGTCCGTGAGCGGGGTGATCGCCGTTGTGGTGCAGCTATAGTTCGGTCCGCCGTCGATTGGCGCAGGCAAGGGAGCTTTGTTAAGCGGGGCCGGGGCGAAGTACTTCGTCATGTTCTTCTGCCTGGCCAATTGTGCGGCCTGGCCGGTGGAGGTGGTCGCATCCTTGTCATCCCACCAGCTGTTGATCATGCCGAAGGTTTTGACGTAACCGTTTGAAAGCGTCCACTGGTTGCCAGGCTCATCCGGTGCGAACATCGGCACGAACATCGTGGCCGGTGTTGCCGACGTGGCGGGGGCATCGTTGATGTTGTAGGGATAAGGTCGCGCCTCGACACACCCTCCCCAACTCGCGACTTTGCCATAGGTCATTGTCGCGTTAGCCATGCAGTTGCCGCTCAAATCCTTTGGACTGCATGCGGTAACGCGCGTCATCTGATCGAACACTGAAAAGCGCGTTAGCGGCAGGTCTTGCTGTGTCCCCCATTGCGAACCGCGCGCATACCAAACGCCGCCAACCTGCTCCGCCCACCTGTTGGCATTGAGTGCCTTGGTCATTGTAGCCCAGTTGAAATTCTCATGCTGGATGGGTGAAATACCAGACGGATCAAGCCATGCCGCGCCCTGGTAGGCGGGGCCGACATTAACCGAAGCGGCGAACGGCACGAGGCTAAACTGCACTGGATTGGCGATCTGCCTCATCATCTGCGCCTGGCCGGCGAGTTGGTCGACCAGTTGTTTGGAAGCCGCTTTCAGCAGGTCGAATCTCACCTTGTTTGTGTTTTTGCCTAGCTCCGTCATCGAACCGGAATTATCGAGCACCAGCGACACTTCCAGCGTGTTCTTGAGGCGGATTTCAGATCTGGCCGAGAAGTTGACGTTCGTCTCACCCGGCGTTCCGCCAAGCAATGCGACCGCGGCCGGCAGGAAGTAGGGCTGGTACTTCAAGGCCGCCTCGAGCACCAGCGTGCCGCCGCCCGCATTGTTGTTGGGCAAGGTGACCGTCAGCGTGGTGTTCGCCGGAAGGACGTGCCTCAGATTGGCCTCGAAAAATGTCTTGGCATAGGCTTTGGCCTCGGCGTCGGTGGCGCCGGCGACGATCTGCTGTGCCGTCGCGATGCCGGCGGCGTCCAGCGCGTTCAGCGTCTCCTGCCGCTCCCTTATGAGCTCGGTATAGTCGACCGCAAGCGCCACTCCGCCCATCAGCGGTATCATGGTGACGGCCGTCATCAAGGCATAGTTGCCTCGTCTGTCGCGTAGGAATTTGCGGATCAATGCCCTTAGCCCCCGCCAGGATCCTATAGTTTCTCGTTTAGCATGATCCATGAATCGTTAAATTTTAGCTCCCTCGGAAGCGTCAAGACCGCACGGTCATTTGACAGGGCATTAACCCTGTGCACCGACGCGCCGTCGGAGGCCGATGCCGGAAAGCTGGTGACAGGATGAAGCGCTTCGGTTATGCGGGATCGGCCGTGGCGTCCTCTGAACTGAAGAATGGCTGTCGCGGTCTTGTCAGGATCGAAATCAGGGACACGGCATGGCGGATTCGCCTGACATCATCGCTTCGCTCGACGATCTTGCGGGGCGCTACGCCGCCATACTGTGCGACGTATGGGGCGTCGTGCACAATGGCGAATGGCACTTTCCGGCCGCTGCCGCGGCGCTTGCAAGGGCGCGCGCGGCCAATGTGCCTGTCGTGCTCATCACCAATTCGCCGCGTCGCAGCGCCGACGTCGTCGCCCAGATGAAGGTGATCGGCGTGCCTGCCGACGCCTTTGACCACGTCGTCACTTCGGGCGACGTGACCCGCGACCTGATCGCTGAAGGACCGAGGAAGATCTTTCACATCGGTCCCGAGCGCGATTTCACCCTTTATGATGGGCTCGACGTCGATCTCGTCGAGGAATTCGAGGCCTCCGGCATCGTCTGCACCGGCCTCTATGACGACGAGGTCGAGAAGCCCGCCGACTATGCGGAAATGCTACAGCGGCTGCGTGCCCGCAATCTGCCGTTCATTTGCGCCAATCCGGATATCCTGGTGGAGCGCGGCGAGCGCACCATCTGGTGCGCCGGCGCGCTCGCGCGAGATTACGCGCAGCTGGGTGGCCGTACGTTGATTGCCGGCAAGCCCTTCGCGCCGATCTATGATGTCGCCATGAAGGAGGTCGCCGGCCTTCTTGGCCGCGCCGTCGAGCGCAGCGAGGTTCTCGCCATCGGCGACGGGATGATGACCGACGTCAAGGGCGCGGCCGACAACGGCTTTGACGTGCTCTATGTCTCGGGCGGCATCCACGCTCGCGACTATGGCGATCCGCTCCGCCCCGATCCTGAAAGGCTGGCCGGCTTCCTTGAAAAGCACGGCTACCGGCCGGTCGCCGTCATTGCGCGTCTGCAATAGGTTGGTGGTCTGGCCATGACGGGCGCCTCGACATGAATCAAGCCTTCCAACGTCTTTCGGCGGTTGCGCCGCTGCCCGCGCATCTGCGCGGCGGCGTCGTGGCGATCGGTAATTTCGACGGTGTCCATCGCGGCCATCAGTCCGTCCTGGAGCGCGCGCTGAGCGAAGCAACCCGCAATGGCGTGCCCGCTTTGGTGCTCACCTTCGAGCCGCACCCGCGCAAGGTGTTCCGGCCACAGGTGCCGCTCTTCGTGTTGACGCCGCCGCCGATGAAGGCGCGGCTGCTCGCCGGGCTTGGCTTTGCCGCTTTGGTCGAGCAGCCCTTCACGCGCGATTTTGCCTCGCTCTCGCCCGAGGCTTTCGTGACCGATGTGCTGGAGAAGAACCTCGGCATCCGCCACGCCGTCACCGGTTTCGACTTCCATTTCGGTAAGGACCGCCAGGGCGGGCCGGCCTTTCTGATGGCGGCCGGCGAACGGCACGGCTTCGGCGTGACGCTGGTCGACGCCTTCCGCGATGAAGGCGCGGAGGTGGTTTCGTCGAGCCGCATCCGGGACCTGCTCGCCGAAGGCAAGGTGGAGGAGGCCGCCGGCCTGCTCGGCTACCGTTTCACCGTCGAGACCGAGGTGATCGGCGGCCAGCGGCTTGGCCGCACCCTTGGCTTCCCGACCGCCAATATGCGGCTTTCGCCGGAAGCGGCCATGAAGGAAGGGATTTATGCCGTCCGCTTCCGTCGCGCCGACGGCGCGCTTCATGACGGGGTCGCCAGCTTCGGCCGGCGTCCCACTGTCGACGACAATGGCGCGCCGCTGCTCGAAACCTACGTCTTCGATTTTTCCGGCGATCTCTATGGCGAGACCTGCCGGGTGTCGTTCTTCGGCTTCCTGCGCCCGGAGCTCAAATTCGATGGTCTCGACGCGCTGGTGGCGCAGATGAAACAAGACGAGGCCGAGGCGAGAGCGCTGCTCAAGGGCGTGCGCCCGCTTTCGCAACTGGACGCCGAAATCGCGTTCTAGGCTGCGTTGATATTCAGGTGATGCCGGCCTCCGAACGACGGTTTCCTATGCTTCCGGTGCTCACGTACGAGAAGTACGCTCCGCTCCGGTTCTCGGAAACCGCCGTTCTCGGCTCGGCCTGACCTGAATCTCAACACACCCTGGATCGCCGCTTGCGGCCTACCGCTTCAGCGCCAGCCCGATGGCGATGAAGCTCCATCCCTGGAACACCAGGTCGATCGCCAGGAAGATGCCAAGCACCCAAAGACTGTTCACCGGCCAGCCCATGGCGATCATCAGGCCGAGCAGAATGGTGATGATGCCAGCGGCCAGCAGCCATCCCCAGCCTTGCTGCGGCCGATGATGGAAGGCCACCCAGGACCGCAAAAGCCCCGAAGCGACGAGCGCGATGGCCAATAGCAGCGTCAGCACCGCCGAGGCAAGCAACGGGTTGTCGAAGGCGAAGAAGCCGGCAACGGCGTAGAGCAGGCCGCTCAGCAGCCAGTAGAAGAAACGTCCCCAGGTCTTGACCCCGAAGGCGTGGATGATCTCGATGACACCTGCCATCAGCATCAGCCAGCCGACGACATAGACGGAAGCGACGGTGGCGATGAACAGATTGCCGAAAGCGATGCCGCCGAAGATCAGCAGCAACACGCCGAGCGCCACAAACCATCCCCATTTGTCCCGCGTCTGGCCGATCGCGTCTTTCAGAGCATCGCCTTGCAAGGTCATGATCTTTTCCCTCCGATGTCGCCGCGCCGCTTGCGGGTGAAAGGAAGGTAGTCCCGATGAACTTGAGCGTCCAGCGAGCAGCGCGGCGCGTGCGAAGCGCCGCCTTCGTCAGGCCGCCATTTGCCGACGAACCGACTTGGCCGGCGTCGGCCGGATGACCGCGATCGGCGGGCGTGCAGAGATCGTCAACCTGGCGGCGGCTGGATTTCGTCCGGGAAGGGCGCCAGCGTCGCCTCCAGCGTCTCCCGGCCGGCCTGCCCCCAGCTTCGCGCCACGAAATCTATGGCCTTCGCTTCGTACGGAGCACGGGCCGCGGGCGAAGTGATCCACTCCCGCATCGCGTTTTCCCATGCTTCGACGTCGAGCGGATCAAGGCAGAGTCCCGACGAACCGACCACTTCGGCAATGGCTCCGCCCGTCGAGGCGATCAGCGCCTTGCCGTAGGCCAGCGCCTCGACGGGCGGCAGCCCATATCCCTCATAGAGCGACGGGTACACGCAGAACGCGCTGTTGCGGTAAAGAAGGGACAGCGTACCGTCATCGACGTTGTCGAGATGAACGAGGCTCTTGCCGTAGGCAGGGTGGCCGTGAAGCTTGGCCAGGATGCCATCGACCATCCAGCCGCTGCGGCCGACGAAAACCAGCTTCATGCCGCTACGCGCGACTGTTCCGTCCAGGACGAGGCGCGTCCAGACATCCATGAGCAGCGAATGGTTCTTGCGCGGTTCGATGGTGGAAACGAAGACGACGTAGCGATCCGTCTCGAGCCCATCCGGCAGGCGGCCGTCCGCCTTCGATTTGCGGGCACTGTCGCAGCCGAGAGGGACATGCTCCAGCTGCGGCAGGTGGATGCCGCGCTTGGCGGCGTATTCCACGACATCGGTGGTGACGCGCCTCGAAGTCAGGATGAAACGGTCTGCCAGCCTCATCGCCAGATCCACATAATCCGTGAATCTCTTGACGTCGTGCGGCTTGTACCATTCGGGAAACTGGATCGGAATGATGTCGTTCAACAGCACGATCAGCTTTGCGCCGGCCAAGCGCGCCTCACGCGAAATGACCTCGATATCGGTGTGCGCCCAGTCGTTGTTCATCAAGAGCAGATGGTCGCCGGGCGAAAGGTCGTATTTGTTGCCGGCCACGGTCCTGAGCGGGACGATCCGGGCGCGTGAACCGCCCACGCCAGCGACTTGCCGCCGCTCGGTTTCCTTCATCAGCCGGTTTTCGATCCGCTCGAGGAAACGAAGCAAAGGGCTGCCGGGATTGCGTCGGCCGAACGCGCCGATTTCCATTATCAGGATCCGGCGCGGTCTGATGATCGCCATCAGCGACCGCCGGGCCCAGTTCGGCCAGCGATCGTAAAAACGTATCTTGAAGCGGGCAGGGTCTGGGTAAAAGCTCATGTCGCACGAAATGTTGCCGGCGATGATCTCCGCCGCCATGGTCGGCGAAACCTGTCTAAGCACCCGCTCGATCGGGTCGAACACCGTGAATGCCACCTCGGAGGCCTTGAATGCGGCCGCCGCGGCTGCGTAGTGGCGTTGCACGCGGACCAGGCCGACCGGGGGGCCGAGCCAGCGCATCATGCTGGAGAGATCGACGACAAGCCGCATCAGCTGGGCCGAATTCTTGCAGGGCGCGCGATCATCCTGCGCCAGGCCAGTCGAGGTCCCAGCGCAAGCGTCCTGAAGGAAGGGGCGCCGACAGCCGCCAGGAACAGCAGCTTGCAAGTGACGGCCATGGGTATGCCCGCGGTTCGCAACAGCAACTCGATGTCGCGTCTTTCCAGGCTGGAGATGCCGGCTCCTGTGGCGGCGCGCGATGCCAGAAAGCTCGCGATGGCCTGGGCGGGTTGGCCGTTGGCGTCGAACGGCTCGGCGCGATTGCGACGCAGCAGCGCCGACTGCCTGGCCAAGGCCGCTGCCGCCTTCTGCTGGTCCTGCTTCATGCGCGATACCTGTCCCGGATGCGATCTCAGCTTCACGAGCCGCGCATCCATGTTGGCCAGTTTTCCGGTCTCGGAAAGCCGCAGCCAAAGATCGTAGTCCTCGGCATAGGTGAACGCCCGACGGTACCCTCCCGCGCGCCGGACGGCCTCGGTCCGGAACATCACCGTCGGATGAAGCATCGGATTGTACCTGGCAAGCGCGTCCCGCAACTGGTCGTTGCCGGCCGGAACGTCTATCGGCCCCAACGGGTTTCCGTCCCGGTCGATCTGCAATCCCGCCGTGCCGAGCAACTGCAAATCGGCGTCGGCCTGGAAACACGCCACCTGCAGGCGCAACCTGTCGGATAGCGAGATATCGTCGCAATCCATGCGCGCGGCAAGAGGGGCCCGCGCGAGCGAAATCCCCATGTTCAGCGCATCGACGATCCCCTTCCCGTGGTTGGCGACAACTTTGACGCGGCCATCACGGTTGCCGATCGATGTCGCGATCGCGGCGCTGTCGTCGCAAGATCCGTCGTCGACAACGATGATTTCGATATCCGCCAGATCCTGGTCCAGGATGCTTTGCAGGGCCTCGCCGACATATTGCGCGCCGTCTCGCACCGGAATGATGACGCTTACTGTCGGCAATGGAACTTTCCTTGCGATGATTGGTCGCGACCGAATGGCCGTTGAATTCTCGGATGTCGGCAGCCTGGCTTCAAAATTCCAATTCCAAAGTTTCCTCGGTCTGTCGACCGTCAATTTCCTTGTCGCGCCGATCCGAGCGGAACCTCAAGTGCGGGCGCGAGCAGCCGCAGCACCGCCTCACGCTTTTTCGCCTTCAACGAGAGGTCGCCATCGAGGCCGACTTCATGAAGCCAGCTTCCCCGCCATTCGCAATAGGCCCGTCTGAGCTCAACCCCAGGCAAGGCCACGAATGCGGTTATCGGCCGTTGCGGAACTGTGCTCGGATCCACATACCGATAGAGCGCCTCCCAGTTGGCTCCGCCGGTGTCGAGGCCGGCGAACCAGTCGAGCCCAAAATCGAGAGGCTTGCGGCCGACGGCGTCGAATCGGAAGAAGCAATAGCCAGCCCACAAATACCATCGCGAGCCTGCCCTGCGGAGGTCGCCGTGAAACGGCGCAACTTCAAGAGGCTCGAAAGGGTCGCATGGCTGCGTCGGGAAAAGATCCTGGTCCAGGAATCCGAACGCGGCCGGCGCGGCAGGCTTCAGAATATTGTGCCACATCCAGTTGAGCGCCGCGCCATGGGACCGGCTCGGGCTTCTTGCGGTCCACGGATTGGTCGGCAGCCTGACATGCGCGGCGCCGTGGGTTGCGCATACCTGCCTGTTGTCGCGTGCGGAAGCTTCGCTGATGCTGTTGTCGGCAACGATGTGGAGATCATGGCGAACGAATCGTCTCGTCAGCCGCAACTGCAATTCCAGGCACTGAGCATCGCCGAAAGCGACGGTAATCAGGACATGGCGATCGCGGGCGGCGGCACGGATCCCTTGGATGTCGCCATTCTTGAGCGGCTGACGCAGAAACCTTCGGTCGATTTTCCGGTAACGGGCACTCTTGACGGCATGCAGCAGCGGCTGCAGCCTCAGCCATTGCCGCAAGTCATATTCGCGCAGGGCCTTTGGCACGGCCGCCGCGGCTTTCAGTCGGACCCGGCTTGGCAGCCACGATCGCCCCGTGGAATTTTCATGCGCGCTCCAATTGAGTTTTTTGAAAAAGCTCGAATGCAACAGCATCCAGGTCTCTTGATAACGGGCTATATACAGCATATGCGTCTTTTCAACACGACCAACATTTGAGCGCCCGGCGTGTTTGTTTGAATGGGGAAGTCTGGGGCGCACCCGGGGTCTCTCTCCGATCTGACTTGGGGGTGGGGTGGCGCTCCGGAAAACGCGATGAGAATCTGCTGCGCAATCTCTACCCTCTTCATGAATGGGGGTCTGCAGAGGGATTGTCTCAATATCAGCGACCGATTGGTCGGGCGCGGCCACAGCGTGACGATCCTGACGACGCGCCAGGTCGGTCATGTCGAGAGTTCGGCTACGATAAAAATCCAGCCGGCAAGGGTTCTCTCCAATCCGGGCACCGAATATGCGCTGGGAAGGTCGGTGCTGACGGCCAGGCGCGACTTCGACTGCGTGGTCGGTTTCAACAAGATGGCGGGTCTGGACATCTACTATGCCGGCGATCCGCCCTATTTTGTGTCGAAGCTCGGATGGTGGCGGCCGTTTTCGCCCCGCTTCATGCGCCAGCAGAATCTCGAATCGATGATCTTTGCCCCTGGCAACACCGTGCAGATCATTGCGCTCAGCGAAAACCAGGCAGCGCTTTACCGAGACTTCTGGCGAACCGAGGAATCGCGCATTCACGTCGTCGGCCCGACGCTCGATCCGAAACGCCGCAGACCGGAACTGCTCACTGTCGACCGCAATGAGATCCGCGATCGTTTTGGGCTTCCCCGCAAATCCGTCATTGCCTTGACCATCGCCAACAGATTGAAGGTGAAGGGTCTCGATCGGGCGGTAAAGGGCCTGCAGCCGTTCCCGGATATCCATTGGCTGATCGCCGGTCTTCGAAAAGGCAGCGAGGAAGAAACGCGACTTCGCGCCCTGATTGCCAAATCCGGCATGTCGGAACGGGTTACCCTGCTGGGCATCCAGGAAGACATTCCGGCGATTGTGGTTGCAAGCGATTTCATGCTGCATCCGGCTCGCCTTGAAAATACAGGCACGGTGATCCTCGAGGCACTCGCAAACGGCTTGCCCGTCATCGCATCGGACGCCTGCGGATATGCAAAATATGTCGAAGCCAGCGGAGCGGGGCTGGTTGTGGCCAACCGCGACGATCCTGAAATCTGGCGGCAGGCAATCCTGAAGGCCGGCAACCCGGCGGTCCCCGCGCAATGGCACAAGGCGGCTCTTGCCTACGGGGCATCAAATCCGCTTACCGGCGGACTGGAAGCGGCCTGCGATCTGATAGAGACGTCTCGCCGCACCCGGCGTGTCGCCTAGTTCGTCCGTCGATTCCGCTGGTTCCGACGTCATGACTTTAAGTCAAATTTTACCGAACGCACGGCATGGCTTGAGCGCTGGCAGGTGGTGCTGCCGGCGCGTTTCGCGTAAGGGGTGACGATGCGTATTGTCGGGACGATTCCGCTGGCCGTCGCCATGGGCCTGTCCACCGCGCCGTCCGCCCAGGCTGGCGAGGGCAGCTGGATATCCGGCGACTGGTATCTGACACTCGGCGCCACAGCGCTGGTCGCGCCGAATTTCGAGGGCGGCAAGAAATACATGCTCAGCGCCCAGCCGATCATTTCGCTCGGCAAGGTCGGTCCGGAGGCGCGTTTCACCTCGCGCAACGACAACATCTCGCTGGCGCTGATCGATGACGGTTCCGTTCGCGCCGGCTTGACCGGCAAATTCATATTCTCGCGCGAGAGCAAGGATGAGCTCAAGGGGCTCGATCCGGTGCGCTTCGGCGGCGAGGCGGGCGGCTTCTTCGAATTTTATCCGCTGGACTGGCTGCGCGCGCGGGCCGAGTTGCGGCATGGCATACGCTCCCACAACGGCTTCGTCGCCGATATCGCGGCCGACGCCTTCTACGACATCACGCCGACCGTTCGCATCTCCGGCGGTCCGCGCGTTTCCTTCGCCTCGTCGGACTATTTCGACGCCTATTACGGCGTCAATGCCAAGGAGGCGGCGGCTTCGGGCTTGAGCGAGTACCATCCGGGCGGCGGTGTGAAGTCGACAGGCCTCGGCGGCGCGATCACCTGGAAGGTGACCGAGCCGATGACGGCGAGCGTCTTCACCGAATATTCGCGCCTGATGGGGCCGGCTGCCGATTCCAGCCTGGTCAAAGAACGGGGCGACCGCAACCAGTGGACGTTCGGTGTCTCGACCACTTACCGCTTCAATTTCACGATGTAGGTCGCGAAAGCGGCCTCATGCCTTGAAATCCGCGCTTTATTCCTGCCGCGCCATCCGCTAAAAGCCACGCCATGACGAGCTTTTCGCGCCATTTCGCGATCGCGATACGAATTACGGGCCCGGTGTTCCGGGCGGCCTGAGCGCCGCTGGAGCCGCCGGGAGTTTTCGCGCGCGCCCCTCGCGTTTTTTCATGAACATCAACGCATATCGCCCAAAGGTGGCTTCGTTTTTGGGAAAACGATATGCGTCAAGGCAAGACCTGAACGCCCGGCTTTTGTCGTCGGGTACCCTGAGATGGCAGATCAATGACCGACACTGTTGAGACGATCGACTATTCCAAAACGCTTTATTTGCCGCAGACGGATTTCCCCATGCGCGCCGGCCTGCCCGAGAAGGAGCCTGGCCTGGTCAAGCGCTGGCAGGACATGGACCTTTACAGAAAGCTGCGCGAGGAGGCCGCCGGCCGCGAGAAATTCGTGCTGCATGACGGCCCGCCCTACGCCAACGGCAACATCCATATCGGCCATGCGCTGAACAAGATCCTCAAGGACGTCATCAACCGCTCCTTCCAGATGCGCGGCTATGACGCCAACTACGTGCCGGGTTGGGACTGCCACGGCCTGCCGATCGAATGGAAGATCGAGGAGCAGTATCGCGCCAAGGGCAAGAACAAGGACGAGGTGCCGGTCAACGAGTTCCGCAAGGAATGCCGCGACTTCGCCGCTCATTGGATCAAGGTGCAGGGCGACGAGTTCCAGCGCCTCGGCGTCATCGGCGATTTCGGCAATCCCTATACGACCATGGCTTACCATGCCGAGTCGCGTATTGCCGGCGAACTGCTGAAATTCGCCATGTCCGGCCAGCTCTACCGTGGCTCGAAGCCGGTGATGTGGAGCGTGGTCGAGCGTACCGCGCTCGCCGAGGCCGAGGTCGAGTATCAGGACTATGAGAGCGACACGATCTGGGTGAAGTTCCCCGTCGCGAGTCTTGCCCAGCCGGTCGCCGGCGCCGCGCCGGCGCTGGACGAGGCCGCGCTCGATCTGGTCGAGGCGCATGTCGTCATCTGGACGACCACGCCCTGGACCATTCCCGGCAACCGCGCCGTGAGCTATTCGCCGCGCATCGCCTATGGCCTCTATGAGGTGACGGCGGCCGAGAACGCCTTCGGTCCGCAGCCCGGCGAGAAGCTGATTTTTGCCGACGCGCTGGCCGAGGACTGTGCGGCCAAGGCCAAGGTCACGTTCAACAGGCTTCATAGCGTCTCGGCCGAACAGCTTGGGAAGCTTACGCTTTCGCATCCTTTCAAAGGGCTCGGCGGCGGCTATGAATTCCCGGTGCCGATGGTTGCCGGCGAGCATGTCACCGCCGATGCCGGCACCGGCTTCGTGCACACCGCGCCCGGCCATGGCCGCGAGGATTTCGACGCCTGGATGGAAGCCGCGAGCGAACTGAGGGCGCGCGGCGTCGATACCGCGATCCCCTTCACGGTCGACGATGCCGGCTTCTTCACCAAGGACGCGCCGGGCTTCGGCCCCGGGCGCGAGGGCGGTGCGGCGCGCGTCATCGATGACAACGGCAAGAAGGGCAACGCCAATCAGGCGGTCATCGACGAGCTGATCAAGCGCAACGCGCTCTTCGCGCGCGGCCGGCTGAAGCACAGCTATCCGCACTCCTGGCGCTCCAAGAAGCCGGTCATCTTCCGCAACACGCCGCAATGGTTCGTCTATATGGACAAGGACCTTGGCGACGGCACGACGCTGCGCGGTCGCGCGCTGAAGGCGATCGACGGCACCCGCTTCGTGCCGGCGGCGGGCCAGAACCGCATCCGCGCCATGATCGAGGAGCGCCCGGATTGGGTGCTGTCGCGCCAGCGCGCCTGGGGCGTGCCGATCGCCGTCTTCGCCGACGAGGACGGCAATGTGCTGAAGGACGAGGCCGTCAACCGGCGCATCATGGACGCTTTCGAGAAGGAAGGCGCCGACGCCTGGTTCGCCGAGGGCGCCAAGGCGCGCTTCCTCGGCAATCACGATGCCTCGAAATGGCACCAGGTGATGGACATCCTCGACGTCTGGTTCGATTCCGGCTCGACGCATGTCTTCACGCTGGAAGACCGTCCGGATCTCAAATGGCCGGCCGACGTCTATCTTGAGGGCTCGGATCAGCATCGCGGCTGGTTCCATTCCTCGCTGCTCGAAAGCTGCGGCACCAGGGGCAGGGCGCCTTACGACACGGTCATCACCCATGGCTTCACCATGGACGAGGAAGGCCGCAAGATGTCGAAGTCGCTCGGCAACACTGTCGTGCCGCAGGACGTCATCAAACAGTCCGGCGCCGATATCCTGAGGCTCTGGGTGGTGACGACCGATTATTGGGAAGACCAGCGCCTCGGCAAGAACGTGCTGCAGACCAATATCGACGCCTACCGCAAGCTCAGGAACACCATCCGCTGGATGCTGGGCACGCTCGCCCATGACGACGGCCAGGATGTGCCGGTCGAGGCGATGCCGGAACTGGAACGGCTGATGCTGCATCGGCTGTCCGAGCTGGACGAGGTGGTGCGCCAGGGCTACGACGCGTTCGAGTTCAAGCGCATCACCCGCACGCTGCTCGACTTCATGGTGGTGGAGCTTTCGGCCTTCTATTTCGACATCCGCAAGGACGCGCTCTATTGCGACGCGCCGTCGAGCCTGCGTCGCAAGGCGGCCGTGCAGGTGGTGCGCCACCTCTTCGAATGCCTGGTGAAATGGCTGGCGCCGATGCTGCCCTTCACCACCGAGGAAGCCTGGCTCGACCGCCATCCGCAAGCCGTATCGGTGCATCTCGATCAGTTCCCGGCGATCCCGCAGAACTGGCGCAACGAGGCGCTAGCCGAGAAATGGCGCAAGGTAAGGCAAGTGCGCCGTGTCGTCACCGGCGCGCTGGAGATCGCGCGCGCCGAGAAGCTGATCGGTTCGTCGCTCGAAGCGGTGCCGGTGGTGACGCTCGACGACGCCGCGCTGGAGGCGGCGATCGCCGATGTCGACATGGCCGAGATGGCGATCACCAGCGATCTCGTCGTCAAGCATGGCAAAGCCCCGGAAGGCGCCTTCACGCTCGACGACGTCAAGGGCGTGGCGGTGGTGGTGGAGAAAGCCGAGGATCGCGGTCTGATCAAATGCGCGCGCTCCTGGCGCTACACCGCCGATGTCGGCCAGGACCCGGAATTCCCGGACGTTTCGGCCCGCGATGCGGCCGTGCTGCACGAGCTGAAGGCGCTTGGCCGTCTATAAGCCGGTGCAAAAGCAGCGCGCCGGGTGGCCGGAAACCCGCCCGTGCGTTGCCCTTGACGAGCGGTTGAGGTAAACACGCGACACTCCGGCAGACAAATTGTCGCCGGATTTCCATCGCAAATGCGGGGAAGCAGGGGACCGTGCCCTTGGCCGGTGGCGACCGAAAGGCTGTTAGAGTGGGACTTTTTGGCATGACCGACAGAACGTTTGCGCGCGCCGCGCTGATGGTGCCGCTTGTGGTATCGGCCATCGCAATGTCCGGCTGCGTGAGCTCGCCCACCTACGGGACCGGCAAGACCGCTGCCGCGCAGCTCTTCGATGATGTTTCCGGCGCTGCCGCGATCACGCCGAAGCGTCGCGATCCGATCGACTACAAGCCGCGTCCTGAACTGGTGAAGCCAGCTCCTGGGCAGAAGGAAAGCTTGCCCGCGCCGCAGCAGAGCATCCAGACGGCGAGCGCCGACTGGCCCGAATCGCCGGAGGCGCGCCGCGCCCGCATCCGCGCCGACGCCACCGCGCACCAGAACGATCCGAACTACCAGCCTGAAGCGGCCGAGGATGTCCAGACCGATCCCGAAGCGGTGAAGAAGGCGATGGCGGATTCGGGTTCCAGCCACCCGCCGCGCTGGTCGCCGGATGATTCCAGCGCCACGCGCCGCGCCGAGGTTCAGCGCCGGCTGGCCGAACAGAAGCAGGGCGATCCGACCACTCGCAAATATCTGAGCGAGCCGCCGCTTGCCTATCGCCAGGCGGCCGCCACCGCGCCGCAGAACGAGCTCGGCGAGGACGAGTACAAGAAGGAGCGCCGTCTCAAGGCGCAGGCCGAAGGCAAGAAGGGCGGCTGGTTCGACTGGCTGGGGCTCTGAATAGTCAGTAGTCACCTACTCACTACTCACTACTCACTACTCACTACTCACTCCACTTCACCCACCATCCCGTCTCTCGCGAAAAAAGTCCTTGAGTATGAGGGCGGCGTCGCTCTCGCCCATTCCCGGATAGATGTCCGGGGTGTGGTGGCAGGTGGGCGAAGCGAAGAAGCGCACGCCGTTGATCACCGAGCCGCCTTTCTCGTCGGCGGCGCCGAAATAGAGCCGCCGCAGCCGGGCGAAGGAGATCGCGCCGGCGCACATCGCGCAGGGCTCCAGCGTCACATAGAGATCGTGGCCGGTGAGACGCTCGCTTGCGAGCTTCCGGCAGGCCTCGCGGATCGCCAGCATCTCGGCATGCGCGGTCGGGTCCGAGAATTCGCGCGTGCGGTTGCCGGCTTTCGCGACCACCGTGCCGCCATTCGCGATCACGGCTCCGACCGGCACTTCGCCGCGGCCGGCGGCCGCTTCGGCCTCTTCAAGCGCCAGGGCCATGAAATCCGGTCGTTTCAAGCGGTCTCC
This sequence comes from Mesorhizobium sp. CA16, assembly GCF_020165175.1. NCBI lineage: Bacteria > Pseudomonadati > Pseudomonadota > Alphaproteobacteria > Hyphomicrobiales > Phyllobacteriaceae > Mesorhizobium > Mesorhizobium sp. CA16. The sequence continues at coordinate 156,690 of NZ_JAIUHP010000006.1, forward strand.
ATTCCGATTACTCCTCGCCACCCGACAGCGATCCTGTTATCTAGCGCGAGACCTTGAAAACCGGAATCGGTTTTTGCCGCGCTGGCATATGCGCAAAATCAAGAATGACACTGCCTGCGTTGGGCGTCCGCAAGGGCGCGCGGCGTCGTAGCAGGCAAAGACGAGCAAAGTAATGAACGACGACAAGAAATCTCCACGCGGGCCTCGCAAAGGCGGCTCGAAACCGGCGGACCAGCGAGGCCGCGGCGGCAAGCCGAGCTTCGGTCCCAAGAAACCGTTCGTGAAGCGCGAGCGGCCTATGGCCGCCGAAGGCGAGCGCCGCGATGTCGACGGCGGACGCCGCGACTTCAAGCGCAGCTACAAGCCACGCGAAGCGGGCGAGGGCGCTGAGCGCGGCGAAAGGCCTTTCCGCAAAGGCCCGCGTCCGGAAGGCAAGCCGTTTGAGAAGCGCGAGGGCCGCAAGCCCTACGCACCGCGCGGCGCCCGGCCGACGGCTGCCGACGGCGAGCGCCCAGCCCGGGATTTCCAGCGCAGCTACAAGCCACGCGAAGCGGGCGAGGGCGCTGAGCGCGGCGAAAGGCCTTTCCGCAAAGGTCCGCCACGCGACGGCAAGCCCTTCGAGAAGACACGCAAGCCTTACACACCGCGTGGCGACCGGCCGGTGGCCGCCGACGGTGAGTGGGAAGAAAGACGTTTCGACCGTCCCAAGCGCGAATTCGGTGATCGCCCGGTACGCGACTTCGCCGACCGGCCGAAGCGCGACTTCAGCGATCGCCCGCCGCGCGACGCCACCGCAAGAAAGCCGGAAGGCGGCTTCAAGCCGCGGCCGCGTCCCCCGGAAGCCGCGCCGGAAAGCGGCGAGCGCATCGCCAAGCGGCTGGCGCGCGCCGGCATCGCTTCGCGCCGCGACGCCGAGGAGCTGATCGCCGCCGGCCGCGTCAAGGTGAACGGCAAGGTGCTGGACTCGCCGGCCTTCAATGTCGGCGCCAACGATGTCATTCATCTCGACGGCACCGAGATTCCCCCGATCGAGCGCACGCGCCTCTTCCTGTTCCACAAGCCGGCGGGCGTCGTCACCACCAACCGCGATCCGGAAGGCCGCAAGACCGTCTTCGACGTGCTGCCGCCGGATCTGCCGCGGCTGATGACGATCGGCCGGCTCGACATCAACACCGAGGGCCTGCTGCTCTTGACCAATGACGGCGGGCTGTCGCGCGTGCTCGAATTGCCGGCGACCGGCTGGCTGCGGCGCTATCGTGCGCGCGTCCACGGCAAGGTCGAGGAGAGCGCGCTCGCCGGCCTGCGCGAAGGCATCGCCGTCGACGGCGTCTTCTACGGCTCGATCGAAGCTTCGCTCGATCGCGAGCAGGGCACCAATGCGTGGCTGACGCTCGGCTTGCGCGAAGGCAAGAACCGCGAGGTGAAGAACATCCTCGGCGCGCTTGGCCTCGACGTGACGCGGCTGATCCGCATCTCCTACGGGCCGTTCCAGCTCGAGGATCTGCCGGAGGGCCATGTGCTCGAGATCAAGGGCCGCGTGTTGCGCGAGCAGCTTGGCGAGCGGCTGATCGAGGAGTCCGGCGCCAATTTCGATGCCGAGATCCAAAAGCCGTTCTCCAACAAGCCGGTGCGCGGCGGCGGGCCTCGCCGGGAAGAGGCCGACCGGCCGAAATTCACGCGCGACGGCGACCACCGGCCGATCGGCGAGGGCGGGCTGATCAAGGCGCGCAAGCGCCGCGAAGGCAGCCGCGACGAGGCGCTGAGCAAGCTCTCGACAAAGCCGGACAGGGCATTTGGGCCGGACCGGACGTTCGGCGAGCGCGGCCCGAAATCCGACCGCGGCGGTTTCGGCGACAAGCCGCGGTTTGGGGGCAAGAAATCCGAGCGCGAGCAGCGGCCGATCGAGCCGCCGGGCCAGCGCAAGGCCAATGTCTGGATGGCGCCGGGCGCCCGCCCGATCGGCAAGGGCAGGGCGGAGGCCGATGCCGCCAAGGCCGCCGAGGCGAAGGCGCGCAAGGCATCCTACAAGCCGGGCGGCAAGGGCAAGCCAGGCGCGAAGCCGTTCGGCAAGCCTCGCGGCGAGCGTCCTGAAGGTGATGGCGGCGACAGGCCGCGCGGTCCGAAGAGGGGCGGCGATGCGGATCGTCGGCGGTGAATTCCGCGGGCGTCCGCTGGCGACGCCGAAAAGCAACGCAATCCGCCCGACCACCGACCGCACCCGCGAGGCGGTGTTCAACGTCCTGGCGCATCGCTACGCGGAAAAGCTCGAGGGCGGCCGCGTGCTCGACCTTTTCGCCGGCACCGGCGCGCTCGGACTTGAGGCGCTGTCGCGCGGCGCTTCCTACTGCGTCTTCATCGAAGAATCGACCGAAGGGCGAGGCCTGATCCGCGAGAATGTCGAGGCCTATGGCCTCACCGGCCGCACCAAGATTTTTCGTCGCGACGCCGCTCATTTGGGCGAAGCCGGCACGATCTCGCCCTTCGGCCTGGTCTTCGCCGATCCGCCCTATGGCAAAGGGCTCGGCGAACGCGCGCTGCGCTCGGCCAAGGCCGGCGGCTGGCTGCTGCCTGGCGCGCTCTGCGTCGTCGAGGAGGCTGCCTCGGCGGCGTTCGAACCGGGCGCCGGTTTTTCCGTGATGGACGAGCGCAATTACGGCGAAACGGTCATCCGCTTCGTCGAGGCCAACTAGCCTCGCCTCGAAAATGCCGAACAAATCACTTTGCCTCACCAGCGAACCTTGCCTATCGTCGCGCAACCGCGACCGGAGAACTTGATGAGACAAACAGGGATTGGGCTGCGCGCAGCGCTTCTGGCGGGCGCGCTGGCGCTTGCCGCGGCTGCTCCGGCCCGCGCGGCCGATGACGGCGAGGTCAAGGATTTCCTGCTCGACAACGGCATGGAAGTGGTCATCATCCCGGACCATCGCGCCCCGATCGTCACCCACATGGTCTGGTACAAGATCGGCAGCGCCGACGAGCCGCCCGGCAAATCCGGCATCGCGCATTTCTTCGAGCACCTGATGTTCAAGGCCACGAAAAATCACGCCGCCGGCGAGTTCGACCGCGCCGTGTCCGAGATCGGTGGCTCCAACAACGCCTTCACCTCTTACGACTACACCGCCTTCCACGAGACGGTGCCGCCTTCGGCGCTCGAGCAGATGATGGGCTTCGAGGCCGATCGCATGCGTAACCTCATCCTGACCGACGATGTCATCAAGACCGAGCGCGACGTGATCCTGGAGGAGCGCCGCTCGCGCATCGACGGCAACCCGCAGGCGGTGCTCGACGAGGAGGTCGACGCGACGCTCTGGCAGAACCAGCCTTACCGCATTCCGGTGATCGGCTGGATGCAGGAGATGGAGCAGTTGAACCGTCCGGACGCGAAAGCCTTCTACGACGCCTATTATCGGCCGAACAACGCCGTGCTGGTGGTGGTGGGCGACGTCGATCCCAACGCGGTGAAGGCGATGGCCGAAAGGACTTACGGCAAGGTCGCCCGCGGCCCGGACCTGCGGCCGCGCATCCGTCCGGTCGAGCCCGAGCAGAACACGAAGCGCACGGTGACGCTCACCGACGCTCGCGTCTCGGTGCCGAGCTTTTCGACGCAATGGGTGGTGCCATCCTATCATACGGCCAAGCCCGGCGAAGCCGAGGCGCTCGACCTGCTTGCCGAGATCCTCGGCGGCGACAACCGCAGCAGGTTGTACCAGCAGCTCGTCGTCAAGCAGGGTATCGCTTCCGAGGCCGGCGCCTACTTCCAGGGCACCATGCTCGACGCCACCAACTTCACCGTCTATGGCGCCCCGCGCGGCGACGCCAAGCTTGTCGATATCGAGGCGGCGGCCGATGCCGAGATCGCCCGCATCGTCAAGGACGGCGTGAGCGACGATGAGCTGGAGCGGGCCAAGACCCGTTATGTGCGCTCCATGATCTTTGCGCGCGACAAGCAGGACGACATGGCCAACATGTACGGCTCGACGCTTGCGACGGGCGGCAATGTCAAGGACGTCCAGGAATGGCCCGACCGCATCCGCAAGGTAACCGCCGATGAGGTCAAGGCGGTCGCTGCCCGCTATCTGGTGCTCGATCGCTCAACCAGTGGCTATCTCTTGCCGCAGCAGCAGGCGGGGAATTGATGATGAGCATGGTTCTTGGCCGCACGAGCATCTTTCCTTCTCCCACAACGGGAGAAGGTGGGCGCGTCTATCGCGCCGTCGCCATCCTTTGCTTCGCCCTGTTCTTCCTGCTTTTGCCGGCGCTTGCCGCGCGCGCCGAAATGAACATCCAGGAGGTGAAGTCCAAGAAGGGCGTCACCGCCTGGCTGGTGGAAGACCATTCGATCCCGCTGGTTGCGATCCGTTTCGTCTTCGACGGCGGCACGGCGCAGGATCCGGCCGGCAAGGAAGGCCTGGTCAACCTGATGACCGGGCTGTTCGACGAGGGCGCCGGCGACCTCGACAGCGAGGCCTTCCAGGTGAAGCTCGACGATGCCGGCGCCGAGATGAGTTTTCAGGCCGCCCGCGATGGCACCTATGGTTCGATGCGCATGTTGTCCGAGCAGAAGGACGAGGCTTTCGGCCTGCTGAAGCTGGCGGTGAACAGTCCGCGCTTCGACCAGGCGCCGATCGACCGCATCCGCGCCCAGATACTGTCCGGGATCCTCGCCAACGAACGGGATCCCAACACGATCGGCCAGCAGCGCTGGCTGCGCGCGATCTATGGCCAGCATCCCTATGCGCGGCCGGACGAGGGCAACAAAGACAGCCTCGCCACCATCACTGCGGACGACCTCAGGGCCTTCCACAAAGCAAATTTCGCCCGCGGCGGCCTGCATGTGGCGGTGGTGGGCGATATCGACGCCGCCACGTTGAGCAGCAGGCTCGACGAGGTGTTCGGCGACCTGCCGGACAAGCAGGCGCTGGCGCCGATTGTCGACGTCACGCCCAAGCTCGGCCAGCAGCTCGAAGTGAATTACGACTTGCCGCAGACCTCCCTGCAGCTTGCCTGGCCGGGCGTGAAGCGAAGCGATCCCGACTTCTACGCCGCCGCGCTGATGAACGAGATACTCGGCGGCTCGACATTCACGTCGCGTCTCTACGAAGAGGTGCGCGAGAAGCGCGGCCTTGCCTATAGCGTCAGCTCCGATCTCGTCGATCACGAGCATTCCAACGCGCTGCTGGTGACGACGGCGACGCGTTCCGACCGCGCGGCCGAAACGCTTGCGATCGTGCGCCAGGTGGTGAAGGACATGGCCGAGAACGGCCCCTCGGAGGAGGAGCTCGCGGCGACCAAGAAATACATGGTCGGCGCCTACGCCATCAGCAATCTGGATTCGTCCAGCTCCATTGCCGCGACGCTGGTGGAGCTGCAGATCGATCATCTCGGCATCGATTATATCAAGCGGCGCGCGGCTCTCATCAACGCGGTGACGCTGGCCGACGTCAAGGCGGCGGCAAAGAAGCTCCTGTCGTCCGATCCGGCGGTGATGGTCATCGGGCCGCCGCTGGTTCAGGTGGCGGGAGGCCGCAAGGGATGAGCCCGACCTTCGGGGTGGCCTTCGGCGGCGGCGGCGCGCGCGGTCTTGCGCATATCCATATCATCGAGGCTCTCGACGAGCTTGGCATCAAGCCGGCGGCGATTGCCGGCTCGTCGATCGGCGCCATCATGGGCGCCGGCATGGCGTCGGGCATGAAGGGCGCCGAGATTCACGATTATGCCCGGTCGATCCTCGGCAGCCGGGCCGAAGTAGCGGCGCGCATGTGGCGGTCGCGGCCGGGCACGATCGCCGAAGCCATGCAGGGCGGCATCCGCGTCGGCCAGTTCAATATAGAGCGCATCCTGAAGGCGTTCCTGCCTCAGGATATCCCCGCCACCTTCGAAGAGCTGAAGATTCCGCTCAAGGTGACGGCGACCGACTATTTCGGCCACAAGCTCGCCGTGTTCGCCGAGGGTGAATTGCATTCGGCGCTTGCGGCCTCGGCCGCCATTCCGGCGGTGTTCCGCCCTGTGGTGCGCAATGATTGCCTGCTGATCGACGGCGGCATCTACAATCCCGTCCCCTTCGATCTCCTCGAAAAGGATGCCGATATCATCATCGCAATCGACGTGGTCGGTGCGCCGAGCGACGCCGAGCGCAAGCATCCGACTACGGTCGACCTGATGTATGGCGCCTCGCAGCTGATGATGCAGTCGATCATCGCCAACAAGCTGCAGCAGTCCAGCCCCGACATCCTGATCCGCCCAAAAGTCTCGAAGTACCGCGTGCTCGATTTTCTCAAGATCGAGGCGCTGATGGCCGAGACGGCGGAGATCAAGGATGAGCTGAAGCGCGCCGTGGAGAAGGCCGTGGAAGCGCATGGCGGCAGGCAGGACAACAAGAAGGCGGTTTGAGAGCCTCCTCCAGCCGCCTCGGTTCAGGTGCATATGACGTCGACGAAGGTCCGACAACCGAAGCCTGAATGGTCGGCGCAAAGGTCCCTTATAAAATAAGACCTAAGAATAGAGCACAGTATTCTTTATGCCGAATGGTCGAATTCGCACCCGGATTTGAGTTCTGTCATTAACTCTTCATCGAATTGCCCGTTGACGCACGCTGCGGTAGAGTTAATAATATCCTAATATAGTAGCGTGAACAATCTCGAGATCGGCAACAACGAGATACTGCGCTACTGGGGTAGGGGAACGCAGCGCGGCATCTGTGCCGCTACAGCCATCACATCGAGCCACCAGCAGTCGTGAGCAGCCATCTTGTATGTGGCGCTTGCTGCCGGCCGGTGGTCGCTGCTTGCTGAATGCCACGTCGATCCTCCTCCCGCACGGAATTGGGCGCCGATCTCGGTGCTATTGGCATGGGGTAAATCAGCCGCCTTAGGCGGCCAACAAGTGGCGCGCCTAGGCGCTAAGGGAGTTGAACATGGCCACAGTGGTTGATCTGACCAACGGGACAACGTCGCAGACTTTGACCGACGGCACCGTATTTTCGGCTGAACAGCAAAGCGGTGCTGGCACGGGCAACTACAATAGCTTTCTCGTGCTTGGCGCGAACGGCACCGAGAGCGGCTTCAACACCGATGGTTCTCCGCTGCCGCTGGATGATAAGCAGCAGGAGCACACCAATGCGCTTCTCCTGAGCGATATGCAGGTAGTGTCCGTGAACGGCCACGATTACTACGTCTTCAAGCTCGACGCCAATGAGCCGAACAGCGACAAGGGATCGCTGCTGTCGCTCAACTCATTACAGATATATTCGGCGACGGATCCAAATATCACCACCCTTGCGACGCTTCAGGCGCAGCAACTACTCTATAATGTTGATGGAAATGCCACCGACGGTGACGTGACGGTTCAGTTGGACGCTGGAAAGGACGCGCCCGCAGGCAGCGGGGTGGGCGATCTGTTTGTCTACATTCCGACCAGTTTCTTCGCCGGGGCAACCGGTAACTACGTCTATCTCTATTCGGCTTTCGGGAACCCAAGTGACTCGGATGGCGGGTTTGAGGAATGGGGCGTCATCGCAAAAGCCAGCGTGGATCACGCTCCCGCGGTCGCGGTCGAGAAGACGGTCGATCCGACCTCAATAGATGAAGGCGAGTCGACGACGGTCACCTACACCTACAAGGTGACCAATACGAGCGCTGATGGCGCCGGTGATCCTCTGACGCTGACCTCGCTGGTAGACGACAATGCGACGCCGGGAGACACCAGCGACGATATCAACCTGTTGAGCGGTTTCGTCGCCAACAGCTCGCATGGCACCCACTACGTGTCGGGCGATACAGACAACGATTACCTTGTCGACAGCAACGAGACCTGGATATTCAGCGCTGACGTCAACATTGACGCTCATGCCACCGGCAGCACCATCACCAACACGGTGGTGGTACATGCTCACGACGACGACAGCACCAATGACGTGTCCGCCAACGACACTGCGACCGTGACGGTCAACGACGTCGCGCCATCGATCGCCATTGAGAAGACCGCCGACCCGATTTCGATCAACGAGGGCTCGGCCGCTGACGTCACCTACACCTACGAGGTGACCAACACGAGCGCGGCCGGCGCCTTCGATCCGCTGATGCTGACTTCGTTGATCGACGACAATGCGACACCCGGCGACACCAGCGATGACATCGACCTGCTGACCGGCTTTGTCGCTGGCTCCGACCATGGCACGCACTATGTGACAGGCGACACCGATGGCGACTATCTCGTCGACAGCGACGAGAAGTGGGTGTTCAGCGCCACCGTCGGCGTCGGTGCTCAAAATGCCGGCACCATTACCAACACTGTGGTGGTGCACGCCCATGACGACGACAGCACCAGCGACGTGCATGCCACTGACGACGCGACCGTGACGGTGAAGGACGTCGCGCCGTCGATTGCCATTGAGAAGACCGCCAACCCGACTTCGATCAACGAGGGCTCGGCCGCTGATGTCACCTACACCTATGAGGTGACCAACACGAGCGCGGCCGGCGCCTTCGATCCGCTGACGCTGACTTCGCTGATCGACGACGATGCGACACCCGGCGACGCCAGCGATGACATCGACCTGCTGACCGGCTTTGTCGCCGGCTCCGACCATGGCACGCACTATGTGTCGGGCGACACCGATGGCGACTACCTTGTCGACAGCGACGAGAAGTGGGTGTTCAGCGCCACCGTCGGCGTCGATGCTCACAATGCGGGCAGCATTACCAACACGGTGGTCGTGCACGCCCATGACGACGACAGCACCAGCGACGTGTATGCTACCGACGACGCGACCGTGACGGTGAAGGATGTCGCGCCGTCAGTGGCCATTGAGAAGACCGTCGATGCCGATCATGACGGTATTTTCCACTCGTCCGAAACGGTCCAGTCGGGTGCACAGAACGTCACCTATCACTATGAGATAACCAACACGAGCGCAGCCGGTGCGTTCGACCCGCTCACGCTGACCTCACTCGTCGACGACAACGGCACACCGGGAAATACCGGTGACGACATCAACCTGCTCAGCGGCTTCGTGGCCAACAGTTCGCATGGCACTCACTATGTGTCCGGCGATCTCGACAACGACTATCAGGTCGACAGCAACGAGACTTGGGTCTTCACGGCCAACAGCTCGTTCAACTTGCTTCCCAATGCCGACTCGCGAACCAACACGGTCGTGGTGCATGCCCATGACGACGATACCACCAATGACGTTTCCGCCAATGATACCGCGACGGTCCAATCATTCGCAGGTCCCGGCGTGCGCACGCCGGGCTTCTGGACCAATCTCGGCAAATCATTCTGGGATGGCGTCGCAGGCGCCGACAAATCCGGCCCGAACTTCGCCTCCGGTGAATTGCGCTATGTTGTCGATGCCGATCACAACGGAACGCTGGATCCGGGCAAGCCAGGCCTCTTGATCGGCGACTACAACAAGAACGGCTTGACCGACGCCGGTGAGGATACGTTCTTCATTTCCTACGCCGATGCGCTCAAGGTGATCGATGCGTCCGTCAAGGATCAGCAGGATACACGCTTCGTCCTTGCCCGCGACGCGGTCGCGACTTGGCTCAACTACCTCGCCGGGAATCCGATCGGCGATGCCTCCGATCCCAACAGCCCGCACAAATATCTCGACCAGGCGATCGACTGGCTGCAGGTGACGAATGGCGGGAATTCTTCTTCTCACTTCGAGGACTGGGGCGGTGGGAGTGCAGTGAAGGCAAGCAGCACAGCCTGGAACGTGGGACTGGATGCCGAATCCGTCACTGCCGGGTCCGAGCTTGCCGGAAACCTCATCCACCAGGAGCTCGATTTCTACAACAATACCGGCATGACCTTCGAAGGGGCGATACTGCATGTCTACGCCAATGACGGCGGCTGAGGCAGCGGTCGGCCTGTCGAGCCATGACGTGCGACAGGCAGGTTGGATGACCGGAGTGTTTTGTTCAGTGTCGCTTCGACAATGGTAGCCAAGGCAGCATCTGGTTCAGCGCAGGCAAAGGTAAGGCTCGTCGGCCTCGTCCTAGTTGCTTGCGCTGTGCTGCTCCTTCTCGGCGGCAACGGCTGGCTTTCGCCAGGACGGCCCGGGTCGATGGGGGAGACGCTTTTTGGTGCGGCAATGGTGGGCTTCGGCGGCTTGGCTTTGTTTCGCGCGCGCCGGCCCACGCCGGACAGCAGCATCGGCGATATCGCCAGGCAAACCAATGCGCCTATAGGCGGCAAGCGGCCGGCAAAACCGACAGGCCGGCGAGCGCAATCCGCGCGCTCCGAACTCGCCGAGGCGCTTCGCTCCTGCCGGTCGGCTTTCCTCGCGGTCGGGTTGTTCAGCGGCGTGCTCAACGTGTTGATGCTTGCGGGCTCGCTCTACATGCTCGAGGTCTATGATCGCGTGTTGCCGAGCCGCAGCCTGCCGACACTCATCGGCATCACCGTGTTGTTGGTCATCCTCTATTGCGGCCAGGGCATTCTCGATTTCGTGCGCGGTCGCGTGCTTGTGCGCATTGGCGGAGCCTTGGATGAGGCGCTGGGCCGCCGTGTCTATGCGTCGATGCTGCAGTTGCCGCTGAAAAACGGGCGCGCGGGCGATAGCCTGCAGCCGATGCGCGACCTCGACAGCGTGCGTGCTTTCCTGTCCGGCATGGGGCCGACGGCGCTCTTCGATTTGCCCTGGCTGCCGCTCTACCTTGTCATCATCTTCATGTTCCATTGGTTGCTAGGCGTGACAGCGCTGCTTGGGGCGATCGTGCTGGTGGCTCTGACCGTGCTTGCCGAGCGATTGACGCGAAAGCCTGTGTCGTCCGGGACTTTGACCGGTATTCGGCGCAACGGTCTGATCTCGGCTGGGAGCCGCAACGCCGAGGTCGTTGCCGCCATGGGCATGGCAGGCGGTCTTACCGCGCGGTGGGAAGATGCCAACCTCGATTACATCGCCGAGCAGCGCAAGGTGAGCGACGTGGCCGGCGGCTTCGGCGCGATATCGAAGGTCCTGCGCATGCTGCTGCAGTCGTCGATGCTCGGCCTCGGCGCCTGGCTGGTCATCGAGGGGCAGGCAACGGCGGGTATTATCATCACCGCCTCGATCCTCAGCGGCCGCGCGCTGGCTCCGGTCGATCTTGCGATCGCCAACTGGAAGGGCTTCGTCACCGCGCGCCAGGGCTGGCAGCGGCTGAACAGGGTGCTGGCGGCGCTGCCGGCTGAAACCGAGCCGATGTTGCTGCCGCCGCCGAGCGCGAATGTCGGCATGCAGAACGTCTCAGTCGGCGCCCCGGGCACGCAGAGACTGCTGGTCCACGACGCAAGCTTCGCTCTGGAGGCGGGCCACGGCGTCGGCATCATCGGACCGAGCGGGTCGGGAAAGTCCACGCTGGTGCGCGCGCTTGTCGGCGCCTGGCAACCGGTCGCCGGCCGCATTAAGCTGGATGGCGCCGACCTCGATCAATGGTCGCAGGCGGAGCGCGGCCGCCATATCGGATACCTGCCGCAAGATGTCGAGCTCTTCGCCGGCACCGTGGCCGAGAACATCGCGCGCTTCGAGCCGGACGCGGACGCCGGCGCCATCATCGCCGCGGCGAAGGCAGCGGGCGCGCACGAGCTCATCGTCGGTTTTCGCGAAGGCTACGAAACAGAGATTGGCGAGCACGGCGAGGCGGTCTCGGCCGGTCAGCGCCAGCGCATCGCGCTGGCGCGCGCGCTCTATCGCGATCCTTTCCTCGTGGTCTTGGACGAGCCGAATTCCAACCTCGATATGGACGGCGAGCAGGCCCTGATCAAGGCCATGTTGGGCGTCCGCGAACGGGGCGGGGTTGTCGTGCTCGTCGCGCACCGGCCGAACGTGCTGGCGGCCGTCGATTTCGTGCTGGCGATGAATCAGGGACGCGTCCATGCCTTCGGCCCGAAAGACGAGGTGTTCGCCAAGATGTTCCCGACGCTGCGGCCGGTGCCGACCGGCGCCCCGCAACTGAGAGTGGCTTCCGACGGTCCCCATCTGGCCGTTGCCGACGGAACCGAGGCAGGGCGCTGACATGGCTATATCAGGCGCCTCGCATTTATCCATCCGCTTCTACACGCGGCTTGGCGTCGGCGTGGTGCTCCTGCTTGCGGGCGGCGTCGGTGGCTGGGCATCGGTCACCGAGATCGCCGGCGCGGTCATCGCCCCCGGCGCCCTCGTCGTCGATTCCCACGTCAAGGACGTGCAGCATTCCACCGGCGGCATCGTTGCGGAGATCGATGCCCGGGACGGCGACCACGTGAAAGCGGGAGATCTTCTGGTCCGTCTCGACCGCACTGTGCCGGCAGCCAACCTTGGCGTGGTGAGCAAGGCGCTCGACCAGCTCGCCGCGCGCAAGGCGCGCCTCGATTCGGAGCGCCGCGGCAGCGACGCCATCATCTTTCCGAACGAGCTTTTGGACCGCATTGCCGATCCTGACGTCGCCGAGGCGGTGGCAGGCGAAAAGCAGCATTTCGAGACGCGGCGCACGTCCCGCGCGGGCCAGAAGAGCCAGCTTGGGGAACGCATCGCCCAGCTCGAGAAGGAGATCGCTGGCGACACGGCGCAGGCTGAGGCCAAGAGCAAGGAGATAGAGCTGGTGCAGAAGGAGCTTGCCTCGGTGCGTACGCTCTGGGCCAAGAAGCTCATCTCCATCGACCGGCTGACCCAGACCGAGCGAGAGGCCACGCGCCTCGACGGCGAGCGCGGCCAGCTGATTGCGGCCCAGGCTCAGGCGCAGGGGCGGATCGCCGAGATCAAGCTGCAGATCATCCAGATCGATCTCGACCTCAGCACCGAAGTGAACAAGGACCTGCGCGATGTCGACGGCCAGATGGGCGAGCTTCTGGAGCGCAAGGTCGCCGCCGAGGACCAGTTGAAGCGGGTCGACATCCGCGCGCCGCAGGACGGCGTCGTGCAGCAGTCGATCGCCTATACGATCGGCGGCGTGGTGAAGCCGGGCGAGACGATCATGCAGATCGTGCCCGACAATGACAGCCTTGCGGTGGAAGCCAAGATCGCGCCGAGCGACATCGACCAGCTGTGGGTCGGCCAGCCCGCTTCGCTGCGCTTTTCGGCCTTCAACCAGCGCACCACGCCGCAGATCAACGGCGTCGTCGAGCGGACCTCGCCCGACATCACCACCGACCAGCGCACGGGCGTCAGCTATTACACGGTGCGCATTACCACGACGGCCGCGGAGGTCGCGCGGCTCGGCGAGGTCAAGCTGGTTCCCGGCATGCCGGTAGAATCCTTCATCAGGACCGAGGATCGCTCGGTGATGTCTTATCTGGTCAAGCCGCTGCAGGATCAGATCAGCCGGGCATTTAGACAGTAGGCCACTAGAGCATGATGCCGAAAAGTGTGGAGCGGTTTTCGGACGACATCATGCTCTATCTCTTTGTTTTGACGCAATTCCGGACGGAAAACCGCTCCTCTAGAGCATGATCCCGAAAAGTGGGAACCGGATTTCGGAGAAGATCATGCTCCAACAAAGAGTTAGATCAGGATGGGGATTCAACGAAACGTCATCCTGATCTAGTCTAAGCTTTCGCGACCGCCCTGTATTCCATCGCCACCACGCCATTGCTGAACGGCACGGCCGAGACAAGCTCGAGTGCTGTCGGTTTGTTCGAAGGAAAAAGCCGTTCGCCCTGGCCTGCGGCTGCCGGATAAACGAGCAGTCTGAGGGTATCGACAAGGCCAACGCCGAGCAGTTGCCGGGCGAGATTCACGCTGCCATGCACATAGATGTTGCCGCCGCTTCGTTGCTTCAGCCGGGTGATCGCATCGGTAAGGGGGCCTTCGAGCAATTCGGCCGGATGCCAATCGACCGCTTTCAAGGTCGTCGAGGCGACATATTTTGGCAATGCGTTGAAGCGGTCGGCGAAGTCGCCTTTTTCGGCAGGCCAGTGGCCGGCAAAGATTTCGTAGGTCACGCGTCCGAGAAGCATGGCACCGCTGTCGGCAAGCTCATCCTCCTTGAAGGCCTGCATCTCGTCGTTCCAGGCGACGTTCGGCAGCCTCTCGTGCTCGGCGACGCCGTCGATGCTGATGAATTCGGTGACGATGAGCTTTCTCATGGCATCCTCTATTGGTTAGGTCTCGCACCATAGGACGGCCACGCCGGCGCGTTCCCGACAAAATAAAAAAGCCCGCCGGAATGACCGGCGGGCTTTCGCTTTGGCTGGAGGCCTTGGCTTAGTTGAACTTGTACTTGGCGTCGATCCGCACGGTGTGGAAAGACGGCGTCGCCATCGCGAGACCGCTCGGGATCGGCAATGCATCCGAGAAGTCTTCCTTCTCTAACTGCGAGTAACGGTATTCGATGCCGACGGTCATCTTGTCCGACAGGGCAGTTTCCAGGCCCGCGCCGACCGAGAAGCCATTGGAGCCCCAATCGACGTCGAGCGGTGCCGGAGCATCGAGCTTGAAGTGCTGCCAGCTATAGCCAGCGAGCGCGTAGGCCAGCGTCGCCTCGTTGACCTTCATGCCGATGCGGCCGAGCACGTCGAAACCATAATCGGTATTGAGGCTGATCGAGTCGACACCCAGGAACCCGCCCAGCTCAAGCTTCGACTTGATGCCGGAGAGACGCGCGTCGACGAGGCCGCCGACCACCCAGCTGCCCATGTCCTGATCGTAGCCGATGCTGGCTTCGCCGAACACGCCTTCGCCGCCGAGGCCATTGAACTTGGCGCCGGCGAGCGGCGGAATCTCGATCTGGTGCACGACCGCGCCGGCGCCGAGCCCACCGCCGACATAAAAGCCGGTCCAGTTGTAGGAAGGCGTCTCGAAGCTGGCGCCGCCGCCGTCATTGGCGTTGAAGCGATAGCTGGCGGCGACCTCGAATGTATGGCGCGAGGTGTCGAGGTTGAGCGTGCCGTCCGGCACCGGCAGGCCTGCATCCGAGAGCAGGCTGTCGTTGGTGCTGAAGCGGGTGTAGCGATACTCGCCCTTCAGCGTCCAGTTGCTGTTGATCGCCGTTTCGACACCGGCGCCGACAAAGTAGCCGCCCTGATCCCAATCGAATCCAATACCGGCATTGCTGTCGAGCTTGTACTTCTGCCAGGCGTAACCGCCCAGAACGTAGCCCAGCGTGCTCGGCGTCAGCAGATAACCAGCGCGCACGCCGACGTCGAAACCGTAGGTCTCCTTGATGTCGGCATTGAAGCCGCCGGCATCGAGCGAAGTCTTGATCGTGCCGACATGGGCGTCGATCAGGCCGCCGAGCAGGAAGCGCTGCGAGACCATGTAATCATAGCCGGCAGTCACCTGGCCATAGACGCCTTCGCCGCCGATGCCGTTCAGCGAAACAGGCACAAAATCGCTGCTGAGCTTGTGCACATTGGCGCCGGCGCCGAGGCCGAAGCCGACATAGACGCCGCTCCAGTTGAAGCCCGGAGCCGCCTGCTCTTGGACCACGTCGGCGGCCTGCGCGGCCGACATCAAAGCGACGGCCGAAACGGCGCCCAGCAAAACGGATTTCGCAGAAATACGAAGAAGCATAGCCCATAACCCCAAGTTAAAACCCGACGAGGTTCTAGCAGGGGTTGCGGGAATTTGTGGTAGCAAAAATACCACACCCATGGGCAAACTGCCGTTACGACAGGTGCAAGCAGGCGATGTTCCCAAAATGGCCAGCCCGAGGCGGTAATCACTCCAGCGCGGGCGATGCGCAGGGCTCTTTAGACCTCGGATAGGTTTTGCCGGTATCTATCGGCAAAAAGGAGTTGGAAAGTCATGACCGAGATCTGGCGCTCACTCCTGGGCAATCTTGCCCTCGTCTCGATCCTAGTCGTCGCCTGGGACCTCGTGGCGGATTTCACCGGGCGCCTGCCGCGGTTGATGCAGTCGCTGATTCTGGGCGCGGTCATGTGCGCGGGTTCGATCATTTCCATGGCGACGGCCCTGAACGTCTCCGGTTTTGCGGTCGACCTGCGTGCCGCCTTTATCGGCGCGGCCGCCTTCTTCGGCGGATGGCCGGCGATGTTCGTCGCAACCGCAGGCTCCATTGCCTATCGCGCCTATCTTGGCGGGCAGGGCGCGAGTGTCGGCATCATGAGCATCCTGATCACGGCCATCGTCGGGCTGGCGTGGCACCACGTCGTCGCGGTCCGCTCGCGCACTATGCTCGATATACTCGGTCTGGGCGTGACGGTCGCGCTCGCCGGGTTGATCACGCTTGTGGCCATTCCCCAGCAGGTCCTCGCCACCTTCGTTCAGCAGAGCACGCTGCCGTCCTTGGTATTCCGATTCCTCGGCACCTTCATCATCGGCGTGCTGCTCGACCGGCAGCAACGGCGTCGCGATCTCGCCATGTCCAACATGATCTACCGCGCCATGGTCCGCGAGCTGCCGGATTGCCTCAACGTGAAGGATGCCGACGGCCGCTTTGTGGTTGCAAACCCGGCCACCGCCGAAATGATGCGCGCCGCCTCGGCCGAGAACCTTATCGGCAAGACGGATTTCGATTTCTATCCGAAGGACGTGGCCGAGCGTTTCAGGCAGGATGAAATGGGCGCGCTGGAGACCGGGCTGACATCGCGCATCGACCAGCCCGCGCTTTTCCCAGATGGCAGCCAGGGCTGGCTTTACACCTTGAAGGCTCCCCTTCGCGACGAGACCGGCAAGATCGTCGGCGTCATTACCTATAATCGCGACATCACCGAGCAGAAGAAAAACGCCCAGCTCAAGAACGACTTCATCTCGACGGTCAGCCACGAGCTGCGCACACCGCTGACGTCGATCCGCGGTTCGCTCGGCCTGATCGCGGCGGGCGTCGCGGGCGAATTGCCTCCCAAGGCGGCTAATCTCGTCAACATTGCCCACAACAACAGCGAGAGGCTGGTTCTTCTCATCAACGACATCCTCGACATAGAGAAGATCGAATCGGGCATGATCAGCTTCAAGATCAAGCAGATGCCCCTGCGCCCGGTCCTGGAGCAGGCCATCGCCGCCAGTTCCAATTACATGGCCGAGAGCAGGATCCGCATCGTCCTGGTCGATGATGCGCCGCGCGCCGAGGCCAATATCGACCCCGACCGCCTGCACCAGGTGATGGCGAACCTCCTGTCGAACGCGATCAAGTTCTCCGACCACGGCGGCACCGTGATGGTGAAGTTGCAGCGCCGTGACAGCGACGTGCTGCGCATCTCCGTGATCGACGAGGGCGCCGGCATTCCCGAAGCGTTCCGCAGCCGCATATTCGGCAAGTTCGAGCAGGCCGACGCGTCAAGCACACGCAGGAAGGGAGGCACGGGCCTCGGCTTGAACATCGTCAAGACCATTGTCGAAAAGCTGGGCGGGGCCGTTTCCTTCGAAACAGAGGAAGGCAAGGGAACGTCGTTTCACGTCGACCTGGCCGAAGCGCACAGGCAGGAGGAAAAACCGGTCTTTGTCGAGCGCCGGTCGCGCAAGCGCGATGGCCGCCTGCGTGTCCTGATTTGCGAGGACGAGCCCGACGTCGCCGCGGTGATCGCCGCACTTCTCGACGCCGAAGGCTTTTCCAGCGACGTCGCCCCTGACATCGGCACCGCCAAGGCTCTGCTGGCCTCCCGCGATTACGTGGCGCTGACGCTCGACATCAAGCTGGCGGGGGAATCCGGCATCAAGCTCTTTCACGATATCAGGGCCTCGCCGGTGAATTCCGACATTTCGGTGATCGTCATCTCCGCGGTCGCCGACGAGGCCAGGCGCTCCCTGAACGGCACCGCGGTCGGCATCGTCGACTGGCTGGAGAAACCGGTGGATTCGAAACGTCTTCACGCCGCTCTCGCCAAGATCGTCGGTCGCAAGGTCGAGCCGAAGCCGCGGATTCTGCATGTCGAGGACGACGAGGGCGTGCTCGCCGTGATGTCGGAGGGCCTAGGGTCGGGCGTCTCGATCACCTCGGCGAAAACGCTCAAGGACGCCCAGGCCGCGGTCGCGAACCATGGTTTCGATCTTGTCATCCTGGACATCGCGCTCCCAGACGGATCGGGATTGGACCTGCTTGCCGATCTGCCGCTCGAAACAGCAGTCATCGTGTTTTCCGCGGCGGAGCTGGACGACAAGCTGGGCGATCGGATCCAGGCAATCATGACCAAGACCAAGTCGTCGGAGATCGATGTCGCAAGGCTGGTCAGAAACATGTTGACTTCGGCCCGCGACGGCGCGGGAGCCTCCGCGCAAGCCAAGGAGTGACGGTTATGCCGGCAAGAATCCTTTATGTGGACGACGAGGACGACATCCGCGAAATCGCCCAGATGTCGCTCGAGCTCGAGCCGGAATTCGAGGTGCGGTCCTGCGCTTCGGGCGTCCAGGCGCTGGCTGATGCGGCGGAATGGCGGCCCGACCTCATCCTGCTCGACGTGATGATGCCGGACATGGACGGGCCGGAGACGCTGAGGCGTCTGGCTGCATCGCAGCCGACGGCGTCGATACCCGTGGTGTTCATCACGGCGCGCACCCAGACGCACGAGGTCGACCGCTATCTGAACATGGGCGCGGTCGGCGTCATCGCGAAGCCCTTCGACCCGCTGGCGCTTGCCGGTGAAGTCAGGAAGCTGCTTTCGTCGGCCGGCGGCCTGGCCTGACGCGCCGACACAGGTCGGTGGCAGAAGGTTGTCGGCAAGCTCTGTTTGCCGTTTACGCCTCCTATACCATACGCCGATATTCATCTACTGATTGCATCGAAATGCGATCGTCGCGAATCGGCTTATCTATGATTTGCGCGGAATGGTCCTGCTTGGGATTGCCCTTGTGGACCTTGGCATGAACCGCATTGGCGGATGTGGGTTCATGGGCGATCACTCCGGGGGGCGACGGAACCGGAGCGGGACTGGTGAATGGAGAGAAGGCAAAAGTTCTGATCTGCGACGATGATCCCTTGTTGCTCGAGCTGATGGAATTCAGGTTGAAGGCGAAGGGATACGAGGTCATCAAGGCCGCTGACGGCGCCGAAGCGCTGGCCAAGGCGCAGCAGGACGAACCCGACATCATCGTGCTCGACGCGATGATGCCGAAGGTCGACGGCCTAGAAGTGCTGGCGCGCATCAAGGGCGACCCGGCTCTGTCTGGAACGCCAGTTGTCATGCTGACTGCCCGCAAGGGCGAAAAGGACATCGTCTCGGCCTTGGAAAAGGGCGCCGACGACTATCTGGTGAAGCCGTTCATCCCCGAGGAACTTCTGGCCAGGCTCGCGCGGCTGATCGCTCGCAAGAGCGGGAAGCGCTGATGCGGCGCGGCCGGCGCTTGAGCCTCGCCGCCTGCCTGATCCTGGCTGTCGCGACCGCTCCGTACGCAGCGCTGGCGCAGACGGCCGACGAACTCTACGCGTCTGCCGTGAAGGCGAGGCGGGCCCAGCATTTCGACGAGGCTGCCGACCTGCTCAAGCGCGCGCTGGCGCTCAAGCCCGACAATGCCGACGCGCTGGTCCAGCTTGGCTTCGCCGAGCTTGGCCGCAACGACCTTCAGGCGGCGCGCGACGCCTTCTCCAAAGCCCTTTCCATTGCTCCGACCTATCGCGATGCCTCTTTCGGCATGGCCGAGGTCGAGTTCAGGTCCGGCAATCTGGACGCGGCACTACCGCTTGCCGAGCAGGTCGCGCAGGCCGACCCCAGCAATGCCGATGCAGCAAAGCTGGTCGAAAACATCCGCAAGGCGAAACAGGGGGTGATCAGCAAACCGAAGCCGGTTCGCGCAGCCCCGGCGGCGGTGAAGAAACCACCGCATCACCGGCCCGATCCCGTCCCCGGCTTGATGGAAGAGGGCAGGCGCCTACGCCAGGCAGGCAAGCTGCCCGAGGCGGAGAAGGCCTATCGCCGCGCCCTGAAGCTGGCGCCGAAGAACACCGACATCCTGGTCGCGCTTGGCCTTGTCGTCGGCTCCAGCCAGCGCTTCGACGAAGCCGGGCAGTTCTTCGACCGGGCGCTGGCCATCAAGCCCGGTCTTCTCGATGCGCGTCTCGGCAAGGTGGGCCTGGCGATCTGGCAGGGCGACACGCCGCGCGCCCGTGCGCTGGTCGACGAGGCGCTGGCCAGCGCGCCGGACAATGCCGAGGCGCTCGACCTCGATGGCAGGATCGCCCTGCTCGAAGGCGACTATAGGCGGGCCGAACAGTCGTTCCAGCGCGTACTGGCGCTTGAACCGCGCAATGCCGAGGCGCTGGTGGGGATCGGCGATGTGCGCCGCGCCGAGGGCGACGACGAGGCCGCGCGCCAGGCGTACACCCAGGCGCTCGCCATCGAGCCGGGCTCCGCCGACATCGAGCAGAGGCTCTCCGTGCCGCCGCCGCGCGAATGGCGGCTCGATATCGGCAGCGAGGTGAGCGATCTCACCAATGGTCTCGGCGACTGGACCGACAGTTCGGCCGGTCTTGCCTATCGGCTTTCCCCGCGCACGACCATTTCCGGCCACACCCGGCTGGCGACTCGTTTCGGCCGCAGCGACGTCCAGCTCGAGGGCCGCATCGACCAGGCCTTCACGCCGGCCTTCTCCGCTTATGTGCTCGCCGCGGCGACCCCGGATGCCGATTTTCTGGCGCGCTATTCCGTCGGCGCCGGCGCGTCCTGGAAGGTGGTGGCGCCGGCAAAGGCGTTCGGTCCACTCTCGCTCAACATCGACGCCCGCTACGACGATTTCGCCGATACCGGCGTCACCAGCATCCAGCCCTGGATCCAAGGCTATGTCTTCGACGGCCGCCTGGGGCTCTCGGCCCGCTGGGTGCATGCCGAGGACGATACCGGCACGCGCGCCGACGGCTATGTGCTTCGCGCCGACCTTGCGGTGACGGAGCGTTTCAACGTCTTCGCCGGCTATGCCGACGCCCCGGAGATCGACCACGGCGCATTGATCCCGACGCGCACCGTGTTCGGCGGTCTTTCCTTCGACGTCAGCGATCCGCTGACGCTGCGCGCCAGTATCGCGCATGAAGAACGCCCGACATTCGACCGCAACATATTCGGCCTCGGCGTGACGGCGCGGTTCTGACCATGTGGTACATCTGGGACCTGTCGATACTGCTCAGCGCGATGTCCCTGGTGATCATGCTGCTGCTGATCGCGCGCCGCGTGCTGCAGGAGCGCCGGGGCAGGGCGGCGGCCGAGCAGCGGCGCCAGATTCTGACCGCGCTGATCGCGTTCACTGAAAACCGCGATCGCGAGGCGTTGAAGGCGACGGTGCTTGGCGTGCCGGCCGGCGTGGCGATCGACGCCGGCTTCGAGTTCATTTCACTGCTGCGCGGCGAGGAAAGGGACGATGTGCTTGTCGCCTTCAACGAATGCGGCCTGCCGGCCCGTGTCGCAAGGCAGCTGCGGAAAGGCAACGTCGCCGAACGCATCCACGCCGCCGAGATGCTGGCGGCGCTGGGTTCGGACGATGCGTCGGCAAACCTGCTTTCAGCACTCGCCCAGGATCGCGCGCGCGAAGTCAGGATCGCGGCCGCCATCGCGCTTTGCGATCTCGGCAGCCTGCCTCTGCTCGGCACCGCGCTGGACTTCATCGGCGTGGCGGGGCAGCGCTCGCGGCGGCTGATCGAGCTGTTCCGGCGCTTTCCGCGCTCGCGCTTCAACGAGCTTGCGGTACACGCGTCGCGGGTCGACGCCTCGCCCTTCATCCGGGCGGCCGCGATCGACGCGCTGGCGCGGGCCGGCGGTTTCGGCTTCGCCGATTTCTTCGCCGGGCTGACCGGCGATGGCGCGCCCGAGGTTGCCGCCGCCGCGCTGCGGGCGCTGGGCCTGACGGGGCACGCCGAGGCCTCGGCCATCCTCAAGCGCGGCATGGCCAACGACGACTGGGACGTGCGCGCCGCCGCCGCCGAATCCGCGGGCCGTCTCGGCCTGCCCGAGCTTGCCGCGCCGCTGTCCACGCTGTTGGACGACGAGGTCTGGACCGTGCGCTATGCCGCCGCCAACGCGCTGCGCTCCTTCGGGCAGCCGGGAGAGCGGCTGCTGCGCGAGATCGCTTCCGCCGAGGTGTCGCGCAGCCAGCGCACCGCCTCGCTCATTCTTGCCGAGGGGCCGGCCCTATGATCGCCGACTGGAGCCACGAGGTCGTTCTTGCCGCCACCATCCTGTCCTGGTTCATCATCGGGGCGGGGCTGGCGCAGACGACGATCTATCTTTTGCAGCTCGTCGTCGCCGGCTACGCACTGTCCCAGCGCCCGCCGGTGGCGCGCTCGGCGCTGCTGTGGCAGCGCTATGGCGACGTCGCGCCGCCGATCGCGCTCTTGGTGCCCGCCTATAACGAGGCGTTGAACGTGGTCGAGAGCGTCCATTCGATGCTGGCGCTCGAATATCCGAATTTCGAGGTGGTCGTCATCAATGACGGCTCGAAGGACGACACGCTGCAGCGACTGATCGAGGCTTTCAAGCTGGTGAAGTTCCACCGCCCTTATGAGGAGGCGCTGGCGCACCAGCCGATCCGCGGCCTCTATTCCTCGCCGATGACCGAGCGGCTGTTCGTCGTCGACAAGGAAAATGGCGGCAAGGCCGATGCCCAGAACGCCGGCATCAATGTCTGCCGCGCGCCGCTCTTCTGCGTCATCGATGGCGATTCCATCCTCGAGCCCGACGCACTGATGCGCGCCGCCCAGCCCTTCATCGACGACCCCGAGCGCACCATCGCCGTGGGCGGCACGATCCGCATCGCCAACGGCTCGAGGATCGAGGCGGGCAGGGTGCGCGAGATCCACCTTCCGCGCCGCCTACTGCCTTTGTTCCAGGTGGTCGAATATCTGCGCGCCTTCCTCATGGCGCGGCTGGCCTGGAGCAGCATCAACACGCTAATGCTGGTGTCCGGCGCCTTCGGCATGTTCCGCCGCGCCGAAGTGGTGGCGGTGGGCGGCTTCACCAAGGGCTCGATGGGCGAGGACCTCGACCTCGTCATCAAGCTGCACCGCTATATGCGCGACAGGAAGCGCAAATACCGCATCCAGTTCATTCCCGAGCCGGTGTGCTGGACCGAGGCGCCGGAAACGCTGAGCGTGCTCGCCCGCCAGCGCTCGCGCTGGCAGCGCGGCGCGCTCGAATGCTTCTTCCGCTACCGCTCGATGCTGTTCAACCCGCGCTATGGCCGAGTCGGCTTCCTCGGCTTCGGCCACATATTGATCGTCGACGTGCTGGGACCGGTTGCCGAGGTGCTGGGCTATGTCCTGATCCCGGCCTTCTGGCTGCTCGGCATCCTTTCGGCCGAATATCTTCTGGCCTTCACCGCCCTCATCTTCACCTATGGCGTCTGCGTCAGCGTCTGCTCGCTGATCCTCGAAGAGGCCGAGCTGCAGCGCTTCCCCCGCGCCAGGGACCTCGCCGTGCTGACGGCCGCCGCCGTGATCGAGAATTTCGGCTACCGCCAGCTCAACAATTTCTGGCGCGTGAAAGGCTGTTGGCAATTTTTGCGCGGCAATCAGGGCTGGGGCGAGATGACCAGGACCGGCCTCGGCGGCGCGAAGAAATAGGCGTGGCGGGCGGCGACAGCGCTGCAAGGAGGTGAGCCCCGGTCGGGAGCTCAGGCCAGCGTTCGCTCGATCTCAGCGATAAGCGCATCGAGCGCCGCGCGCATGCTCGCGCCATCCGCCTGCTCGATAAGCAGCGTCTCCAGCGTGGAAGCCCGCGCGCTGATCTCCGCAAAGCCGAACGTGCCGGCGGCGCCGGCGAGGGAGTGAGCGAGACGGATCAGCGGGTCGTTGCCGGGCAGGGGAGTGGCCTGATGCGCAATGGCCTTCAGCTCGGCGAGCTGATCGGCGCAGCGGGTGAGGAAGCGTTGGCGAAGAGGGGCGAAGGGGTCGGTCGGGATGGGCGGCGCTCCGGCGTGGTGGAGGCAGTATTTAAGCAGAAAGGTGTGTGGGGTGGAATGGTGGGTAGAGCTATATCATTCCTCAAGAAGGCCGCGTTGCGTTTTGTAGCGACCAAATAAGAACTAGCGACTCGCGCCTGGACAGTGTACAAACGAGAACATAAAGGGAACGTACTTGTGGAGAGGCAGGTCGGCGTCGAGCCGAACCGGGTAACTGAACGACTAGCGTAAAATCCCCCTAGCAAATGTTGCGAGATTGTGCCTTCTTTTCGTAGGCAGGGGGAATACTTGGGTACCTACGATCAGAAGCCTAAGCGCTTTTTGACGCGAATTCACGCTAAGAACGGCGGTACAAATCCACGGCTTTATTGTGCTGGGTTTGAGCTGGAGGTCTGGCGCTGTCAGCAATTTGCATTCCATTTGGCCGAGTGGCTTCCCGACTATGCTCTGCCGGAAGAGGAGTTGCGGATGGATCATGGCAACGTACTCGTGAAACTCAATCAAGCAGCCGTGCGGGTATACACCAGCGGAAAGTATGCATCTCGCGGAGAGGCTGGTGAAATCGCACTGCATGCAGTCTGCCGCGATTTCTTTGGAACGATTCCTATTTCACCCCGGGTATTCTATAAATCCACATCGAACGACGTCATAAAAGCGTTTGATATGGTTCACGTTAAATTCCCTAAGGATGGGTCTATTCAGATTTGGCTTGGTGAGTCCAAGTTATACAAGTCTGGTGCTCAAGCGATTGCTGATGCCATCGCTTCAATAAAACAGCACATAGGGGAAGGGTTCCTTTCAAATCAAAAGATAATATTAGGGCCGCAAATACCGAAAAATACCTATAGGTACGACGATATAATAAAGATTTTCAACAAACAAGAGAGCTTGGATACGTTAATTAAGAATGCAGTGTTCGCTGTCGGCATATTATGTGACAGCAAAGCTGTCTCCTTGGCGAAGAAGCATGACGAAGTCTATGTAAAGGCGGCGATGGCTGAATTGGAGGCCCTGGAGGCCAAGCTGGCGGCTGGTGGCCTGCCTGCGAATCTGAAGTTCGTGTTAATCTACATACCACTTGGAAGCAAGAAAGCCTTTGTCGAGGCTTTCGACAAGCGCCTCAAAGGTTTGCAATGAGCCTCGGTAACACGGACTGGCGTAGCCTGAACGGATTGAACGGGGGTGAGCTGAAGGGCGAGGTCTTTTCAATTCTTCAGGATGCGTCATTCCGCATCCAAACCGGGCAGTTGGATGACCCTGAACTTTTGGCCGTTGTTCCGCGGCTGGCGGAATTGATGACAAACAAGCCGGAGCTTCAAAATTTCGGAGAGGTGTTTAGTGCGCTCGCTCGCTCGCTCGGCCTTTGGAATTATGTAGATCGAAGGCGAGCCGCGGCCCGTGACGAGTTAGCGGCAGAACGAGCGACTGTACCGGCGTTAGGTATTACCCTGCATCGTGAACAACTTTCCGCTCTTCATACCCTTCTTGCCGGCAAGAATTTGATCCTTAGTGCTCCGACAAGTTTCGGCAAGAGCATACTTATCGACGTGCTGCTCCTTCATGAAAAATTTAGACGTGTGGCGATCGTGCTGCCGACCATTGCGTTGCTGGATGAGTTTCGGCGGCGGTTGTTGACTCGGTTTGGCGATCGTTTTGACGTATTGATGCATCATTCCGAAAAGGCAGAACGAGAGCGGGTTATATTTCTTGGAACCCAGGAGCGCCTCATCAATCGTGATGATCTAGGGACATTGGATCTTGCTGTCGTCGATGAATTCTACAAACTTGATCCAAAAAGAAAAGATGAAAGAGCTGTAACTCTCAATGCAGCGGTATATAGAATACTTGGAAGAGCGAAACAGTTTTTCTTTCTAGGTCCAAACATCGAAAACGTACTCACGGCGGAAGGGAGTCGGTGGGGATTCGAGTTTTTGAGAACAAGATTCTCAACAGTCGCGGTCGACACAATAGATCTTAAGTCAGTGCCGGATAAAGATGCGCGGCTTTATTATGAAATACAGAATGCCGCAAATTGGCCAGCACTAGTATTCGTATCTTCGCCGGATAAAGCAAACGGCCTTGCAAGCGGGTTGGTAGAGCGAAAGGTGAAGCTGGGCAGCGGGCAGGCGCTGTCTCGATGGATGGTTGATAACTATGGAGGCAAATGGGAGCTTAGCGAAGCTATTGCCGCCGGTGTGGGAGTTCATCACGGACGCATTCCACGGTCACTTGCATCGAGATTTGTTTTCTTATTCAACGAGAAGAAATTGCCAATTCTAATATGCACGTCGACTCTTATTGAAGGAGTGAATACTGCTGCCAAATCGGTTCTCATATATGACAAGACGATAGCTAATAGGCCGTACGATTTTTTCACATTTTCCAATATTAGAGGCCGCGCGGGCAGACTCGGCCAGCACCACGTGGGCCAAGTTTTCCTTTTCCACGAACCGCCCGATAGAGAGGATGTCGAGGTCACTGCGCCATTGTTCGGAGATCCTGATGAGGCACCCGATGAGTTCGTCGTTCACATGGAAGAGGGTGATGTTTCTTCCTCCGTATCGGATCGAGTCCAGGATATGGCCCAACGAGTTGGTCTAGACCCATCTGACATACGGAGATTTTCGGGTCTGGGAATTGAGACATTAGTCGGGCTGCGAGCAGCTACTGCCGCAGCAATGCGGGCGCGAGCCGATTTGATTTGGAGCGGTCGCCCTTCGTATAATCAGCTAAAGGCGCTTTGCTCTTTGGTTTGCAGCGTCGAGAAGCCGCAAACGTTTGGGTGCAGTTCAGCCAGCCAGCTTACATTGTATATTAGCAAGTTGCGGCAATATACGACAATGCGAGCGTTTTATCACTGGCATTCTAGCTCCTACCGTGGAGAACCCCAGAAGATCGACAACGTATTTAAATTTCTCAGGGCGGCAGAATACAGTTTGCCTGAGTACTTTGCTGTAGTGGAGCTCTTTGTCAAAGCTCGGGCGCCTGATCAGGATGCCAGCTATGCGCTGCTTTTGGCTGAGCTTCCTCGCTGGTTCCGTGCTGAGCCTCTCAAGATCCTTGAGGAGCAGGGTGTGCCAATCCAAATCTCTGAACGTTTCCTTCGGACTGGGGACAGCGTGACTACGCTCGGGCTAAGATTGCGGACGGCCGCGAACAATGAAAGCAAATTGCTTTCACCGATGGAAAGGCAATGGATCACTGACGCGTTGCCTCGTTAGCTCTGCGACGACGGCCTAGCGCAGACGGGGTCGTCTTTAGCTTGTAGGTGTCAAGGTAGTTTGTCCTTGCATCGATCAGCCTTCTCGTTCTAATCTCCTCTGAGAAAACCTTTTCCCAACTCACCCCGCGCTCGTCGACCTCATCCGTCATCACCGCGCTGGGCGGCAAGAGAAAACCTTTTCCCAGCTAAGGGAATCCGCCGCAACCATGTCCGCCGACGCCGAGCCAGCGCCAGTTTCCGCCAAGCCGCCGGTCACGCTGCGCGAGGTCGCCGCCGCGGCCGGCGTCAGCGTCGCGACGGCGTCGAAGGCGCTGAACGGGCAGGGGCGGATGACGGCGGAGACGCGCGAGCGCATCCGCGAGACGGCGCGGCTGCTCGGCTTCCGGCCGAACAGTCTGGCGCAGAGCCTGTTGCGAAAGCGCTCCTTCACCGTCGGCCTGCTCACCAACGATACCTATGGCCGCTTCTCGCTGCCGCTCATGGCCGGCGTTTCGGATGCGCTGGTCGACAAGGGCGTGTCGGTGTTCCTGTGCAATGTCGAGGATGACCAGCGGCTCGGCCAGCTGCATGTCGAGGCCATGCTCGACAAGCGCGTCGACGGCATCGTCGCCACCGGAAAACGCATCGACCGCCATCTGCCGGTCGATCTCTCCAACCTGCGCATCCCGGTAGTCTACGCCTTCACCCAGCCGGATCCCGGCGCGGTCGGCCTCGTCTCCGCCGATGCCGGCGGCGCGCGGCTGGCGGTCGAGCAGTTCTTGCGGCTCGGCCGCCGCCGCATCGCCCATGTCAGCGGCCCGGCGAGCTTCGCCGTGGTGCACGCGCGGGCCGAGGCTTATCGCGACGTCCTGAGGGAGAACGGCTTGCCCACAGCCGAGCCGCTGCTCGGCGCCTGGTCGGAGGCCTGGGGCCGCGATGCGGTGGCAAGACTGTTCGGCAAGGCGGGCAGGGAAGGATGGCCGGACGCCGTCTTCTGCGGCAACGACCAGATTGCCCGCGGCGTCATCGATGCGCTGCGTGAGCGCGGTATCCGCGTGCCCGAGGATGTCGGCGTCATCGGCTTCGACAATTGGGAGATCGTGGCCGAGGCGACGCGCCCGCCGCTGACTTCCATCGACATGAACCTGGCGAGCCTCGGCCGCGAGGCCGGGCTTGCCCTGCTTTCGCTCGTCGACGGCCACCCGGCCGCGCCGGGCATCAGGAAACTGCCGTGCCGGCTGGTGGTGCGTCAGTCATGCGGCAGTCCGCCGCAATGAAGCAACAAGGCTACGCGCCCGGTTAGACCGGGCGGCGTGGCCAAAACAGGGAGGAGAACCATGAGGAGGAGTAAAATGAAGACCATGTTTGCCAAGCTGGCTTTAGCCGCGGCCGTCATCGGCGGCGGCCTGCAGGCGGCGTCCGCCGAGACCGCCAACGTCTGGGTGCGCGCCGACGGCTCGAACTTCATGCCGCGCATCGTCGATGCCTTCAACAAGGCGCATAAGGACCAGATCAAGCTCGACATCATTCCCAATGCCGAGATCATCCCGAAATATGGCGCCGCCGCCGCCGGCGGCACCGCGCCGGACGCGCTCTCGCTCGACCTGATCTACACGCCGTCCTTCGCCGCCGCCGGCCAATTGGAAGACATCACCGACTGGGCGAAATCCTTGCCCTATTTCGCCAGCCTGTCGCCGGCGCATGTGAAGACCGGCACCTATAAGGACCGCATCTACGGCCTGCCGTTCTCGGCCGACGCCTCGGTGCTGATCTGGAACAAGAAGCTGTTCAAGCAGGCTGGGCTCGATCCTGAGAAGGGCCCGACCAACTGGGCCGAGATCGAGGCGGACGCCGAGAAGGTCAACGCGCTCGGCGGCGACATCAAGGGCTTCTACTTCTCCGGCAATTGCGGCGGCTGCAACATCTTCACCTTCACGCCGCTGATCTGGGCCTCGGGCGGCGACATCCTGTCCGAGGACGGCTCGAAGGCGACGCTCGACAGCCCGCAACTGCGCGGCGCGATCGACCTCTATCGCTCGATGGTCAAGAAGGGGCTGGTGCCCGAGGGCGCGCAGACCGACACCGGCGCCAATTTCTTCGCCGCCTTCGCCGGCGGCAAGATCGGCATCTCGCCGTCCGGCGCTTTCGCCATCGGCGCGCTCAACACGCAATACCCGGACGTCGACTACGGCATCACCTTCCTGCCGGGTAAGGATGGCGGCTGGTCGTCCTTTGCCGGCGGCGACAATTTCGTCGTCACCAAGGGCACCAAGAAGATCGCCGTGGTGAAGGAGTTCCTGGACTTCGCCTATTCGCTGGAGGGCCAGACCATCCTCGCCAAATATGGCAGCCTGCCGGTGCGAAACGACATCGCCAAGGACGCGCTGAAGGATCTCGACCCGCGCTACCAGGTGGCGGCCGAAGCGATGGCCAAGGGCAGGACGCCCTATTCGGTGGTGTTCAACGACCTGATCAACTCCGCCAACGGGCCGTGGACGCAGATGATCAACGAGGTGTTCTTCGGCGACGATGTCGATGGCGCCATCAAGAACGCGCAGGAGACGATGCAGTCGATTATCGACCAAGCGCCGAACAAGTAGACACCAGGGCCACCCGGCGGCGAGGATAGCGCAACGCTTCGCCGCCAAGGCTCTGACCGGCCGCCCGTCCCGTCTCCCTGGCCGGGCGGCCGGGGACTGTATCGCTGAATAGACTGGGACTGACGCGTTGAGAAAGCTCACTTTCACCAGCATCCAATCTGAGGCGCCGCGAGGTTCGCTCCCCCTTCTCCCCTTGTGGGAGAAGGTGTCGCCGAAGGCGACGGATGAGGGGTGTTCCAGCGGAGTGAGGCGTTGGCGTTCCCTGGAACACCCCTCATCCGTCTCGGCGCTACGCGCCGATCCACCTTCTCCCACAAGGGGAGAAGGGGGAGCCCGGCCATGACCGCCATCACCGCAACCTCCGCTCCCGCCCGCTCACGCATCGGCGTCAGCCGCCGGCAATGGGTGGGCCTGCTCTATGTCCTGCCGGCCGTCGCCCTGGTCACCGTCTTTTTCGTCATCCCGCTCGGCATGACCGCCTGGATGTCGCTGCACAATTGGCCGCTGATGGGTGAGCATGCCTTCATCGGCCTCGACAATTATTTCGCGATCCTGCGCGACACGCGCTTCTGGAATGCGCTGAAATTCACCTTCTACTACACGGTGATCGTCACCATCGCGATCTTCGCCGTCGCCTTCCCGCTGGCGATCTTCATCGAAAAACCGCGTCCGCTGACCAACCTCTACCGCACCGCCTTCTTCATGCCGGCGGTGGTCGGCTTCGCCTCGGCGAGCCTGCTCTGGTCCTGGCTGCTCAACGTCGATTCCGGCCTGTTCAGCCCGGCCGCTTACGACCTCGGCCTGACCGAAAAGAAGGTCAATCTGCTCGCCACCTTCCAGCCGGCCTTCTGGTCGATCATCGCCATGGTGGTGTGGAAGGTCGCCGGCTTCACCATGATCATCCTAATGACCGGCCTGCAATCGATCCCGCAGGACCTGCAGGAGGCGGCGGTCATCGACGGGGCAGGGCCGTTCGCGAGGTTCCGGGCGATCACCTTGCCCTTGATGCGCCGCACGCTGGCGCTGGCGCTGATCCTCTCGGTCGCGGGTTCGATCCTCGCCTTCGACCAGTTCTACATCATCCTGCGCGGCGGCCCGCGCAACCAGACGCTGACGGCGGTCTACTGGATCTTCAACCAGTCCTTCGTCTCGTTCAAGCTCGGTTACGGCGCCGCGCTCTCGATGGTGCTGCTGGTTATCCTGGTGGCGCTCAGCCTTATCCAGCTCTGGCTGTTGCGCAAGCCCGAGGGGCTCGATTAATGGCCGAGGCGATGTCGCAAAAGCGGAGAGTCGGCTTCAGCCTCGCCAGGCATTCCACCGGCATCATCGCCTCGGTGTTGTTCCTGGCGCCGATCGTCTGGACGGTGCTGTCGACCTTCAAGCCGGCGCAGGAAGCGCGCCAGCCGCCGCTGCCGCCCTGGCCGACCACCGGCTTCTCCATCGAGAACTACGAGACGCTGAACTCGTTCGGCGACGGGCTCTGGGTCTCGGCCCAAAACAGCATCTATGTCTCGGTGATGACGGTGCTGCTCTCGGTGCTGGTCAGCGTGCTCGCCGGCTACGGCTTCTCGCGCTTCCGCTTTCCGTTCCGGGATTTCTTCTTCATCCTCATCCTGTCGACCATCATGATCCCGTTCCAGTCGATCCTGACGCCGATCTTCCTGGTGCTGACGAAGCTCGGCCTGCACAACACGCTGACGGGCCTGGTCTGCGTCTATGTCACACTGCAGCTGCCGTTCTCGATCTTCATGATGCGCAACGCCTTCGATGCCGTGCCGCGCGAGATCGAGGAGGCCGCGCGCATGGATGGCGCCAACAACGTCACCATGCTGATCAAAGTCATGCTGCCGCTGGTCTGGCCGGGCGTCGTCACCATCGCGCTGTTCGCCTTCCTCGGCGCCTGGAACGAGTTCCTGGCGGCCCTGGTGCTGATGACCGACCAGTCCAAATTCACTCTGCCGGTGATGATGACCGCGCTTCAGTCCGGCCGCTTCGGCGCCATCGACTGGGGCGCCGTGCAGGCCGGCGTCACGGTGATGATGGTGCCTTGCCTGATCCTGTTCCTGGCGCTGCAGCGCTTCTACATCCG
This sequence comes from Mesorhizobium sp. CA16, assembly GCF_020165175.1. NCBI lineage: Bacteria > Pseudomonadati > Pseudomonadota > Alphaproteobacteria > Hyphomicrobiales > Phyllobacteriaceae > Mesorhizobium > Mesorhizobium sp. CA16. The sequence goes on from NZ_JAIUHP010000006.1 coordinate 188,321, forward strand.
CGGCCTGATGGCCGGGGCCGTCAAGTAATTCGAATGGAGTGAAATCATGACCGCATCCCAGCCCGCCGCGCAGCCCTCCGCCAGGCCGCAGCTCGCCTTCCGGCCGTTGCCAGTGCCGCAGGTCGATGTCCGCGGCTTCTGGGGCGACCGTGTCGAAGCGGTCGCGACGCGCACCGCCGAGATCCTCTACGACCGCTGCGTCGAGGCGCGCATGCTGGAGCAGATCGATCCGGACGTGCCGTCGCCAGGCGTCGTCATCCCCTTCCATGTCAGCGACGGTTTTACCGCGCGCACCGTGACGACTCAGATGTTCTGGGATTCTGATTGGGGCAAGACCATCGAGACCGCGGCCTATTCGCTCTACCGGCGCCGCAACCCCGAGCTCGAGAAGAAGATCGACGCCGTCATCGACATGTTCGGCAAGCTGCAGCAGGAGGACGGCTATCTCTCGAGCTGGTACCAGCGCATCCAGCCCGGGCTGCGCTGGACCAACCTGCGCGACTGCCACGAGCTCTACTGCGCCGGGCATCTGATCGAGGGCGCCGTCGCTTACTTTCAGGCGACCGGCAAACGCAAGCTGCTCGACATCATGAGCCGCTATGCCGACCACATCGCCGACACTTTTGGCCCGGAGCCCGGCAAGCGGAAGGGCTATTGCGGCCATGAGGAGATCGAGCTGGCGCTGGTCAAGCTCGCGCGCGCGACAGGCAACGACAAATATATGAAGCTGGCGAAATATTTCATCGACCAGCGCGGTCAGCAGCCGCATTATTTCGACGAGGAGGCGCTGGCGCGCGGCGCCGACCCCAAGGATTTCCACTTCAAGACCTATGAATACAACCAGTCACACAAGCCGGTGCGCGAGCAGGACAAGGTCGTCGGCCATGCGGTGAGGGCGATGTATCTCTATTCCGGCATGGCCGATATCGCCACCGAATATGGCGACGATACGCTCAAGGTGGCACTCGAGCGGCTCTGGGACGATCTCACCACCAAAAGCCTCTACGTCACCGGCGGCCTCGGCCCGTCGGCCGACAATGAGGGCTTCACCAACGACTACGACCTGCCCAACGAGACCGCCTATGCCGAGACCTGCGCTTCGGTCGGCCTGGTGTTCTGGGCAAGCCGCATGCTCGGCATGGGTCCGAACGCCCGCTACGCCGACATGATGGAACGCGCCCTCTACAACGGCTCGATATCGGGCCTGTCGCTCGACGGCTCGCTATTCTTCTACGAGAATCCGCTGGAGAGCCGTGGCGGCCATCACCGCTGGAAATGGCACCGCTGCCCGTGCTGCCCGCCCAATATCGGCCGCATGGTGGCCTCCATCGGCAGCTATTTCTACGGCCTAGCCGACGATGCGCTGGCGGTGCATCTCTATGGCGATTCGAGCGCCCGCTTCGAGATCACCGGCCGGCAGGTGACGCTCGTCCAGACCAGCAGCTATCCCTGGGACGGCGCGATTGCGATCGAGATCGGGCCGGAGGCGCCCGTAGAGTTCACGCTTCACCTGCGCATACCCGCCTGGTGCCGCAAGGCGGCGTTGCGCGTCAACGGCAAGCTCGTCGATCTGGAGGCCGCGACGGTCGACGGCTATGCAGCGCTCCGCCGCGAATGGCAAAAGGGCGACAAGGTCGAGCTCGATCTCGAAATGTCGATGGCGCGCCTCTTCGCCAATCCGCAGGTGCACCAGGACATCGGCCGCGTGGCGCTCACCCGCGGCCCGCTGATCTACTGCGTCGAGGAAACCGACAATGGCGGCGGGCTGCATCGCATCGCCTTGCCGCGCGAGGCAAGGCTCGAGGCGCACAAAGAACCGAACCTGCTCGGCGGCGTCGTCACCCTCTCGGCCATCGGCTGCCGGGCCGAGACCGAGAACTGGGGTGCCGATCTCTACCGCTCCGAACCGCCGGTGACGCAGGAAACGAAGCTCAAGGCGGTCCCGTATTTTGCCTGGGACAATCGCGATCCCGGCGAGATGCTGGTCTGGCTGAGGGAAGGGTGAAGGCGGCCTATCTCAAAGATGCACGAAGGCCGTCAGCGGCAGGTGGTCGGAGGCGACGCGCGACAGCGGCGTGTCATGCGCCTCGACGCCTGAAACCAGGTCGTGCCGGTTGCCCATGATGCGGTCGAGTGCCAGCACCGGCAGGCCGGATGGGAAAGTCGGCACCGCCGGCGTCGGGCCGAAGGTCGTGTGCAGCGTGTTCAGTGCCGAGCGGTTGCCGAGCCGCCATTCGTTGAGGTCGCCCAGAAGCAGCGTCGGCCTCTCGTCGGCGCTGCTCATGATGTCGAGCACGACGCGGGCCTGTTCCGAACGCGAGCGGCGCAGCAGGCCGAGATGGGCGGCAATGACGCGCAGCGATCGTTTCTCGTCGAGATCGATCTCGGCGACCAGCGCGCCGCGCGGCTCCAGTCCGGGCAGCTTGAGCTGGTGGACGTCGCGCACGGTGCCGCGCTTGAACAACAGCACATTGCCGCGCCAGCCATGCCCCTTGCCGTTGCCGCTGACCGGCACTGGCACCAGCCCCGTTTCCAGCTCCAGGCGGGCCAGGTCGAGCAGCCCGGCCCTGTCGCCGAAGCGGTTGTCGGCCTCCTGCAGCGCGATCACGTCGGGGCTCATTTCGCGGATGACGCGCGCCGTCCGTTCGGGGTCGAATCTGCGGTCGGTGCCGATGCATTTGTGGACGTTGTAGGAGGCAACGACGATTTCCGTGTCGTTGACGCGCTTGCGCGGCGTCGCCTTCGCCTTGCGCGCGCTTCTGCTGCGGATCGAGAGCAGCACGGTCTCAGGCAGGCTGCGTCCTTTGATGTCGTCTATCTCCATGATCCCGATGCTCGATTTCCTGCTCTAAAGATAGGGCGATCCCAGCCACAGCAAACGGTCGAAGACGCGGATTGCAAACGGCCTTGCCCTCAGCGTCTGCAGCGTCACCGGCTGGGCGGTGGAGATGGCGGCCGCGATGCGGGCGTCGATCTCGGCGGCGAAGTTTTTATCCAGCACTTCCAAGTCGATCTCGAAATTCAGCCGCAGCGAGCGGGCGTCCAGATTGGAAGAGCCGACATAGGCCCACACGCCGTCGATCGCCATCAGCTTCGAATGGTCGAACGCACCTTCATGGCGCCAGACGCGGCAGTAATGCTTCAAAACCTGGTCGAACTGCGCCGTCATCGCATGGTCAACGAGAAAGAGGTTGTTCACCGCCGGCACGACGATGTCGATTTCGACGCCGCGCCGGCCGGCCGTGGTCAGCGCGCTGATGAACTCCCGGTCCGGCAGGAAATAGGGCGACATGATGCGGATCGATTTGCGGGCGACGGAAAACGCACCCATCAGCAACTTGAGATTGGTTTCGTTGGACGCGTCCGGCCCGGTCGCGACCGCGCGCACCAGCATCGGCTGCCCCGGCGGCGGCACGACACGCTCGACCTGCCAGGGTCCGTCCTTCAGGGCTTCGTTGCCGGCGAAGCGCCAGTCCTCGGCGGCCACCGAGAACAGATCCGCCACCACCGGCCCGGTGACCTCGAAATGCGTGTCCCGCGAACTGCCGGAACCGGCGAGCTCGGCCGAGAATCCCTTGCGGATGTTCATGCCTCCCGTGAACGCCACCGTGCCGTCGATAATCAGTATCTTCCTGTGGGTCCTGAGATTGGCATAGGGAAGTCTCAGGCCCATGACGATGTTGCCGTTGAAGAGATCGACGGTGACATCGGCCTCCCTGAGCTGCTTCAGGATGCTGGGCACCGAGTAGCGTACGCCGACGGCGTCGATCAGCACGCGCACGGTGACGCCGCGCTTGACGGCGTTGCCGAGCGACTGGACGAAAAGCGCCCCGACCGCGTCATTGTCGAAAATATAGGTTTCCAGAAGCACGCTTCGTTGCGCCGCATCGATCGCCCGGCACATCGCCGTATAGGCTTCGTCGCCTGTCTTGAGCACGGCGATAGTGTTTCCCGAGGTGAGCGGACGCCGCGCCACTCTGTCGCCAAGCGTCTTCAGCCCGGTGAAACGCTGGCCGAATTCGGCGTTGATCAAGCCTTCCAGCGCGACGTCCCGGTCATGCCTGGCGGCGGCGGCCTCGGGCGAGACCGGCCGCATGGCGCTGATCGTCGCGCGGCGGATCCGGTTGATGCCGGCAATGGCGTAGATGATCGCGCCGAGGAAAGGCGACAGAAGCATCACGCCCACCCAGCCGGTGGCCGCGCGCACGTCTTCCTTCGTCATGATGGCATGCACGATGCCCACCGCCGCCATCGCCAGCGACAGGATCAGGATAAGCGTCGACCAGTGACTCGCAATCGCCTCGAACATCGGCCCGACTATTGTGCGAGCCGGCGCGGAAGGCAATGCGGGAGGTTAGGCTGGTCTAAAGCCGCGCGGCGTCGATGGTCGCCGCCGGCCGCACACCCGGCAAGGTCAGGCTTGCCAGGTGTGCCCGCGTTTGCCCTTGCCGCCACGCGGTCAGCCATCGGTCGAGACGGTTACGGCCTTCCAGGCATCGATCTCTTGCTGCAGCCGCTGGATTCGCTCGGAGACGAGCTTGAGGGCGTCGCTGCCAAGCAGAAGCTGCGGCGGCGGGGCTTCGGTTTCGACCAGGGCCAATACGGCCGTCGCAAGCTTGTCCGGATCGCCAAGTTGCTTGCCACTTTTCGCCTGTCGGGCCTCCCGGATCGGATCGAACAGCGCATCGTAATCCGCGATGGACCTTTCGGTTCGAACCATGGAGCGCCCGGCCCAGTCCGTCCGGAAGGAGCCGGGGCATATCGCCGTAACGCGTACGCCGAACGGGGCCATTTCCGAACGCATCACTTCCGATATGCCCTGGAGCGCGAACTTGCTGCCGCAATAGTAAGCGATGCCCGGCATTGTTATCATGCCGCCCATCGACGTCACGTTGACAATGAAGCCGCGGCGTCGCTCGCGGAACTTGGGAAGAAATGCCTTGGCGACCGCCACGGCGCCGAAGACGTTCACATCGAATTGACGCCGCATCTCTTCCAGTGACGACTCTTCAAGCACGCCCTCATGGCCATAGCCGGCATTGTTGATCAGGACGTCGACGGGCCCGTGCTCTTCCTCCGCCTGCGCGACGACGTCCGGCACGCGGTCGAACTCCGTGACATCGCAGATGACGGTGCGGATCGCTGGGAGGGATCCGGCAAGCGCCGCGCGAGACGTCTCGGAGCGGATGGTGCCAATGACCGTATGGCCCATCTGGACAGCGGCGGAAGCGATGGCGAGGCCGAAGCCCGAATTGGCGCCGGTGATGAAGAATGTCTTTGTTGCCATGGCCTGCGATCCTTCATTGATGGAGTGCAGCTTGACAAATAGTATGGTGCGATAGCGTCCACGATTGCGGTTTCTATGAATACATTGCCAAATCCTATCAGAGAGGACGTTGGGCTAAGACGAAAGCTGGTCGAGTTGGCCGGAGCTATCGCCGAGCGCGTTGGATATAATGCGACCGCGCTCGAGGGTGTGCGCGTGCTCTGTACCGAGGCGGTGCTTCACGACGTTCCGGTACTTTATGAACCGGGCGCGGTGTTCGTCCTGCAGGGAAGCAAGCGAGGCGTCCTCGAACGGGAGGTCTACCTGTACGATGAAGACCATTATCTGGCGGTGTCGGTTCCTGTTCCGTTTCGAATGGAGTCCACGGCCAGCCCCGATCGCCCGCTGCTTGCGGTCTATGTCGAGTTCGACATGCGGATTGCGGCCGAGATTGCCGCGCAGCTGGAGATGCATTCGGCTGTAGGAAGCGACCGGCCGCGAAGTCTCGTATCGAGCAGGATGGGGTCCGACATAGAGGATGTCCTGCTGCGCCTGCTGACGGCGCTTCGCAATCCCGCCGAGACCGCCATTCTTGGATCGAGCCTTCTGCGCGAGCTCCATTACCGGGTCCTGATTGGCCCGCAGGGCGGCGCGATGATCGCTGCCTTGCGGCAAAGAGGCAGGTCGGGAAGGATCGTGCGGAGCCTCGCATGGCTGCGGGAAAACTACAGCGCCGAAATCTCGGTCGCCGATCTCGCGGGACAAGCAGGCATGAGCGTGCCTTCTTACCACGTTCATTTCAAGGAAATGACCGGAAGCAGCCCGATGCAGTACGTGAAAGCCATGCGGCTGCACGAGGCAAGACTGATGATCGCACGCAAGGGAACGATCGCTCAGGTCGCGGCTTCGGTCGGATATGCGAGCGCGGCTCAGTTCAGCCGCGACTTCAAGCGGCATTTTGGACGCACGGCTTCTGAGGAGATGAGCTGGGTCCGTCGCCATCTGGGCGAGCTCGCCCCGGAAGAATAGTCCGCTATTGCCGCTCAGCGGGTTATGGATCGGAAACAGTGTCGCGACGAGCTAGAGCCGATCGGCGAGGCCGCCCGCCTAAAGCTTCCTGAAAAAACCCGACAGAATGTTCGGACCTGCTTCTCCTGGCCGCAGCCTGATCCCGTCCTCGAAGCAGTTCAGCGTCACACACTCGAAACCGTTGGCCGCGAGGAGCGCCACCAGCGAGCCGCGGTCGAAATGATGCAGGTGCTCGTTGGGCAGACGCATGCGCCATTTGGCGAACCACGCGTCGCCCTCGGCGCCGAGCTCGCGCCAGCGGCAATAGGGGACGGCGACAGCCAGGTGGCGGGCCTGAAGCCGGGAAAGGAAGCCGAGATCGGGGATGTGCTCCAGCACGTCGAACATGGCGACGAGGTCCCAGGCGCCGGCGAGCGCCTCATCCCAATCGACGAAGCGGACACCCTTGGGCAGTGGGAATTCGGCGATATCGCAGCCGGCGCAATCGGCGACGCCGGTTATCTTCGCGGCTTCGATGAACGTGCCCGTGCCATATCCGATTTCCAGCACGGAACGAGGAATCTCGCCGGTGATACCAAGCACCCAGCCAAGCCGCTGATAACCGAGCTTGATGGTCCGGTCGCTCAGGTCTTCATAATAGGAGATGTATTTCTTGTCGTATTTGATCGGTGTGAAGTCGATCTGGTGGATCACGCCGAACCTGTCCACCTCATAATTGTCCAACATTGTCCGCGCGGCCTCCGGGTGCCGAATTCCTTACAAGGTCAATTGCACGCAGCCACGGTTCTAAGCGCTTCGGCTCGGGAAGGTGCGGGCAACTTTCCGATCCGTCGAACAGAAGCGTAGAACCTCGGGTAGTCGCCGGAGCACAAGTCAAACAAGCGAAGAAACGCCGGGACCTGTTCGCCGTAGACAGCGGTCGCGGCGAGCTTTGCGTTGTTGATAGGGCTATCAAACCAGGCATCATATCCCCGGTATCCAGCCCATCGCCTGTCGCGCATTTGCCGGTAGCGCATCCGCAGCCTGTCGATGGCGGCTGCTTTGGCGGCCGCCATCTGCTGCGGGCTGCGGGGACTTCCATAGACCTGCCTCAGCTCATCCCGGGTTTTCGATATCAGTCCGAGAAAACCGGCCTTGCGCTTGCGATCGATTTCGTAGCTGCGCAATCCGGCGCGATTGCCGGTGGCGCGGAGCCATTTCCTCGTACCGGTGGTTTCGACGGAAACCGCGAAAGCCTCGTTGAATGCGGAGTCGCCGTTCACATAGACTTTCTGATGCGCCAGCTCATGGAAAATAAGGCTTGCGAGGTAGGTGTCCTCCTGACGCAGCATGGTGCTGAGCAGCGGATCGCTGAACCAGCCCAGCGTGGAATATGCGGTGACGCCCGACACATAGACGTCCAGCCCCTGCCGCTGCAGTTCAGCGGCACTTTCGAGCGCGTCTTTGCGCGAAAAATATCCCTTGTAGGGAACGCAGCCGAAGACTGGAAAGCACCAAGTTATCGGCGCAAGCGAGAATTGCGGCGCAGCAAACACGGCCAAGGTCACATTGTTTCGACCGACGTCGACATAACTGCGGTAGCTGTTGTTATCGGGCAGCGCCAGCTCTTCCGTGGCAAAGCGGCGTATGGCGCTGGCGGAGGTCAATTTGGCGCGCAACGCCTGTGGCGTCGACGGATCGCGGATAAGTCTTCCAACGTTCTTGCGCGCGGCCATGATCTCGACATGGCCCTCCAACGACTGCGCATAGTAGGAAATGCTGGTGCATCCAGTCACGCCGGACGCCAGGATCGCCGCGGCAAGCAATCGAAAAACGCGCTTCACAGCTTGCCCACCGCCTGCCCGTCTCCCATGGAGCAAATGTCTGCTCCCGTGTCTCAGGCGCGCCTATTTTCGTCAAGACCTGGAGGGGCAGGGTCGGACCTTAGATTGCTGAGCGGCCATCACCCCCGCCGCGCCGCCAGCCGCAGCCACGGCGCCAGATGGAACGCTGCCATCAACAGATACATCGGCACCATGCCGCCGAGCGCCGAGGCGCCCGACATGCACATCATGTCCTCGCCGCCATGGGCCGCCGTGAGCAGCGCCATCGTGGCGAAGGTCGGCGTCGCGGCGAGGCAAAGCCAGTCGGCGAGGCCCAAGCCGATCAGGCCGTTTGGGCGAGGGGCAGGATTGTCGATGCTCATGATATCCACCTTCTGATGCGGGCAGGGTTCGAGCCCGTTGGAACAAGCGCGAGGCGATCGGCTCCGGCGGCGCGGTTTGCGTCGCCGGAACCGCTTCACGCTCAGGCGTTCTTGTTGCGGAACGCCGCTTCGCCGGCATCCGAGACCTCGACCCATCTCTGGTCGGGGGCGGCGCCTTCCCCGTAATTGTCGTGCCAGTTCCACCATTTGTAGGTCTGGGTCTGCGGATAGCCCTCGGGCGAATCCTCCCATACCTCCTGGCGGCCGAGCGGGGTGACGTCGAGATAGCTCCAGACGGTGCCAAAGGCTTCGTCGCCGCGGTTGTTGACGAAATAAGTGCGGAAGATGCGCTTGCCGTCATGGATGAAGACGTTGTGGCCGTGCCATTCGTCGACGCCGAAATCCTTATCCCAGCTGTCGGTGATGGTGTACCAGGGCATCTTCCAGTCCATCCGCTGCTTCAGCCGCTGGATGTCGGCCTGCGGCGCGCGCGAGGCATAGACAAGCGTGGTGTCGCGGGCGTTGAGATGGGCGAGGTTGCCGACCTGGTCGGCACCGAGCGAGCAGCCGCGGCACGCATGTTCTGGCCAGCCATAGACGCCGGGCTCGAAGAAGGCGCGGTAGACGACGAGCTGGCGGCGGCCTTCGAAGAGGTCGAGCAGGCTCATCTTGCCGTTCGGACCTTCGAACACATAGTCCTTCTTGACTTCCATCCACGGCATGCGGCGGCGTTCGGCGGCCAAAGCGTCGCGGGCGCGGGTGAGCGCCTTTTCCTTCACGAGCATCTCTTCATAGGCGCCTTCCCACGCTTCCTGCGAAACGACCGGCGGTGTCTTCATATGTTGGGTCATTGCTCTTGTCCCGTTCTTGGGTTTGGTTGGGGTGACGAGGACAGACATAGGACAGCGCACTGCGATGGTGAGAGTTACAAGTGTGACGCGATTTGCTGCGGCGGGCGCTGAGACGGTGGCATGGATTCGCTGATCAATGCCGCCGGCCGCGCGCTCGCCGCGGGCGATCCGCTCGGCGCCTTGAAGCGCGTCGCGCTGCGCGACGACGCGCCGGCGCTGGCCCTGCGCGGCATCGCGATGGCGCAGCTCGGCGATTTCGCCAAGGCCAAGGCGCTGCTGAAGGACGCCGCCCGCGCCTTCAGTCCGAGGGAAGCGGTGGCGCGCGCCCGCTGCGTCGTCGCCGAGGCCGAGATCGCGCTGGTCTCGCGCGACCTCGGCTGGCCAGAGAAGGCGCTGCGGTCCGCCCGCGCGACGCTCGCCGCGCATGGCGACCGGCTGAACGCCGCCTATGCCGGCAGCCTCGAGGCGCGCCGCCTCATCCTGGTCGGCCGCCTCGACGAGGCCGAGCGCCTGCTTGCGGACTTCGATCCGACGCCGCTGCCGCCGGTGGCGCGCGTCGCGCATGAACTGGCCGCGGCCGGCATCGCCGTCCGGCGCCTGAGGACAAAGGCGGCGCGCTCGGCATTCGGCCGCGCATCGCTTGCCGCCTATCAAGCCAACATCCCGGCATTGAAGGCCGAAATCGAAGCGGCGTCCCTGGTGCTGAACACGCCGGTGGGCCGGCTGATCGCGCGCGGCGCGGAGAAAGAGTTGCTGCTCGACGAGGTCGAGGCGCTGTTGGGGTCCGGCGCGCTGGTCATCGATGCTTGCCGCAACGTCGTGCGCGAAGGCGGCGCCGTGGTCTCGCTGGCGACCCGGCCGGTACTGTTTGCGCTGGCGCGCACGCTCGCCGAAACCTGGCCGGCGGATGCCTCGCGTGAGACATTGCTGAGGCGCGCCTTCCGGGCGAGGCATGCCGATGAATCGCATCGCGCACGGCTGAGGGTCGAGTTGGGACGGCTGCGCGCCGAGCTCGCCGGCTTGGCCGAGATCAATGCGACCGCCGGCGGCTTTGCGTTGACGCCGCTGAACGCCGCCGAGATCGTCGTGCTGGCGCCGCCTGTCGAGGATGAGCATGGCGCGGTGCTTGCCTTCCTGACCGATGGCGAGGCCTGGTCGAGCTCGGCGCTGGCGATCGCGCTTGGCGCCAGCGCGCGCACCGTGCAGCGGGCGCTGGAGCAGTTGTCGGCCGAGCACAAGGTGCAGGCGGTGGGCCGCGGCCGGGCGCGCCGCTGGATGATGCCGCCGGTCACCGGATTCCCGACTGTCTTGTTACTCCCCGGTCCGCTGCCGAGCGACTAGTTTGCCGGTACTCGGCATCGAGGGAGAGACGTCATGAAACTGATCAGATTAAGAGCGCCCGGCGGCCTGGAACAACTCTCGTTGGTCGAGGAGGATCGGCCCGAGCCCGGACCGGGCGAGTTGCTGGTCCGAATCCGGGCATGCTCGCTGAACTTCCACGACAGCATGGTTGCAACGGGCAAGAAGCCCTGTGCTGACGGCATTCCGCTGTCCGATGGTGCTGGCGAGGTGATTGCCGTCGGAGAGGGCGTGGACGCATTTGAGACCGGCGATGCCGTTGTCAGCTGCTATTGGCCCAATTGGCTGGGTGGCGAGGCTACGCCCGCCACCAAGCAGGGCGAACTGGGCGATGATGTCGATGGCTATGCAAGGGAATATGCCTCAATGCCGTGGCATGCTTTCACGAAGGCGCCGGCGGGTTACACCCATGTGGAGGCGGCTACACTCAGTTGCGCCGGGGTAACCGCCTGGAGGGCACTGGTGGTGTGCGGTCAGGTGAGGGCTGGCGATACGGTGCTGGTCCTCGGCGCGGGCAGCGTGTCGTTGTTCGCGCTGCAGTTCGCCAAGATGGCGGGCGCCCGTGTCATCGCGACATCTTCCTCCGATGAAAAGCTCGAAAAGCTCAGGCGGCTCGGCGCCGATCATCTTATCAATTACAAGGCCGTGCCGGACTGGGGCCGGAAGGCCAGGGACCTGACCGATGGACGCGGTGTCGATCACGTGGTCGAGGTCGGCGGCCCCGGCACGCTGGCGCAGTCGATAACGGCCTGCAGGATGGGCGGCCACATCGCGCTGATCGGCGTGTTGACCGGCTTTGCCGCAGAAGTGTCGATCCCGGCGCTGTTTTCCAATCAGATCCGCATCAATGGAATTTCCATCGGCAGCAGAGCTGACCAGGAAGATATGATCCGGGCGATAACGGCTAACGGCCTGAGGCCTGTTATCGGCCGCAGCTTTCCGCTGCGCGATATTGCCTCGGCTTTCCGGGCGTATGAGAGCCAGAAGCATTTCGGCAAGGTCTGCATCGAGCTTTGAGGCGGTTCATAAATTCCCGACTGTGTTGTTGCTCCCAGGTTTGCAGCAGAGCGGCTAAAGTCGAAGCTGACACAAGAGACCGATGAGGATTGGAAGATGAAAAGAGCCGCTGCCGAGATCCTGCGCGAATATGGACCCTTTCCGGACGCCGAGCGCGTCAATGGCGTCACCTACGATGGCAAGAATGTCTGGTTTGCCACCGGCGACAAGTTGAAGGCCCTCGACCCGGAGAGTGGCACCATCGTGCAATCGATCGACGTCGCCTCGCATGCCGGAACCGCTTTCGACGGCGAGCACCTCTACCAGATCGCCGAGGACCGCATTCACAAGGTCGACCCCAAGACCGGCGAGGTCGTCGCCACCATTCCCGCACCGGGCAATGGCGGCGATTCAGGTATGGCCTGGGCCGAAGGTTCGCTCTGGGTCGGCGAATACAGGGCCCATAAGATCCACCAGATCAATCCTGAAACGGGTGAGGTGATCCGTAGCATCGAGTCGAAACGCGTCGTCACCGGCGTCACCTGGATCGACGGCGAACTCTGGCATGCCACTTGGGAAGGTGAGGAGGGCGATCTGCTGCGCATCGATCCCGAGACGGGTGACGTGCTGCAGGAAGTAGCGATGCCCTCAGGTGTGTCGGGACTGGAATCCGATGGCGACGGCTGCTTCTTCTGCGGCGGCGGCAGCAGCGGCAAGATCACGGCCGTGCGCCGGCCGGGATACGACGCTAGCAAATAACGGATGGCCGGAACGGGCGGCCCGGTCAGGCCGCCTCGCGTGCCGGCCGGGTCATGGGCTTGCTGGAGGCCTTGGCGGCTGTCGGCCTGTCGAAATGCGCCCAGGCCGGCCGCTCGAACAGGAAGGTGCCGAAGCCGACGCGCTGGACGATGAAGTAGAGCACCACCGGGCTTATGACCGAGACCAGCAGCACCGTCAGGCTGAGCATGCCGGTATCGGTGAGGAGGCCGCTCGCCAGCATGACGCCCCGGAAGATCGACATCGGGATGGTGAAGGCGACATAGACGACCAGCGAATGCTCGCCGAGCCAGCGCAGCCATTCCATGGAAGCGAATTTCGACAGGAAACCGCCGGCAACGCAGAGCGCCACGGCGCCGGCGACGGCAAGCGACAGATGCAGCGGCGGCCATGCCGCCAGTCCCATCTGCATGCCGACCGGCTGCATCGCATAGCCCGGCGAATAGACGAGCAGGCCGTTGACGATCGCCCAGGCGAGCAGGCCGAGAACGGCGATCGCCGGCCGTGCCTGCGTCCACTCCACCAGCCGGAATATCAGCGGCGCGAGCACGAAGCCGAGGTAGAAGAACACGAAATAGGCCGCGAACTGCTCAAGCGCGTAGCTGTCCGGCTTCGGCGCCCACATCTGCAGCGCAGCGGCAGCCAAGATGACGACCCAGTGCGGCACGCGAAGCTCGCGCAGCACGCGGATGACGATCCCGAACACCGCCAGCATGTAGATGAACCACAACACGCCGTATGGCTGGACGGCGGCCATTGCGAGATCATGCAGCATGGCGGCGGGGTCGCGGCTGAAGATGCCGATCTTCAGCCCGATCGAGATGATCGCCCAAAGCACGTAGAAATAGAGGTAGTGGACGACGCGGCGGTCGATATAGCGCCGCCATGGCCGGTCGATCACCTGCGACAGGAACAGGCCCGAGATCAGGAAGAATTCCGGCATGCGGAACGGTGTCGCGAAGCTGATGACATAATGCAGGAAGCCGACGCCGCCGGTGTATTCACCGGTGTTGTAGGCGGCATACATCATCACCACCAGGATGATGGAAAGACCTTTTGCCGTATCCACCCACGGCATGCGGTTCGGGTTGCTCATGATCGATCTCGAGGAAATGTACCTGTTCAGATTGTAGCGGACAGGCACATCCCGCGCAGCATCAAGCTTCCATTAACGTAAACACGGCCTTCGTTTCCGAGGCGGTCTCAACGATCGCCCGATGTCGGAACCACGGTGGCAGAACGCGGCTCGCGCATCGTCACCGCGACGATCGCGCCCGACAGGAAGGTCAATGCGGCAATGGCCGCGATCGCCGCAACGAAGCCGAAGAAGTCGGCGATCAGGCCGGCGGACAGCGCCCCGATCGCATAGCCGAGGTCGCGCCAGAAGCGATAGACGCTGAGCGAGCGCGCCCGCCAGGAAGGGTGCGATGCGTCCGACACCGCCGCGATCAGGCACGGATAGACCATTGCCGTGCCGAGGCCGAGCAAAAGGCTGGCCAGCAGCCACCAGCCGAATTCGCGCGTCATGGCGGTGGTGAGAAGCCCCGCCGCCTGCACCCACATGCCGGCGACGATCAGCCCCTTGCGGCCCCAGCGGTCGCTCAACGGCCCGGTCGCGACCTGGAGGATGCCCCACACCGCCGGATAGACCGCCTTGAGAATGCCGATGCGCTCGATGCCGAGCCCATTGGCAACGAAGAAGAGCGGAAACAGCCCCCAGCTCATGCCGTCGTTCAGATTGTTCACCAGGCCGGCCTGCGATGCGGCGAACAGATTGCGATCCCCGAACGTGGTCAGCATGAAGATCTCGCGGAAGCTGAGCGGGGAAGCTTGTCTTGGATGGTTGGCCAGTTCCAGCCGCAGATGCTCGCGCGTGTCGCGCACGAGCAGGATCGACAGCGCCGCACCCAGGATCGCGTAGCCGACGCCGAGATAGATCGGCACGGGACGAAAGCCGTAGCGGCTCGCCAGATAGCCGGTCAGGAAAGCGGTGACGCCGACGGCGAGGTAGCCGGCGAACTCGTTGAGGCCTACGGCGAGCCCGCGCGACTTCGGTCCGACCAGGTCGACCTTCATGATCACGGTCATCGACCAGGCGAAGCCCTGGTTGATGCCGAGCAGCGCGTTGGCGGCGACGATCCAGCCCCAGCTCGGCGCCCAGATGATGATGAAGGGCACCGGCAGCCCGAACAGCCAGCCGAGGATCAGGACGCGCTTGCGGCCCCATCTGTCGGCAAGCTGGCCGGAGACAAGGTTGGCGCAAGCCTTGACCACGCCGAAGCTGACAATGAAGGAGACGACCAGCGTGGTCGACGCCACGCCAAACTCCTCCGCGCCGATCAGCGGCACCACGGTCCGCTCGATGCCGACCATGCCGCCGACAAAGGCATTGATCAGCACCAGGAGCGAAAACTGCTTCCAGTTGGCCTTGAGACCGAGCGCGACGGCGGATGCCGCTATGTTCAAGATTTCGCTCCGGCGTTGACGGCCCGGGTCCGGGCGGCCTGCGGCGGCGGGGGAGGGATGTCGGCGGTCATGGCTGCGACGAACTCACCCTCGTCCTCGATGCGGAACGCCTTGTTGAAGCGCCGCTCGAAGCCGATGGTCGACGTAGGCTTACCGCTCAGCGAGCGGCCGCAGACCGAGCCCGAATAGGCGCCGGGCAGCACCTCGATATGATCGGGCAACTCCTTCAGGCGGCGCACGCTGGCATAAAGCGCACGCGCCCCGTCCTCGACGCTTGAAGCAAGCTCGGTGCGGCCGAGATCGCCGACCATCAGCGTGTGCCCGGTGAGCACGAACCAAGGCTCGGCCGACCGCGTCCGGTCGGTGACCAACAGGCTCAGATGCTCCGGCGTATGGCCCGGTGTATGCAAGACCGTCACCGTGACATTGCCGAGCTCGAGCACCTCGCCATCCTTGACACGCCGGAACGGGAATCCTGCTTCGGCCCCTTCGAACAGCACGTATTCCGCGCCCGTCGCCTCGGCCAGCGAGCGTCCGGCCGAGATGTGGTCGGCATGGATATGCGTGTCGACGACATAGAGGATGCGCATGCCGGTCGCGCGCGCCGCATCGACATACGGCGCGATGTCGCCGACCGGGTCGACCACGGCCGCGGAAGCCTTGCCGCCGCAGCCGAACAGATAGGAGGCGGCAACCGGATCGTTGTGCAGGAACTGCCTGAGAATCATCGCTTTTTCCTCCGAACGAGCGGCTGCGCCCCGGGGAGCCGCTCTGCTTGACAGCAATGGTCGAAACCGTCATTCAATTATTCCATTGAATGACGGCAGAAAGGTCGATGTCAATCCGCAATCCGAAACAGGCGCTGTACGAGCAGTTCGCGATCGTCGCCAAGGCGCTCGGGCATCCACTGCGCCTGGAAATGATCGAGCATCTGGCGCAAGGCGCGCGCAGCGTCGAGGCGCTCGCGGCGAAGCTCGGCCGGCCCGTCGCCAACATCTCGCAGCATCTGCAGGCGCTGCGCCGCGCCGGCATCGTCTCGGCCGAGCGCGACGGCAAGTTCGTGCATTATTCGCTGGCCGATGACAGCGTGCTTTCCGCCTTCGCCGCTGTGCGCGGCGTCGCCGAGCGGCAGCTCGCCGAGGTCGACCGCATCGTGCGCGGCTATTTCGATGCGCGTGACGACATGCAGCCGGTCACACGCGACGAGCTTCAGAGGCTGATGCGCGACGGTCTGGTGACACTGATCGACGTCCGTCCGGCGGACGAGTTCGCGCTCGGCCATGTGCCGGGCGCCATCAATGTCCCGCTGGGGAAAGTCAGGGCCTGGTCAGCCGACGCCGCTATCGGCCGCGAAATCGTCGCCTATTGCCGCGGCCCGTGGTGCGTGATGTCCTTCGAAGCGGTGGCCGCGCTGCGTTCGGTCGGGCATGCGGCGCGCCGGCTGGAGGACGGCATGCCGGAATGGAAGGCGGCCGGCCTGCCGGTGGAAGGGGCGGCCTGATGATGGCCCGCCGACGTGCCACTGAGCGCCAGTTGCAGACCCTTGATGGCAGCATCGCGATGCCTTAAGCGGAGCCGTGAGCGGATTGGCAGGTCTCCACCCTTTTCCGCAACGCCAGACTCCTGGCCAACCATCTCGACCGCTTAGTAGGTGACCTTCGGGTACCAGTCGGTCCCGCAACCTTCCGGCGTCAAGTCCAGGACGTTCCACAGCATCATCAGGTCCGGCTCGGTTGTCGGGTCTTTGCCTGGATCGGCTGACTCGAAACCCAGCTCCGCCCCCGAAGTGCCGAATGGTTCCGTCGTGCGATACCCAGATTGTCGTATAAACGGCACTTTATTGCGCTTCGTAGAGTTCCAAAGGCAATCCATCCGGGTCGCTAAAGAAGGTGAAGCGCCGATCCGTATATGGGTCGATCCGGATTGGCTCTACGGCAACGCCGGCGGCCTCCAGGCGCGCAACTACGAGGTCGAGGTTCCCCACAGCAAATGCCAAGTGCCGCAGCCCTGTCGCCTCTGGATAAGACGGCCGCGGCGCTGGGGCAGGGAAGGAAAACAATTCCAGCTGGGCGGACCCGATCCGCAGGTCGGCCTTCCAGGACTGCCGCTCCTCCCGATAGACCTCGCGGATCAGGTCCAGGCCGAGAAGCTCGACATAGAACCGTCGCGATCGATCGTAGTCGGTGCAGATAAGCGCGACGTGGTGAATGGCGTCCAGCATCTTTCGAAGTCTAGCCAAGCCGGGCTTTGGAGCCAAGGTCACCCACTTTGTATCTGTCATCGCGGGCAGGATCTCCTTATCGCTTCGGGTGAGAGCCTAACATCCAGACGGCGGGCAACCGTGCTGACCGTGGCTCGCTTGGTTGCAGGCGGACCTGCTGTCCTGCGGGGCATCAGGATCGTCCGCGTATTTACCAAAAATCGAGATAGGCTGGGATCGTAGATACGTTCACACGGGAAAACCGGCCTTTCTGAAGCCTGACGTGAAAAGCTCAAGGGCGACTTGATCGGTGAACGGGAGACCTGAAATCAGCCGGATGGTCAGCTCGTGTTTCCTTGTCAGTGCTTCCTCAACCTCAGCGCGCGCCTTCTCCATCTCGCCCAAATGTGCGTATGACGCTGCGAGGAAGGCATGGATGAAGAATTGGTCACCGGCCTTCCGATACGAAGCGACAGCTTCCGAGTACCTTCCAAGCAGGAACAGAGAGCTGCCCTTCACCTCCCAGAACCACACCGGAGGTAACGGCTCGCGCAGGAGCGCGGTTTCGAGCACGTTGAGTGCCGTCTCGGCCCGTCCGCCGTAGTTGAGCCAGCTTGCGTAATCCCCCGCTATATTCACGTCTAGCGGGTTCAACGAGCGCGCGAGCTCAAAATGCACTCCTGCATCGCTATGCTGGCGCATGTGTGTAAGCACCAGCCCCATGCTCTGGTGACAGACGCCATCGCTTCTGTCGAGAGAGAGCGCCGTCCGTGCCGAGTCCCAGGCCTTCTTTAGCGTCCGCGGATCATTGTCGTACCAAAATCTGCCGACGAGGGCCTGCGCGAGGAAGGCGTGGGCTTGAGCGAACGACGAATCGAGATCCACGGACCGAACGAAGAGGGGCTCGGACTTTTCCAGTTCATATCGGTAAAAGTGCGCGCGCCCCTGCAGGTAGTAGTCGTATGCATCCCAATCGGCGGGTGGCTTGCGTCTGGTACGGGTCGCCGATTCCGCCTCCGCTTGCCCTTCGACCATCGAGGCGATAAGCGCTGCAACCTCGTCTTGCAACGCGAAGATGTCGTTAAGGGCCCGATCGTAGCGTTGGGCCCATAGATGGGTGCCGGTGGCGGCGTCGATCAGCTGTGTGGTGATCCGAATGCGATCACCGAGTTTTCTTATGCTGCCTTCGACGAGATAGCGAACTCCGAGTTTGCGATGTACTTCGGCAATGTCCATTGCCGGATGGCGAAATTGAAAAGACGAATTGCGCGCGATGACGAGGAGGGAGCGAAACCTGGCCAGCTCCGTGATTATGTCCTCGGTTATGCCGTCGCTGAGATACTGCTGGTCCTGATCGCCGCCCAGATTGGCAAAAGGCAGCACCGCGATCGAAGGCTTGCCGGACGGCGGTATCGGTTTGCTGGATGCGCTCGCTACCGGCTTGACAGTCCCGGTGAAGCGGTAGCCGACGCGAGGCACCGTGGCGATCCACTCACCGCCATTATCACCCGGACCGAGAGCCTTTCTTAGTGTCGCGATTTGAACGGTAAGGTTGCCTTCCTCGACGGCGGTTCCCGGCCAGGCAGCGTCCAGCAGTTCGGCCTTGGTCAGGATCTCGCCGGGCCGTGCCGCAAGCGCAGCAAGCAGCGTCAGTCCACGATGCCCAACAGCGACCGGGATCTCCTCTCTAAGGAGCGTCCCGATGTCGGGGTCGAGTACGAACGGACCAAAAGCGATGCGAGTCCCGTGCATGCAGGCATAGTAGACGTTTCGGAAATTTCAGAACAGTTCCGGCGCCGCGCAAATCCAAGGGCGAACTTTCCGGGAAAGTGCGTCATCAATTTGGTATGGCGCAACTCTGCTCATGGCGCCGGCGCTGCCGATGCCCGCCTTTGGGTTCGGTTCAAGGGCGGGACAATCACGCAACCAGCCGCCTTCTCGATTGGCGTCGGGAGGCTCTCTGTTATCGGCATTACGCAGCCGCCCCGCCGGAGCGCCGCGCTCCAAAAGGGCTGACCTCAGTAACCGAGAATTGGCGCTCGTACTCCACTGCAAGTTTTACAGGCGCAACTTTTCTACGCGAAGAGGAAGTCTGATTCGGTGATGTGAGCTGCCGCCGTCTCGCCCACCGCCACGTTTAGGTCGATTGTACCGGCGTCGTCGCTGAAACCGACAATGAGCCCGCTGCTTCCGGTGTCGACTTTCACCACTGCTCCTTCGGCGGATATGTTGTGTGCGTGAAGATAGTCGAGAGCTGCCTGAGACGAGGCGAAAGTTCCGCTAGTACCGGGAGCGTCGTTAAGGATCAAAGCGACGTGCCGCGATTCATGAAGATCGATTTTATCCTCGCCATGCTTGAATCCCTGGATGGTGTCCTGAACGGTCGCCGATGATTCGCCCGAGAAGAAGACGAAGGTGTCCCGGGCGCCGTCCCCGGTGGTGATGCCGTTATTCGCCGACATCCAGTCCGCGCCTGCGCCGCCGAGGATGATGTCGGCGCCCCTGCCGCCATAGATGGTGTCGTTCTGGTCTCCACCCAATATCAAGTCATTCCCGGCATCGCCGTACAGGGTGTTGGTACCGCGACTATCTTCTACCACGTCATCGCCGGCACCGCCGTGGATGGTGTCGTTACCGCTGGTGGGGGAGGTGGCGGTGTCGTCGCCGTAGAGGGTATCGTTGCCGGCACCGCCCTCGATATAGTCGTCCCCGGCGTTGCCGAAGATCGTGTCGTTGCCGGCACCGCCGTAGAGTGTGTCGTTCGTGTCGCCGGGAGTGTGATCCTGACCGTCGCTCGGGCGAATCCCGCTGCCGCCGTAGATAGTGTCGTCCCCGGTGCCGCCGTAAATCACGTCGCTGTCGATCCCGCCTCGGAGTGTGTCGTTGTCAGCGCCGCCATTGATCGTGTCGTTGCCGGCACCGCCGTCGAGAAGATCATCCCCGGCCCCGCCGGTGATAAAGTCGTTGCCGTCATCGCCGTTGAGAGCGTCGGCACTGGCGCCGCCGTGGAGGAAATCGTTGCCGGGGCCACCGGAAAATAGGTTGGTGAGATCGTCACCGATCATTCGGTCGGAGAAAGCCGAACCGAACCAGGTGCCGGTGTATGTGAAGTCGGTGGTGTATGCGGTCCCGCCGGCGAAATAAGCGGCCTCGTTGGTGACTGTCGCGCTCGGCGGGATGTTCTCTTCGAGTTGGACTGTGTGGGTGTGCAGGTTCAGATCGACACTCGCCGTCGACTGCGAGAAATCCGGGCCGACTGATACTAAGACTGGCTTTTTAGTCATGGTATTCATCTCCCTGTTGCGCACAAAATTGTGCGCGTTGTGATGCTACACTGCGGATACAACCATGAGTCCTTGGTCTGGGTTCTCTTTTGTTGTGAGACGGATGCGTATGGAGCTGTCGAAGATTTCATTTCTCGCGCAATGAGCGGCGGGTGTTTTGCGTGAGCGGTTCGGCAAGATATGCCAGCACGGTGCGGGTGCCGGTCTTGATCATGGCCTCGCTCGACATACCCGGCAGCAGACTTTGTCCACGCCGCCGAGCCCGTCGGAGATTTGGAAGCCGTCTGTATTATCGCCGCCCGAGGCCGAGGTGTATGGAGGCGGCCAGGTCGGCTCTGATACCGCTTCGGGCACCCTCTAAACCGCGCACTCCCTACCTCTGTCCGCATACGTGTGTCTCACTATCAGGTGTTGGGGGGCGACTTGTGCGCCGCCCCTCACTGTAGGTTACACCAGAGCGCCGAAGAGGAAGTCCGCCTGTGTGATATGCGCCGCCGCCGACGCGCTTACCGACACGTTGAGGTCGAGAGTGCCGGCGTCGTCGCTAAAACTGACGAGGTCGACGGCAGAACCGTCGATGACCTTTACTACTGTACTCTCGACAGAGAGATTGTGCGCGTGGAGATAATCGATAGCCGACTGTGCCGAGTCAAAGTTGGGGCCTTGCAGGAACGCGGTGTCGTGAGTGTCCCTCAGGTCGAACTTATCGTCACCGTGTTTGAAGTCGGTGATGACATCATGTTGGCCGGCGACGAAGGTGTGGCTGTGGAAGACGAAGGTGTCGTTACCCCCGCCGCCCGTCAGGGTGTCGCTGCCGGAATTGATCGAGAAATTTGCCCTACCCCCTTCGATAGTGTCGTTGCCGGCCCCACCGTTGATGGTGTCGTCACCGATAAACCCGACGATGGTGTCGTTGCCCCCGTCACCGTACAGGAAGTTAGCTCTGCCGGACGGGAGAAACATGACGTCACCTTCGATATAATCATCACCGGCACCGCCGTGGATGGTGTCGGTGCTGTTGTGATTCATAGCGCCGTTGTCGCCGTAGAGGGTGTCGTTGCCGGCCCCGCCGTTGATAGTGTCCTGGCCCTCGCTGCCGGTGATGGTGTCGTTGCCAGCGTCGCCATTGAATATGCCGCCGTCACGGCCGGCCCTGATAAAATCGTTGCCGCCACCGCCATTGACTATGTCGACACCGGGGGAGTAGTGGGCTTGGCTGTCGTCACTGGTATAGATGGCGTCATCACCGGCCCCGCCGTTGATAATATCGTTACCGTCACCGGCTCTGATAAAGTCGTTACCGTCACCACCTTTGATGGTGTCGTCGCCGGCGTTGCCGTAGAGGGAATCGTCGCCGGCGTCACCGGCAATAGAATCGCTACCGTCACCGCCTTCAATCCAATCGTCACCGCCGCCGCCGTACATGAAATCGTTGCCGCCGCCGCCGAGAAGATGGTTGAGGAGATCGTCGCCGATCATTCGGTCTGAGAATTCCGAGCCGGTGTAAACACGGAGATAATCCCCGGTGGGGTTGGTGAAGTCGGTGGTGTAGGCGATGCCGTTACTGCCGGCGAAGTAAGCGGACTCGTTGACGACTGTCGCACTCGGGGGGTTCTCTTCGAGCTGCACTGTGTGGTTATGCAAGCTCAGGTCGACGCTGGCCGCTGACAGTGAGAAATCGGGGCCGATTGTTATAATTACTTGATTTTTCGCCACGGTATTTCCTCCCTACTGCACACACAATTGTGCGATTTATAACTCTGTAGTGTGGGTATGGACATAACGAGTGAGGTGTAGACTTGTGTCTTTAATCTGGACCCTCCCTTGTTGTGACATGGATACGCACGTGAGCCACTGATGTTTGCATTATTTCTCACGCAAAGAGCGACGGATGTTTTGTGTGAGCGGTTCGGCGAGATAAGCCAGCACCGTGCGGGTGCCGGTCTTGATCATGGCCTCGCTCGACATGCCGGGCAGCAGCCTGCGACCGTCAAGCTTGGCCAATTCGCTCTTGTCGATCACCACCGTTGCGGCGAAGTAAGGAGCGTTCGTGCGCTCATCCACCAATCGATCGGCCGACACCGTTTCCACAACTCCGCTGAGCTGCGGCAGGTTGTATTTGGCGAAGGCCGGGAAGCTGACATAGGCTGTCTGGCCAGGGGCGATCGTCTCGACGTCCTCGGGCTTGACCATTGTCTCGACAACCAGCTTCTCGCCGAGCGGCACGACCGTCATCAGCGTGTCGCCGGGTTTCACCACTCCGCCCGCCGTGTGGACTTTCACGTCCATTACGATTCCGTCGACGGGCGCGGTGATGTCGGTGCGCTTGAGGACATCCTCGGCCGCGCGCGCTTGCTGCCGGAAGTCGAACAGCTCCGCTTCGACCTTGCTCAATTCGTCAACTGACTCGTTCAACTGTTGAGTTGTAAGGTTGAGGATTTGCATGTCGATCTCGGCGATAGAGCTGCGGGCGCGGGCGATCGATGCGACATTCGTGGCGCGTTCTCCCTCGGTCTGGCGTTGTTGCTGGGTGAGCGTCAGGTTGCGTTCGCGGGTGGTGAGCCCCTTGCTGAGCAAAGTCTCGAGGTCTTTGTTCTCATTCGCGAATGCCGCGATCCGCTTGTCCTCGGTCGCGATAAGCTGTTGCAGTCCGGTAATTTGCTCGGCGGTCTGCTGGCGGCGTTCGTCGAGGATTGCCTTCTCGTCCTTCAGGTTGCGGTGCTTCGCGTTGAAGACGTCACGTTGGGTGGCCACCGCGTCCTTGACGGCAGGGTCCGGGTTGTCGAGCAATGCCTGGTCGAACTCGATCGTGTCCTTGCCGTCGCGTTCGGCCCGGAGACGGGCGACGAGCGCCTCGCGTGTGGCGATCTTGTTTTGAATCGAGTCCAGTTGAGCCTTGGCTTGCGTGCGGTCGAGGCGGACGAGGACTTTGCCTTTCTTGACGACATCGCCGTTGACGGCGTCCAGTTCGGCGATAATACCGCCCTCGAGATGCTGGATGAGTTTGCGGTCGCCGTCGACCTTGACCACTCCGGTCGTCACCGCCGCGCTGTCGAGCGGTGCCAAGGCCGCCCAGCCGCCGGCCACGCCGAAGAACAGGAACATGATTGAGAAACCGGCGTTCGTGACGGCTCTGAGACGGAGCGGTTGCAACGTCGGCGGGGGTGGCAGTGGCTGGGGGAGAGCGACTATGTTCATATCGTTGTCTGCTGGGTTTGCGCGGGTCATGACGTGACCGCCGTGACGTGAGTGGTGTTGGGCAGCTGGGCCACTCTCCTGGCGCGGGCGGCGAGTTCGTTGAAGACCGTGTCACGCGCCCCGAATAATTCTTGTCTGCCCTGATTGAGCACCAGCACCTTGTCGACTTTCTCCATGATGCTTGGGCGGTGCGCGATTAGGATCATCGTAGTGCCCGTCGCCTTGACCGCGCCGATCACGGCCATCAGGGCGTCTTCGCCCTCGCGATCGAGGTTGGAATTCGGCTCGTCCAGGATGATGAGTGTCGGATCGCCGTAGAGTGCCCGCGCCAGCCCGATTCGTTGGCGCTGTCCGCCTGACAGCGATGCGCCTGAATCCCCTACTTGAGTTTCGTAGCCTTTCGGCAAGCCCTTGATCAATTCGTGAACGCCCGCCAGTTGCGCGGCCTTGATCACGCTGTTGAAGACCGCGGGACTGAGCTTCGCGAAGCGGGCGATGTTCTCGGTGATCGTGCCGGCGAACAACTCGATGTCCTGCGGCAAATACCCGACGTGCCGACCACGGTCCTCGGCGGGCCACTCGGCGACGTCCATGCCGTCGAGCAAAGCGCGACCGGCTGATGGGCGCCAAGCGCCGGCGAGAACGCGGGCCAGGCTTGTCTTGCCGGATGCGCTCGGGCCGATGAGCGCCATCACTTCACCGGGCTTGAGTTGGAAACTCACGCCTTTCAAGACAGGCTCGCCGCCACCCTGCCGGGCGAGGACAATACTCTCTGCCTCAACCTTTCCTTGTGGGCGTGGCAAAGACCACACTGCTTTGGCCTCAGGGCGTTGGCCGACAAACGCGGTAAGACGCTTGTAAGCGGCGCGTGCCCCGAGCGTCGCCTTCCACGTGCTGATCGCTTGCTCTACGGGGGCCAGCGCGCGACCCATCAAGATTGAGGATAAGATCATGATGCCGGGAGAGGCCTCGTTTTGCAGCACCAGGTAAGAGCCGAGGCCGAGCACCGCCATTTGCAAGGCCATCCGCCAGAAACGTGCGACAGACGCGATGGCGCTGGCGCGGTTACCGGCGGCGACTTGT
This sequence comes from Mesorhizobium sp. CA16, assembly GCF_020165175.1. Taxonomy (NCBI): domain Bacteria; kingdom Pseudomonadati; phylum Pseudomonadota; class Alphaproteobacteria; order Hyphomicrobiales; family Phyllobacteriaceae; genus Mesorhizobium; species Mesorhizobium sp. CA16. The sequence continues at coordinate 213,015 of NZ_JAIUHP010000006.1, forward strand.
CCGGCGCTCGCTTCATCCTGCTGATCTTGCCAACTGTCGAGCAACGGCCGCAGCATGCCCATGGCCTGGACGACCTCGGCGTTGCGGACTGCCGACTCGGCTTGGGTGAAAGCCCGTGCCTGCGCGTTGCCGGCCTCTGTCAGCGGTTTGCGGGTGGTGAGTTCGTTGAGCAATGCCAGCGCAAACAACACGCACCCGCCGGCCAGCGCCAACCAGCCGAGCCACGGATGCATGAAGAAGATGGCGATGAAGAAGATTGGCGCCCACGGTGCGTCGAGGATTGGGTAGATGCTCGGGCTGGTGAAGAAATTCCGCACTTGGTCGAGATCGCGCAGAGACCGCGTGCTGCCTTGACCCGGCGTGGCGGCCGACTGCTCTACTGACGCGGTCAACAGGACTGGGGCCAGCCTCGAGTTCATCCAGGCGCCTACGGTTGACAGCAGGCGGGCGCGTACCATTTCGAGCCCTGCCATTGTCAGGATCGCCGCGCAGGCCATCAACGACAGCGCTGCTAAAGTTTCCACGCTGTGGCTGGATAGCACCCGGTGGTAGACTTGAAGCATGTAGAACGAGCTGGTGAGCATCAATATATTGATGCCGCCGCTGAACCAGATGAGCGGCGTTATGGCGCGTTTGGCCTCTTTCATCACTGCCTGCAGAGCAGGAGCCTGTTTGTTGGTTATTTGCATGACGGCGACCGCGCCCGTTCCGCGCGCCGCACGCTATCTTGCTTTTTGGCCTCTGAAATCCATCAAAGGAATGATGCGGCGATACAAGCGTGCCTCGCCTTTCGCTAAACGTTCGGAGGGTAACTGCCTTTGATAAAACGCAGCGTGCGCTGGGTATTTGGGCAATCAGCAGATGCACATGCGGTGGCGCGGGCCTTTGGTGCCAACACTATTTCAGCTTTCGGGTGTCGGCATTCGTGGTTCGCGCGGACTGAAGTGAGGCGTAAGCGATCGTCCGCAGGCGAAACTGGCGGATACGGGTCAAAAAAGCCAACTATGTGTAATTGCAGGCCCGCCTGTGCTCAGGCGAGCCACTTCAATCGCCCTAAAATCTCAGTCCTTGGCGCGCTCGACGTAAGAACCGTCGGCGGTCATCACCACCACGCGCGTGCCGGCCGAGATATGTGGCGGCACGGCCGTGCGCACGCCGTTGGAGAGTATCGCCGGCTTATAGGACGAAGACGCCGTCTGGCCCTTGGTGACCGGCTCGGTGTCGACCACCTCGAAGGTGGCGCGCTGCGGCAGCACCAGTGAGATCGGCACGCCGTTGAACTGCGCGAGCTGCACGGCCATGCCTTCCTGCAGATAGGGCGCCATGTCGCCGACCACGGCTTCCGAGGCCACGACCTGGTCGTAGCTTTCCGGGTTCATGAAGTGAAAACCTTCGCCGTCGGAATAGAGGAAGGTGTGCTCGCGCTCCTCGACATAGGCGCGCTCGACCATTTCGGTCGTACGGTAGCGCTCCGAGACCTTCACGCCGTCGCCGATGCGGCGCATGTCGAGCTGGGTCACCGGCGTGCCCTTGCCAGGGTGGATGTTTTCGGCAAAGAGGATGACATACAGCTTGCCGTCCTTATCGACGACGTTGCCTTTGCGTAAGGAACTGGCGATGACCTTGACCACGATATTCGATCCCGTTCGAGTTTTTCGGCCTGCAAGCGTCGATTTCCGCGAAGCGGCGACGGCGGCCATCGCGTGCGCCCTAGCGCATCTTGCGCCGAACCGCCAGCCTGTCGGGCGATTTTCCTGCCCATGACCGCCGCTTCGCCCTGGTGGACGCCGCATATTCATGCCGACCGCCGGCCCCGGCTGATGGCGCGCAATGCCATCGCCGCCGCCCTGCGCGGCTGGTTCGCGCAGCGCGATTTCGTCGAGGTGACGACCTCGGCCCTGCAGGTTTCGCCGGGGAACGAGGCGCATCTCGCCGCCTTCGCCACCGAGGCGATCGGGCCCGACGCATCGCGCCGGCAGCTCTATCTCCACACCTCGCCGGAATTCGCCTGCAAGAAGCTGCTCGCCGCCGGCGAGGAACGCATCTTCAGCCTCGGCCCGGTCTGGCGCAACCGCGAGCGCGGGCCGCTGCATCACCCCGAGTTCACCATGCTTGAATGGTACCGCGTCGGCGATACAGTTGAGCGTCTGATGGCCGACTGCGCCGAATTCCTGGCGCTCGCCGCGGAAAAAGCCGGCGCCAAGAGTTTCCGTTTTCGCGGCCGCGAGGCCGATCCGTTCGCCGAGCCGGAGCGGCTGAGCGTGGCGGAGGCTTTCCTGCGCCATGCCGGCATCGACCTGCTCGCGACCGTATCGGCCGACGGCAGCACCGACCGCGACGCCCTTCACGAGGCACTGGTCCGCGCCGGCCTGCGCACTGCGCCCGACGACAACTGGGCCGACCTGTTCAGCCGGGTGATGGTCGAAAAAGTCGAGCCGGTGCTTGGGCAGGGGCGGGCCACCATCTTATACGGCTATCCGATTTCGGAAGCGGCGCTCGCCCGGCCGAGCGCTGAAGATCCGCGCGTCGCCGAGCGCTTCGAGCTCTATTGCTGCGGCGTCGAGCTTGCCAACGCCTTCGGCGAGCTCACCGACGCAGCCGAGCAGCGCCGCCGCTTCGCCGCCGAGATGGACGAGAAAGAGCGCGTCTATGGCGAGCGCTATCCGCTGGACGAGGATTTCCTCGCCGCTTTGGCCATCATGCCGCAAGCCAGCGGCTCGGCCCTCGGCTTCGATCGGCTGGTGATGCTGGCGACGGGAGCCGCAAGGGTCGACGATGTGATCTGGGCGCCGGTGGCGTGATCTTAGCCGCCGTCGGCCCTTGAGTCAGGTCGGGATTTTCTCTGACCTTGCAAGGCCAGGAATTGCTTGTAGCCTTTGCGCCCCATGCGAGCGCGTAAAGCCTCGCGCGTCTCGGCTTCCCCGCACGCCGCCAGGATCTCGTCGAAGTGATCGGCCAAAATATCCTGAATTGCAGGGTCGTTGAAATATGCTTTCAACGAAATCCCGTCCGGCACGCTGGGTGCATCCATCAGGGTCCAGAAAGCACGTCCGTGGCTCGACACAAAATCCCGGGCACGTGAGGCCAGTTCGCGCACCATAGCACTTCGCCGCACGCGCGAACGCTGATGGGCGGCTTTGCTGAATGTCCTCAAGTTCGGCAAGGAGGGCTGCGCGCCATGCACGTTGCTCCCGTGAATTCGGTAGGCCGAAAGTGGAAGGTCTATGCAGGCCGAGCCAGCCAAGGCATGCACGAACGGCATGAAATAATTGTCGGTCGCGGCATTGCCGACCACAGCCAGGGATGGCTTGCATCGGACGAGATAATGCCGCTTGTACACGTTCGCCGTACCAGGCGACCAGTGCCAGCCGGCTTCGTGAGGCTCTATCACCGTGGACTGTTGCCCGAGCAGCTCGCGCTCCCGTCGTCCCAGAATCATGTGATCTGAGTGTGAACGGTCGGGATCAAGGGGGCTGCCCACTCTGCGATGCAGCAACCATGCGAAACCAGAAGACAGCGGCCGCCCGGCATGATCGGTTTCAAGAACGCCGCCCGACGTGGCGCCGATCATCGGGCAATCGCAATGAAGCTGGGCGTGAAAGGCCGCGAAGTTCGCGAACAGGAAATCGTCGGCGTCAACGATACAGACCAATTCGCCCGCCAGGCGATCCAGAACGTGAAGGAACGCGCCCATCTGGTGCAGGTTGTCATCCAGATATTCAAACGCCAGCCTGGGGTCGGTATTCTCGAATCGCGCGATGACATCGCGGCTGTCGTCGGTCGAGGCGTTGTCGAGGACAGCGCATTCGAGCTCGGCGTAATCCTGCGACAGAACGCTCGATATCGCCTGGCCGACATACTGGCCGTAATTGTGGTTGATGATGACGAAGCTGATCGTCGGCGCGGTCATTATCGCTTCCGTCCGATCCTCAGAAAGATGCGGACATCGCGCAACAGCGATTTCGAGAGGACGCGCATTGGAATTCGGCCTCCGAAACCGGCTCTGAGGATGGATCTTGCCTGGGCTCCAGAAAACCGGGCCAGCACCTCTCTGCTGAACCTCCTGGCACCGAAAACAGACCTCAATTGCAGCGCGTTGCGCTTGAATATCTCGACCGCGATCTCGTCGCTGAAATAGTCGCGCAACCTGTCGGGGTTTTCTCGTGTGACCCGGTCCACGACCGGCCAGAACTCGCCCCCTAAAAGCCAGTCGAACCTTTCGCTTCCTTCGATCAGATACTTGACGCTTTCATATGTGAATTTCCGCAATTTGGCCGCGTATTCCCTGGTCCCGGTGCGAATGCCCTCCACGCTTTCGCCGGTGGCGAAATAATTGCTTGAATGCAGGCGATAGCCGGACAAGGGCATGTCGATCAACGCGCTGCCGGCAACCGCATGGCATATTGTATTGAAATAGCCGTCGGCCGACGTCATCAAGGGTTTGCTGCCATCGTCCAACCGCAGCAGATGCAGGACCGAGGTGCGGAACATGTTGGCGCTGCCCGGCGCCCAGAACCAGCCGACGTGCGCACGCGGTATGGTCGCCGTGCTGGCGTCGAGGAGCCGGTATTGCGACGGGGAGACGGTCGGCAGTCGCAGCACGGTCCGCTCACCTCGCAGGCCTCGCTGCGCGCCCGGTCTGTTCAGCCGGAGTTGCTGGTACGAGGCCGTCAGGGCTGTGCCTGTCGAGTCCATCTCTGCGACGTTGGCCGAAGTGAAGCCGACGCTGCGTTGCAATGCCATATGCACCTGGATGTGCGTTGAAGCGTAGTTGTCGAACAGCACGTCGTCCGCGTCCACGAAGGTGACGAATCCGCCGTTCACCTTGTCCAGAGCCCACAGCGCGGCGCCGAGCTGGCCGTGGTTCTGCGCCAGCGTCTCCACCCGGAAACGCGGATCGCCTTCGACATGCCGGGCAATCACCTGCGCGCTGTCGTCGGTCGAGCCGTTGTTGATGACGATGCACTCGAAATGCGGATAGTCCTGTCTGCGTATGGAATCGATCGTCGCGCCGACATAGCCGCCGTAATTCCAGTTGATGACGACGAAGCTGACCAGCGGCGGCGACAGCGCGCCGCCGGCGAGCCCGTCAATGTCGCGGCCGGCGATCGTGAATGACTTGGCCGCGACGATCTCGCTCTTGCGAATGACGATCTGCTGGCCCCGGTGCAACCGCTCGTATTCCCCGGCGACCTGGCTCAGGAAGGCTTCTATCCCTGCCTGCGGACGCCTGGCCATCGGCAGATCCGGCCTCCACCGGTAATCGTCCAGGATCATGACACCGTCATTGTCGAGCAGGTCCCAGGCCAGTCGGGCATCGCTGTAAACGGAGGTGGCGGAATGGTCGCCATCGACATAGACCACGTCATACAGCCGTCCTTCGCCGGCAAGGCCTGGCAGGATCGTCAACGAATGGCCTTTGCGTTTCTCGACCCGGCCGGCGAAGCGCTTGAGGTTGCGGTCGAAGCGTCGTTCGACCTCGGCCATATCAGATTCATGCTTCGAGCCAGGCTCGAGATGCTCTTCGCTGCCCTGGAAGCTATCCACGCAGGTAATGCGGGATTTTGGCAGGAATTGCAGGAAAAAAAGCGCGGAACGCCCCTCGAACGAGCCGATTTCGAGCACAGCCGTCGCCGTGCCGGCCTTGTCGCCGAGAAGCTCCTCCCAAAGCTTCAGGTGATGGGAGGTCCAGTCATGGGTAAACTCTCCGTCGACAAAATAATCCATCCTTCCCCCATTAGCCCGGCGCTGAAGCGCGCGCGGCCAAGCCCATTTCGTCAGAACGAGACACTGTTCCAGCGATCGGAACCCCTTCCGGTCGCTTTGGACGGTTTGGCCGCGGTATCCTGATTGTCCTGAGCCCATTGCACAAGCGGCAATGGAACAATAGATGGTGCATGAGCATCCAGCAGATAGTGCGTGAGCATCCGCAGACGGTGCGTGAGCATCAATGGATGGGTGCGGGCGTGATCCCGACCTGACAGACTGCGTGAACAGACAGGAACAACCGCATGACCGATAAGCTCGACGCAGCGAAATTGACCGATCGCGTCGCGGCGCTCGTCGAGGCCGCCAGGCGCGCCGGCGCCGATGCGGCCGACGCGGTGGCGGTGCGCGGCCGTTCGGCCGGCGTGTCGGTTCGGCTAGGCAAGGTCGAAGGCACCGAATCGTCGGAGAGCGAGGACGTGTCGCTGCGCGTCTTCATCGGCCAGCGTGTGGCGAGCGTCTCGGCCACCGCCGCCGCATCCGACCCGAAGGCGCTCGCCGAGCGTGCCGTGGCGATGGCCAGGGTTTCGCCCGAAGACCCGTTCCAGGGCCTCGCCGATCCCGCGCTGCTCGCGCGCAATTTGCGCGATCTCGACCTCTTTGACCCGACAGAGGTATCGGCAGACGAGCTGAAGGAAGCTGCACTTGCCGCCGAAGCGGCCGCGTTGGCCGTCAAGGGCGTCACCAATTCCTCGGGCAGCAGCGCCGGCGCCGGCCTGGGCGGTATGGTTCTCGCCACATCGCATGGCTTTGTCGGCCAGTACGTCGCCTCGCGTTTCTCGCGCTCGACCAGCGTCATTGCGGGTGAGGGAACGGCGATGGAACGCGACTACGAATTCTCGTCGCGCCAGCATTTCGCCGACCTCGACACGCCGGAAGAGATCGGCCGCAAGGCGGGCGAACGTACCGTTCGCCGCCTCGGCGCCCGCAAGGCGAAGACCGGCCCGGTCGACGTAGTGTTCGATCCGCGCGTCGCGCGCGGCATTGCCGGCCATCTCGCCGGCGCCATCAACGGCGCCGCGGTCGCCCGCAAGACCAGCTTCCTGCGCGACATGATGGGTAAGCAAGTGGCGTCGGCCGCGATCACCGTCACCGACGAGCCTTTGCGGCGGCGCGGCCAGGCCTCGCGCCCCTTCGATGGCGAGGGCATCGAGGGCGAGAAGCTGCTGATGGTCGAGAAGGGCATCTTGAATCACTGGTTCCTGTCCACCTCGGCCGCGCGCGAGCTCGGCCTTGTCACCAACGGGCGCGGCTCGCGCAGCGGCTCGTCGGTTTCGCCGTCCTCGACCAACCTTGCCATCGAGCCCGGCGAGCGCTCGCCGGAAGATCTGATCGCGTCGTTGAAGAGCGGCTTCTATGTCACCGAGGTATTCGGCCAGGGCGTCGACATGGTGACCGGCGAATACAGCCGCGGCGCTTCCGGCTACTGGATCGAGAACGGCGCATTGGCCTATCCGGTCGCCGAGGTGACGATCGCCTCGAACCTGAAGGCCATGTTCCTCAACATGGTTCCGGCGAACGATCTCGACCGCAACTTCGGCACCGCGGCGCCGACGCTCCTGATCGAAGGGATGACCCTTGCCGGCGCTTGACCAATTGACCTCGAGCGAGGCCCGCGACGACCTCGCTTTGCTGCGCGACGCCGCCCGCGAGGCCGGCGCCATCGCCATGGGCTATTTCGGCAACAATCCGCAGGTGTGGATGAAGGGCGGCACCTCGCCGGTGAGCGAGGCCGATCACGCTGCCGATACCTACCTGCGCGAGACCTTGCTCCGGCTGCGTCCGGATTATGGCTGGCTGTCGGAGGAGACTGCCGATGACCATGCCAGGCTGTCGGCCCGCCGCACCTTCGTGGTCGACCCGATCGACGGCACGCGCGGCTTTCTCGACGGCCTGCATTCCTGGTGCGTCAGCGTCGCCGTGGTCGAGAACGGGCGCACGCTCGCCGGCGTGCTCGAATGCCCGGCCAAACGCGAGACCTATTGGGCGCTGCCGGGCGAGGGCGCCTATCTCAACGACCAGCGTATCTATGTGCGCCCGCTGGGCGAAAGCGTCGATATCGGCGGACCCAAGCCGCTGGTCGACTTGATGCCGCCGGCATGGCAGGACAGGCTGCGGCGGACGGCCTACATCCCTTCGCTTGCCTATCGGCTGGCGATGATCGCCGCCGGAAAGCTCGATGCGACCTTCGTCAAGCAGAGCGCGCATGACTGGGACATCGCCGCCGCAGACCTCATCCTTGCCGAGGCGGGCGGAGCATTGCTCGACCGCACCGGCAAGCCGCCGCGCTATGCCGGCGAGGTGATCAACCATGGTGCGCTCGCCGCAGGCAGCGGCGAGCTGCTCGGCGTGCTCGCCAGGGTGATCGCGGGGATTGACCAAGGGTGAGTCGGCCCGCAGTTCCAAAATCGGCTGCTTTGGGCTAAACGTTTCACAAAATTCATGAATCTGCGAAGGATCGGCATGGCCGTGGAAGACGGAAAGAAGCAGCTTTTGCACCTGGTGTTCGGTGGCGAGCTGAAAAAGCTGGGTGGAACCGAGTTTCGCGACCTGGACGCGCTCGACATTGTCGGCATCTATCCCGACTATCAATCGGCGCACGCCGCCTGGAAGGCGAAGGCGCAGGCAAGTGTCGACAATGCTCATATGCGCTATTTCGTTGTTCATCTGCACCGCTTGCTCGATCCAGAATCGAAGGTCGGCGGTTGACGTCGATGGAGCATGAAGCGGTGAAAGGGGCGACCCGGCCGCGCGCCGCCAGACGCGGCGGAACGCGCACGCTGTGGCGGCGCATCCGCGAGCCTTTGGCGCAGTCGAGTTTCGTCAAGAACTTCATCGCCAGCCTGTTCGCCTGGTTCTTGCGGTTGATTCGCGTCACCAGCCCGCTCGTCGAAGGCTCGACCCGGGTAGCCGGCGGCGCTTATGCGCATCTTGAGCCGGGCATCATCGCGCTCTGGCACGGCCAGCACCTTTTGACCCCTGCCTATTACCCCGAGGGCCGGCCGCTGGTCGCCATGGTTTCGCGCAGCGCCGACGCCGAGCTCCAGGCGCTGATGATCGAGAAATTCGGCATCGAGGCAGTGCGCGGCTCCGGCGGCCGCGACAATTCGAGGCATTTGGACAAGGGCGGCGCCAAGGCCTTGATCGCGCTGAGGAAGGCGCTTGCCACCGGCAAGAACGTCGCCATGATCGCCGATATTCCGAATGGCACGCCGCGCGACGCTGGGCTTGGCATCGTTCTCCTGGCAAGGCTTTCCGGCCGGCCGATCCTGCCATCGGCCATCGCCACCAGCCGCCGCAAGGTGCTGGAGAAGAGCTGGGACAAGACCACCATCAACCTGCCGTTCGGCCGCTCCGCGGTCATCGTGGGCGAGCCTGTTTTCGTGCCCGCCGATGCCGATGACGCCGAGATGGAGCGCAAGCGCCAGGAGGTCACGGCCTCCCTCAACGCCGCGACGGCTGAGGCTTATCGCCTCGTGGACGGCGGCAAATGAGCGAGCGCTGGGCGCGTGCGGCCCTGACTGCCTATCGCTATGCGGGGGCGGCCGCCTATCCGCTGATTGGCCCCTATGTCGCCTGGCGCGCCTCGCGCGGCAAGGAGGATCGTGTCCGCCGCCGAGAACGCTATGGCATCGCCGGCCGTCCCCGTCCGGAAGGACCGGTGATCTGGATCCATGCCGCAAGCGTGGGCGAGACGATCGCGGTGGTGCCGCTGGTCGAGAGCATCCTCGACTATGGCGTCAACATCGTTTTGACCACGGGCACCGTGACCTCGGCCAAGGTCGCCGAAGAGCGCCTCGGCAGCCGCATCATCCACCAATATGTGCCGCTCGATCTGAAGCCCGCGGTAAGCCGTTTTCTTGATCACTGGCGGCCGGAACTGGCGATTATCGCCGAATCGGAAATCTGGCCGATGACCATCCTGGAACTTGGCGCCCGCAACGTGCCGCAGGTTCTGGTCAACGGCCGGCTGTCGGACCGCTCCTTCATGTCCTGGAAGAAGCGCGCCGGCGTTGCCGAGGCGCTGTTCGAGAATCTTGCCCACGTCATCGCCCAGTCGGATGTCGACGGCGAGCGGTTCCGCGCGCTGGGCGCCCGGCCGGTCACCGTTTCCGGCAACCTCAAGGTGGATACCAATCCGCCGCCGGTCGACGAGCGGGCCTTAGCCACCCTGCAGCGCCAGATCGGCGGCCGTCCGACCTGGGCTGCGATCTCGACTCATGATGGCGAGGAGGTCGTGGCCGCGGAGGTCCATGCCAGCCTGCATAGGCGCCATCACGGGCTCTTGACCATCGTCGTGCCGCGTCACCCCGATCGCGCCGATGCGCTGGCCGCGCAGATTTCCGGCATGGGCCTGTCCGTGGCAAGGCGCGGCAAGGGCGACCGCATCTCCCACGATACCGACATCCTGCTCGGCGATACGATCGGCGAGATGGGCCTTTATCTGAGGCTGACCGAGATCGCTTTTGTCGGCCGCTCGCTGACTTCGCAAGGCGGCCAGAACCCGCTCGAGCCGGCGATGCTCGAAACCGCCGTGCTGGCCGGGCGTAACGTGCAGAATTTCCGCGAGGCCTATCAGCGCCTGCTCGACAGCGGCGGCGCCAAGCTGGTGCGCGACCGTGACATGCTGGCCGGCGCCGTCAATTTCCTTTTGACCAACGAAGTGGCGCGCCACGAGATGATGGCGGCGGGTGCCGCCACCGTCGACGAAATGCGCGGCGCGCTTGCCCGCACGCTGAAATCGCTGGAGCCCTATATCCAGCCTCTGGTCGTCAAGGCGCGCCTGAAAGGCGCAAACGGGCGCTAGATCATGACCCCAGAAATCGGATCCGATTTTTGGAGAAGTCCATGCGCGAAACCGAGACGCATGGAGCAGGCGCGATGACCAGCGAAGCGCCACCCTTCTGGTGGGAAAAGCCGGACTGGCGCGTGCTTGCGCTGTCGCCCGCATCGGCGATCTATGGGCTGGTCGCCGGCCGTCGCATGCGCCACGCGCCGCGCGAGAAGGTCGCAGCGCCGGTCCTGTGCGTCGGCAACCTTACCGTCGGCGGCAGCGGCAAGACACCGGTCGCCATCGCTTTGGCCAAGCAGGCCAAGCGCATGCAGCTCACGCCAGGCTTCCTGTCGCGCGGCCATGGCGGCTCGTTCGCCAGGCCTCATGTCGTCGATGCGCATCATGACGCCGCCAAGCATGTCGGTGACGAGCCGCTGCTCCTGGCCGAGCATGCGCCCGTCGCGGTGACGGCCAACCGCGCCGCCGGTGCGAAGCTGCTCATCGAAGAACGTGGCTGCGATTTCCTGATCATGGATGACGGGTTCCAGTCGGCGCGCATCCATATCGACTATGCGCTGGTCGTGGTCGACGCCCGCTTCGGCATCGGCAACGGCCGAGTCATCCCGGGCGGGCCTCTCCGCGCCAAGGTCGTCGACCAACTGGTCTTCACCAGCGGCTTGCTGAAGATGGGCGAGGGGACCGCCGCCGACGGCGTCGTGCGCCAGGCGGCGCGCGCCGGGAGGCCGATCTTCCTGGCGCATGTCGAGCCGGCCGACCCGTCGCGTTTCGCCGGCGGCCGCTTCCTGGCCTTTGCCGGCATCGGTCATCCGGAGAAATTCTTCGACACGGTGCGCGGCGCGGGCGGCGAAGTGGCTCAGTCGCGCGCTTTTCCGGATCATCATTTCTACGCCCAGGACGAGCTTGCCGACCTGCTGGCGCTAGCGCGGCAGGAGGGGCTGCGCCTCGTCACCACCGCAAAGGACGCCGCGCGGCTGCGCCATGGCGAGACGCCTGCCGGTTTCCTCGCCCAGCTGGACGTGCTCGACATCGAGGCCGTGTTCGAGCTCGATCATGTGCCCGAACGCATCGTCGACGAGACGCTCGACGCCTGGCGCCTGCGCAAGATGCGGGGCTAATGCATGTCGCGCAAAAAATGTGCAGCGGTTTTGCGATAACGACATGCATGAAGACAAAGACTTAAAGCGGCGCGCCCACCGTCAATTGCCGTTGATGAGGCGGCGGAAGTAGCGAACCGTTTCGGCGAGCCCATCCTCGAGAGCGACGCGAGGAGACCAATCCAGCGTCGACCGCGCCAGACCTATGTCGGGTTGGCGCTGGCGGGGATCGTCCTGCGGCAGGGGCTTGAACTCGATTTTGGACTTGCCGCCCACAAGGCTCAATACAAGTTCGGCCAGTTCCAGGATCGTGACTTCCGTCGGGTTGCCGACGTTGAGGGGGCCCACGAAATCGTCGGGCGTAGCCATCATCCGAACCATCGCATCGACGAGATCGTCGACATAGCAGAAGCTGCGGGTGTGGCTACCGTCGCCGTAGATGGTTATGGGATCGTTCTGCAAGGCCTGGACGATGAAGTTGCTGACCACCCGTCCGTCCGACGGGTGCATGCGAGGCCCGTATGTATTGAATATGCGCACCACCTTGATGGGTAATTTCGACTGACGCCGGTAGTCGAAGAACAGCGCCTCGGCGCATCTCTTGCCTTCGTCGTAGCAACTGCGCGGCCCGATCGGATTGACGTGGCCCCAATAGGCCTCGGTCTGGGGATGGACTTGCGGATCGCCGTAGACCTCGGATGTCGATGCCTGAAGGATCCTGGCCCCGGAAGCGCGTGCAAGATCGAGCATGTTGATCGCCCCATAGACGCAGGTCCTGGTCGTCTCGATCGGAATGCGCTGATAGTGAACAGGCGAGGCCGGGCAGGCGAGGTTGAAGATTTCATCCGTTTCGACTTTGAGAGGCACGGTAACGTCGTGCCTCAGAAACTCGAAATGTGGATTGCCCAGAAGATGACCGATATTTTGCGCCGAGCCGGTGGAAAAATTATCGGCACATAGTACCTGCCGGTCTTGTGCCAGCAGCAGGTCGCAAAGATGCGAGCCGATAAAGCCGGCCCCACCCGTCACAAGAACCTTCACAACAAACCCCCGTACCCGTCGCCCTTTGCTGTCTATAGCCCCAGAAAGGCGAAAGTGTCAGCACTGAAACGACGGAGTGGGACCATCGATGGGGAGGGAAGAAGTGGCTACGGCTATCCTGCGCGCCGCATCGCCTGCAGGATCGCCTCGTCGCGCTCGACATTGAGCTTGCTTTCGAAGTCGAAATGCCAATCCCTGTCGCGCAGCGCGGAAGTCGAGGCGTCGCCGCGCCGGATTTTCTGGTCGAGGTCGGCAAGTGATCGCGACCAATAGTGATTGATCCTCAGGATATCGAACTGGGGAGGCATGCCGGGCGCGATGGTCCGTCGACGGGTGTCCATCCCTTCGCCGGACAGGAATTTCGACTGATGGACGCCCACTCTGTAGACCATGCGCGGGTTGAGGATTGTCTTGACCGTCGTGATGTCCGGCCCGGCTCGCATCGTATAGGCCTCGACCACCGGCCGTTCTGGTCGCTCCGCTTGGCCGGAGGAGCCATAGAAAGCTTGCCAGACGCAAACGCCTGGCAGGTCGCGATAGTCCCTCAGAACCGAGGGTACGTCACGTCCGTCGGGCGCGAAAAGAAACTCATCGATGTCGAAGAATCCGATCCACAACGCTTCGCGCCAGCGCCTGCGGATGCAGTCCCTATAAGCCGACAGCTGCCCCACCGGCCGCGGCCAGTCGACCAGCGTAACCAGGCCCTCCTGAATGAACGGATTCAATACGGCTTTGAAGTCGTCGGTCGAGAAGTTGTTGTAGAGATAGAAATGCTCGAATCCCACATTCTGATGGAACCTGATCCATTCGGCCAGGAACGGCGCTTCCTCGCGGAAGATGGCGCAGGCCGTCAGCTTGAATCGGGGCGCCCTCGACACCGCCCGATCGCGCCATCTCGCGCGCATGACAAGCGGCATGCGAAGAAGTGTCTTGAGAGATTTCCTGAAGTTTTTCAATGTAGTACCCTGAGCGGTCGAGCTTGGCTGCCAAGCGCCATGGGCTCGCAAGGCTTATCCGCGCTTGCGCAATTCCGGGTGCATCTCGATCTCGCGGGCAAGCGACACCGCGGCGTTCACATAGGGCTCCTGCCGGGCGACGCTCCAATATTTGAGCTCGTCGAGCGGAATGTTCTCGCCCGTCACCGCACAGCGCACGAAGGAGCCGGGACTGGTGACTTGGAAGTCGCCGTCGAGATAACGGATCCGGGCTTCCCTGCCGCCCGGGCCTTCGAAACGGTTCATCATGAAAGGACGCTGCAGTTCATCGAGTTTCAATCGCCATAAATCGCAAGCAACGTCAAGCTCGACGCAATGCTCATCCGGTATGGCTGCAGCGACAAATGGTTCCCGGAGCCCCGGCATGAACATCACTCCGCCCCGCTTGAACACGCTGATCAATGAGGCGCTCACCCCGCATGCGATGCCTTCGCCGAAGGCCGATCCGGCGACGGCGGCTTTGATCAAGACGCTGGTCCAGCCGCCGGCGCCATCAATGATGCAGGCGGCGCAGTTCGCTGCGCAGGCGCTGCAGAGCGCACAGCCGCGCCCTGCCGTCCAGGCATCGCAACGCCTGTCGTCCTCCGAGGCCGAGGACGCTTACCGGGCCGTCATGGAGCCCGATGCCGCCTCAGGCGATGCGCCGGCAAGATCTTCGACGGGCAGGGCGGCGACAGATACCGATCAGGCACCGCGCGGCTTCGCCTCACCGCAGGCAGCGGTCGCCGACAATGCGCCCAGGGCCGCGGTCACTCCGCCATTGTCCACATTTTCGCCGGCCGTCGCTTCCGCCGCGATGCTGGTCGCGGCCAACGCCAATGCACCGCAGCCTCGCGGCGCCGCGGTTCGTCCGGCTGGTCACGCGCCGCGATCCGATTCTGTTGCGGTATCGCTCTGGACGATCTCGGTCGTCACGGCCGTCGTCTCGGCGGTGACGGCAACGATTATGGTGCTCTTGCTTCGATAAGCCCGCTCAAACGCCGTCCTGAAGGAAAGCCTCGAGCTTTTCCGGAGCAAGCCCTGCCTGTTCGGCGATGCGCCTGGCAAGGTCCGCCGCTGCCGCGCGCGGCCGGCCGACCGGGCGGTCCATCCAGTAAGACACCGGATTGAGCGCGACGCGCTCGTCGACGGCAACGATGCGGCCGGATTGGAGTTGGTCTGCCGTCAGCGGTGGCCGCGCCAGCGCTATGCCCAACCCATGCGCGGCCGCATCGAGCACCAGATTATAGTCCTCGAAACGCCGGTCCTGCGGACGCGGGCGATAGTCCATGTCCTGCGCCGCGAGCCAGGCGCGCCAGGCGGATGCGTCGGAATCGTTGATCAGCGGGAATTTCAGCAGCCGGGCAGGGTCGCCTCGTCCGATCTCCTTCGCCAGTTCCGGCGAGGCGATCGGGAAAATATGCTCCTCGAACAGCTGCACCGAGACGCGACCCGGAATGCGGCCGCGCCCGCAGCGCACCGAAAGATCGATGCCTTCGTCGGCGAGATCGGCCTGGCGGTTGTCGACGTCGAGCACGATGCGCAGCTTGGTCGGATGATTCTCCAGCGCGGCCATGCGCGGCATCAGCCATAGCCCGCTCACCGACGGGATCGAGGCCAGCCGCACCACGGCGGTACCGCGCGGCTCGACCCAGCGATCGGAGTTGAACGAGATCAGCGCGAAGGCCTCGGCGGTCCTCAAATGCAGCCGGTTGCCCTCGATCGTCAGCGTCACGCCACGCGCGTTGCGCTCGAACACTTTCAAGCCAAGCCAGTCCTCCAGCTTGGCGATCTGGCGGCTCACCGCGCCATGGGTGAGGTTGAGCTTTTCAGCCGCCGCGGAAAAACTCCCCATGCGCGCCGCCGCATCGAAGGCGCGCAGGGTTTCAAGCGGCAGTATCTGGTCAGAGCTGTGATCCATGCTCACAGCTGACCCTCGAATTGGTCGTTTGTCAATTGGCCGGCAATGGCGTTCTCTGCATCCATGACGCAGAAAGACGAGGCTACGGCAATGAGCGCTTACACCGGCACGTTGAATGAGGCACAGCGCATGGACACCGCGGCCGCAATCGCGGTGACGCTGACGGTCATCGGCTGGGCTTCGGCTTTCCCGGCGATCCGCGCCGGCCTTGCCGCCTTCCAGCCGCTGGAACTCGGCGCGCTGCGCTTTGCCATCGCGGCGGTTCCGGCCGCCATCTTCCTCGCGGTGAAACGCCCGGCACTGCCCCGGGTGGACGAGCTGTGGCGCTTCGGCTTCGGAGGCGCCATCTTCGTCGCGCTCTACACCGCCATGCTCAATTTCGGCGAGCTGACCGTCTCGGCGGGTGCGGCCGGCTTCATCATCAATGTCAGCCCGATCTTCACCGCTATCATGGCGATGGCGCTGCTCGGCGAGCGCTTCTCGGGGCTTGCCTGGCTGGGCACTGTCATTTCCTTCGCCGGCATCGGCATCATCGCGGTGGCCGACGGGCACGGCCTTCATTTCAACGCCGGCGCGCTGCTGGTGCTGGGCTCCGCCCTCTGCTCCGCCGTGAATACCATTGTGCAGAAGCCGCTCTTTGCCCGTCATCATCCTCTGACGATATCCGCTTCCAACATGGTGCTCGGCGCGCTCTGCCTGTCGCCCTTCCTGCCGGAGGCCCTTTCGCAGGCAGCGGTCGCCGACAGCGCCGGTCTCGGCGCCGTCATCTATCTCGGCATCGTTTCCTCGTTGATCGCCTATGCCGCCTGGGCGACCGCACTGTCCCGCCTGCCTGCCGCGCGCGCCTCGAACTTTCTCTATCTCGTCTCACCGACCTCCGCTCTGATCGGCTTCTTCTGGCTGGGCGAAGTGCCGTCGCTGCTCGGCATCCTCGGCGGCGCGCTGGCGCTGAGCGGCGTGATGGTTGTGAATTTGAAGCGGTAAATCAAGGGTTGCGATCGTTTCCAGACTCAAATTGACAAGTTGCACTCGGTAACCGGGCGCCCCCTGTGATGCGGACGTGAGGCAAGCTATCTGATCCGCCTTTGATGGAGGGGATCGGGATGGGAAGAGGCTTCATTGCCACGGTTTTCTGCCTGCTGATGCTAAGCGGGAAAGCCTTCGCGGGCTGGTACCAGGTGGAAAACTACGAAGGCTCCATCGGACCGAACCCGGTTCACGTCTCCCTGCAGCGCTATGCCAGCTTCGGCAGCGGCATCAGTGTCAAGGGAAGCTATTTCTACGACGCCAAGCAAAGCCCAATCGCGATCTACGGCAAGGCGGAGGGCTCAAAGCTCACGCTGTGCGAGATCGCGGACGACCAGGAATTTCAACGCGTCCTCGTCATGGGGTCGAAAACACCCGTCGACACCACCGGATGTCCTTTCTCTATCGAGATCAGTGAAAGCGGCGCGGCGGGAAGCTGGAGCAAAGGCGTGGACAAATTTCCCGTTACGCTCAGGAAGGTCGCGAGTCTTGACAATACAGGCGACCTGAAGATCGACGGGACCGTCGAAATTCCCTTTTGGGCTGAGACGACCCGCGACAGATTTGCGGGGATTTATACGAAGTCCGACGCCGGCATCTGCATGACGAAAATGCTGGTGATCAACAAGAAGAAAAAGACGGCCGTTCAGGAGATCGGCTTCGACGATGAGGACTGCAACGCCGGTATGTCGACGACGCCCATTTATATGAACGTGCAAAAATGGGTGGAGGCAGGCAAGGACATCATTTCGGTGGAATTTGGAGACGGCAAATTCGCAGGCGCGAACGACTATGTTCTCAACCCGAAGACAGGAAAATACCACCTCAAGAAATGATATTTAGCGTATGGCGCCGACCCTTGCTGTTGCAACGAGCCAGGGGACGCTCACCGCCGCCCGAACAGCCGCTCGATATCGGTGAGCTTGAGCTCGATATAGGTCGGGCGGCCATGATTGCAGGTGCCGGAGCCGGGTGTCGCCTCCATCTGGCGCAGCAGCGCGTTCATCTCCTCGGCCTTGAGCAGGCGCCCTGACCGCACCGAGCCGTGGCAGGCCATGGTCGCGGCTATTCTGTCCAGCCGCTCCTTCAGCGTCTCGACGGTGTCGTTGTCGGCGATCTCGTCGGCAAGGTCGCGCACCAGCTGCTGCACATTGGTTTCGCCCAGCATCGACGGCGTCTCGCGCACCGCCACCGCGCCTGGGCCGAAGCGCTCGAGGCCTAGGCCAAATTTGGCGAGCGTCTCGGAATGCATCGCCAGCCGCTCGGCATCCTCTTCCGGCAGGTCGACGATCTCGGGCAGAAGAAGCATCTGCGACGGCACGGCGCGAGAATGCAGCGCATTCTTCAGCGCCTCGTAGACCAGCCGCTCATGCGCGGCATGCTGGTCGACGATGACGAGCGAATCCCTGGTTTGGGCGACGATGTAGTTCTCATGCACCTGCGCGCGCGCCGCGCCCAGCACCATGCCGAGCAGCGCCTCGGTCGGCTCGGCCATCCCGGCGCGGACATCGGTGCTGGCGAGCGGGCCGGTGTCGAAGGCCGCCTGCTCGTTCTCGGCGAAGCCGTTTCGTGGCGCCCGTGCCTCGCCCATGTCGAGCGGCCGCTGCGCTGAGCGCAACGGGTCGAAGCCTCCGGAGGCGGAAGCGTGATAAGCGGCCTCGTAGCTGCGATGGCCGTTGGCCGGGCCGGGATGCGAGTAGGGCGCCGCGCCCGGCCGGAATGCCGCCATCATGCCGGCGGCGCCCGTCGTCGCCGCGCGGATGCCGGCGCCGGCCAGCGCCTCGCGGATGGCGCCGACGATCAGCCCGCGCACCAGGCCGGGATCCCGGAAGCGCACATCGGCCTTGGCGGGATGGACATTGACGTCGACGGTCGAGGGATCGAGCGACAGGAAGAGCACCGTCACCGCATGCCGGTCTCGCGGCAGCACGTCGGCGAAGGCGCCGCGGATCGCGCCGGCGATCAGCTTGTCGCGAACCGGCCGTCCATTGACATAGGCATATTGCTGCAGCGCATTGGCACGCGTGTAGGACGGGATCGAGACGTGGCCGGCAAGGTGAACTCCCTCCCGCGCGGCATCGATGGCAATGGCATTGTCCGGGAAATCCTTGCCCATCACTTGCGCGACGCGGGCAAGCCGGCCCTCCGGCGTGTCGCTGGTTGCGGGCAGTTCCAGCGTCGAGCGGTCGGCGCCGGCCAGCGTGAAGCGGACAGCGGGAAAGGCGATGGCGATGCGCTTTACCACGTCGCTGGTGGCCGAGCTTTCGGCGCGCTCGCCCTTCATGAATTTCAGCCTGGCCGGTGTGGCGAAGAAAAGGTCGCGCACCTCAACCGTGGTGCCCCGGTTTGCCGCCGCCGGCTTCACCGCCGAGACGCGCCCGCCGTCGATGCCGATCTCGGCCGCGCTGTCGCCGCCAGCCGTGCGCGAGCGGATCGACAGCCGCGCCACCGAGCCGATCGAGGGCAGCGCCTCGCCGCGGAAGCCGAGGGAACGGATATCGTGGATGTCGTCGGAGAGCTTCGAGGTGCAGTGCCGCGCGACCGCCAGCGCCAATTCCTGTTCGGGAATGCCCGAGCCGTCATCGGTGACGCGGATGAGATTGAGCCCGCCGCCGGCGGTGACGATCTCGACGCGCGAGGCGCCGGCGTCGAGCGCATTCTCGACCAGTTCCTTCACCACGCTCGCCGGACGCTCGATGACCTCGCCGGCGGCGATCTGGTTGATCATCGTTTCGGAAAGCTGGCGGATAGGCATGAGGCGATTATAGGCGGATTCGAACGGCGTAGGGGAGGGGTCAGTTCACGCCTGCGCCACCAGCCAGTCCCTGACCCTGCGCGCATTCTCGCTGAGGTCGCGGTTCTTCGGCCAGATGACGTGGAAGCCGATGCCGGTCCGCATCACATGATCGGTCACCGGCACCAGCAGCCCTGATGCCACCAGCCGCTCGACCAGATGCCGCCAGCCGAGCGAGATGCCTTGTCCCTCCATCACCGCCTGGATCACCAGCGCATAATCGTTGATGCGCAACCCGCGCTCCGCATTGCGCAGGCTGGTTCCGGCCGACGCGAACCATTCGTCCCAGTTCGGCGCCTCGCGATAGGGTTCCTCGAGATGGATCAGCCGGTGCGTTGCCAGTTCCTCGACCGTCTTCGGCTTGCCGAATTTGGCGAGGTAGCTCGGGCCGGCGACCGGGAAGATCTCCTCGTCAGAGAGCGACAGCGAGTGGTAGTCCGGCCAGTCGCGCGGCACCCCGCCGCGCACGCCGAGCGGAATCCCTTCGGCGATGATGTCGAGGTCGCGGTCGGCGGTCTGGATGCGCAGGTCGATACCCGGCAGTTCGTCGCGGAACTGCTGCAGGCGCGGCATCATCCAGAACGAGCCGAAAGCCGTCGAGGCGGCCAAAGTCACATGCCCGCCGGTTGCCTGCAGGCGCAGGTCCTCTGCCGACTTGCGGATATGCGACAGGCCGAGCGAGACGTCGGCATGGAAGCGCTCGCCGGCTTCCGTCAGAAGCACCTGGCGATGGCGCCGCTGGAAGAGCTTGGCGCCGAGCTGCTCCTCCAGCCCGCGCACGGCATAGGAAACGGCGGCCTGCGTCATGCCGAGCTCGCGTCCGGCGGCGGTGAAGCTCGACAGCCGGCCGGCGGCTTCGAAGACGATGAGGCTGCCGGCCGAGGGCAGGAGGTGGCGCAGGCTTCGCATAAGGTGAACTTATACAGAAGATCAGGATTTTCCAGCGTCACAGCCATATTTTGCCTCGCTAACGTGAGTGGCGGGAAGAAGGAGCCTCCATGAACGCACCGGCCGTTGAATTGACCGAACAGACCCACCGCCGCGGCGGCGGCCGTCTTGGCCGCAAGGCGCTGAGAAGCGCGCCGATCGCGTCCTTCCCGACCCTTGTGCGCAAGATCCCCGCCTATGAGATCGTGCCCGACGAGGCGGTGGAGCTGATCCACGAGGAATCGCTCAAGATCCTCGAGGAGGTGGGCTGCGAATTCCGCGACGACGGGGCGATAGAGCTCTGGAAAGCGGCCGGCGCCGATGTCAGGCAAACGCGCGTCCGCATCGACCGCGCGCTCCTGATGGAACTCGTCTCGAAAGTTCCGCCTGAGTTCACGCTCAACGCGCGCAATCCGGAGCGCACGGTGCGCGTCGGCGGCAAGAACTCGATCTTCGTGCCGATGTATGGCGCTCCCTATATCCGCGACCTCGACAACAAGCGCCGTTACGGCACGCTCGCCGACCTCAACAATTTCCACAAGATGGCCTATATGGCGCCGGCGCTGCATTCCTCGAGCTCCGTCATCTGCGAGCCGATGGAAATCGCGGTGCCGAAGCGGCATCTCCACATCATCCATTCGGCGCTGAAACATTCCGACAAGCCGTTCATGGGCATCGTGACATCCAAGGAGCGCGCCGAGGACACGATGGCGATGGCCGGCATCGTCTTCGGCGAGGAGTTCGTGCGCGACAACTCCGTGCTGGTGGCGATTACCAACTGCAATTCGCCGCTGGTGTGGGACGCCACCATGATCGACGCCATGCGGGTCTATGCGAGCCATAACCAGCCGCTGATCCTGGCGCCTTTCGCGCTGTGCGGCGCCTCGACCTCGGCCTCCGCCGTCGGCGCGGTGGCGCAGGTCAACGCCGAGGCGCTCGCCGGCGTGGCGCTCACGCAGCTCATTCGGCCCGGCTCGCCGCAGCTCTACGGTCAGTTCATGGTCACCGTCGACATGAAGACCGGTGCGCCGATGGGCGGCACGCCGGAAGCCGCGCAGATGATGTATCTGATGGGCGCGCTGGCCAGGAAATACAAGCTGCCCTGGCGCACCTCCGGCTTCCATGTCGGCTCCAAGCTCAACGACGCGCAGGCGGGCTACGAGGCGAACATGCTGATGCATGCCGCGATCCTTTCCGGCGCCAATTACATCTGGCATTCCGCCGGTTGGCTGGAGGCGGGCCTCACCTGCGGCTATTCGAAATTCGCCACCGACTGCGAGCAGCTCGTCGGCTGGTATAAATATGCCGGCGGCGTTCCCTTCGACGATTTCAAGGAAGCGATGGCGGCAATCCGCGAGGTCGGCCCGCAAGGGCATTTCCTCGGCACACAGCACACGCTCGAGCATTTCGAGAGCGCCTTCTTCATGCCCAACATCATGGACTTCAATTCCTTCGAGCAGTGGAGCGCCGAAGGCGCCAAGGATCATGACACGCGCGGCCGAGAAAAGGCGCGCGCCATGCTCGCCGACTACCAGGAGCCGAAGCTCGACGAAGGCATCGCCGAAGGTCTCAGGGATTTGATCGCCCGGCGTGAGGAAAAGCTGCCGGACAGCGTTAGTTAATAGACGAAAGTTCAAGCAAAAGGGCAAAAGACCCGCTCAAACCAATGGGAGAAAGAGAATGACACTGTTCAGAAGCAATGGCGACCGGGTTCCAGCCGCTATCGAAGCGATGGCCGAGGAGGCGCGGGCAGGGCGTGTCGACCGGCGCGAATTCCTGGCTCTGGCAAGCGCCTTCGGTGCATCGACGGCTTTCGCCTATGGCATGCTCGGCCTTGGCGCGCCGACCAAGGCCCTTGCCGATGAGCCCAAGAAGGGCGGTACGCTGCATGTCGCGATGTCGGTTAAGGCGCAGAAGGATCCGCGCACCTATGACTGGACGGAGATGGCAAACGTCACCCGCACGTGGCTGGAACCGCTGGTGCGCTACACGCACCAGTTCACTTTCGAGCCGGTGCTGCTCGAAAGCTGGGACGTCAATGACGACGCCACCGAATACACGCTGCACCTGCGCAAGGGCGTGACCTGGAACAATGGCGATGCCTTCAACGCAGATGACGTGGTCTTCAATCTGAACCGCTGGTGCGAGAAGGGGGCGTCCGGCAATTCCATGGCGGCTCGTGTCGGCGCGCTTATCGATGCCAAGACTGGCAAGGCCAAGGACGGCGCGATCACCAAGGTCGATGACCACACGGTCAAGCTGAAGCTCAACGAAGCCGACATCGCCATCATCCCCGGCCTCACCGACTATCCGGCCCTGGTCGTGCACCGCGACTTCGACAAGGACGGCGCCGACCCGATCAAGAAGCCGATCGGCACCGGAGCTTTCGAGCTGGTGTCCTATTCGGTTGGTCAGAAGGCGGTCGTCAAGCGCCGCGAGAACGGCAAGTGGTGGGGCGGCGAAGCGCCGCTCGACGGCGTGGAGTTCATCGACTACGGCACCGACTTCAACGCTACGCTGAATGCCTTCGATTCCGGCGAGATCGACCTCGACTTCGAAACGCCGGCCGACTACATCGACCCGCTAGACAAGATGGATCTGGTGAAGTCGGAGGTCGCGACGGCGACCACGCTCGTTGCCCGCACCAACATCACGCATAAGCCCTATGACGACAAGCGGGTGCGCAACGCGCTGCAGATGGCGGTCGACAACAACCAGGTGATGCAGCTCGGCTATAATGGCCGCGGCACGGTCGGCGAGAACCACCATGTCAGCCCGATCCATCCTGAATACTACCCGCTGCCCAAGAAGGAGCGCGACGCCGCCGGCGCCAAGAAGCTGATGGCGGAGGCAGGTCAGGCCGATTTCGAGCATGAGCTGATCACGGTCGAGGACGAATGGCAGAAGAACACCGGCGATGCGATTGCCGGCCAGCTGCGCGACGCCGGCATCAAGGTGAAGCGCACGGTGCTGCCCGGCTCGACCTTCTGGAACGACTGGACGAAATATCCTTATTCCATGACCATCTGGTACATGCGCCCGCTCGGCGTGCAGGTGCTGGCGCTCGGCTACCGCACCGGCGAGGCCTGGAACGAGACAGCCTATTCCAACCCGGAGTTCGACGCCAAGCTCAAGGATGCGCTGTCGCAGATCGACGTCGCCAAGCGCAAGGAGGTGATGAAGGATGTCGAGGCGATCCTGCAGGATTCCGGCGTCATCATCCAGCCCTTCTGGCAGAAGCTCTACTGCCACATGAACAAGAAGGTGAAGAACTATTCGATGCACCAGACCTACGAAATGGACTTCCAGAACGTCTGGCTGGATGCCTGAGCGCGACTGGACTTCATGAGCCGCAAAAAAGCCGGTATGCAGGATGCGTGGCAGCGAGCTTGCCGCCACGCACCGAACCTCGGAGATCCTGCATGAAGCCGACAATGCTTGCCGCTGCCATGTCGATAGCCTTGCCCGGCGCCGCGCTTGCCGGGCCGGCTTCCAACACCGTGAAGTTCTTCTATGTGCCGGAGGTGAAGTTCGAGGCGGACGCCAAATACCGCGACCGCTTCACCGAGCCGGTGACCAAGCTGTTCGAAGCCAACGACAAGGCGCAGAAGGAGAAGCCCGACGAGGTATCCTGTATCGACTTCGACCCCGGCCTCGACGCCCAGGATTTCGACCAGAAGACCCTGTCGAAGACGCTGAAGCTCACCGAAGCCGTCAACGGCGACACCGCCGAGGTGACGGCAAGCTTCAATCTTTTCCCGGAAGGCGATGACTCCAAACGCGAAATGGTGTGGTCGCTGAAGAAAGTGGACGGCAAGTGGAAGATCGCCGATATCACCTCCAAGACCAGCGACTGGAAGCTCAGCGCGCTGGAATGCGGCGCCTCGACGGAGTGACGCCGTGCTTCGCTGGTCCGTCCTCGTGCTGTCGAGCTTGTCGATGCTGGCCGCGGGGCTGAGCGGCGGAGTCTCGGCGCAGGCGCTCTTCGGCTCGCCGCCCCCGAACGCGTCTTCAGGCGACAAAGCGCCCGAGACCGACAAGTCGCCGCCTGCCGCGGCGCCGGAAACCAAACCAGCCGAACCGGCGCCCGTCGCACCTGTCCTGCCCGGATCGCCGACCGCGGTGGTGAAGCCGTTCTACGAACATGTCGGGTTGGAACTCGACCCTTCTCAGCGCAAGAATTTCATCGATCCGGCGAAAACCGTGCTCGACAAGAGCGATGCGCTACGCGTCTCGGGGCAGGGCGAGTGCCTCGACCCCAACATGGCGCTCGACAATGCAGATTATGACAAGCTCGCCATCGACCGGAGCCTGCGCACCATCGAAGCCGTCAATGGCGACGAGGCCAAGGTGGTCGTCGCCTTCGCCGTCGAAGGCCACCAGCACCGGCTGGAATGGAAGCTGAAGAAGGTCGGCGGCGCCTGGAAGGTCTCCGACCTTCTGTCGGTCACCGGCGAGTGGGCGCTCAGCCAGTATCAGTGCGAATGATAATGGTGATTGAAGATCAGGGCTGGCGTTCCTTCGCGCGCTGTCCCGCCAGCCTTTCGCAACAAATCTCAACCCCTTCCGCGATAGGGCGCAACGCCAGTATCCGGCAGCCAGGCGTCCTTGGGCGGCGCGCCGGTCTGCCAGAAGACGTCGATCGGAATGCCGCCGCGCGGGAACCAGTAGCCGCCGACGCGCAGCCAGAGCGGTTTCGTGGCCTCCACGATGCGGCGGCCGATCATCACGGTGCACTCCTCGTGGAAGGCGCCGTGGTTGCGGAACGAGGTCATGAACAATTTCAGCGACTTCGATTCCACCAGGGTCCGGTCAGGCGCGTAGTCGATGACGATTTGCGCGAAATCCGGCTGGCCGGTGACCGGGCACAGCGAGGTGAATTCGGGGCAGGTGAAGCGCACGATCGCCGGCGGGCCGTCGCCGCGCTGGAACGGCACGGTCTCCAGGACCGCCTGTTCGGGGCTCTGTGGCGTCTCGACGTGCTTGCCGAGCTGGGTGAGGTTTTTGGCGTCGGTCATGGGCGGGCTCCTTGCTCCCGGCCGTTAGAAGCGCAGTTCAATGCGGCGGGCGCGAAACGAAGGTTGAAAGAAGCGTTGCAGTCCTCTCGGGCGCAGCGCGTTTGACCGCTCATTAGCATCGGACCGAAAAGTGCGCAGCGGTTTTCGGATGAATCCGATGCGTGAAATGGAAGCGGGAGCGCTCCGCTCCCGCACAATTTGAAACGGCAGGAAGACAATGACCAGCAACGACCCGCTTCTCCAACCCTATCAGCTCAAGCACCTGACGCTGAAGAACCGGGTGATGTCGACGAGCCATGAGCCGGCCTATTCCGAGGACGGCATGCCGAAGGAGCGCTACCGGCTCTACCATGCCGAGAAGGCCAAGGGCGGCATGGCGCTGACCATGACGGCGGGCTCGGCGATCGTCTCGCGCGACAGCCCGGCTGCCTTCGGCAACCTGCATGTCTATGACGACCGTATCGTGCCGTGGTTGGCCGAACTGGCAGACGCCTGTCATGAGCATGACTGCAAGGTGATGATCCAGATCACTCATCTCGGCCGCCGCACGGGCTGGAACAAGGCCGACTGGCTGCCGGTGCTTTCGGCCTCGCCGGTGCGCGAGCCGGCGCACCGCGCGTTCCCGAAGACCATCGAGGAGTGGGATATCGAGCGCATCGTCGCCGACTATGCTTCCGCCGCGCAGCGCTGCCAGGCAGCCGGGCTCGACGGCATCGAGTTCGAATCCTATGGCCATCTGATGGACGGCTTCTGGTCGCCTTTGACCAACCATCGCGACGACGAGTTCGGCGGCTCGCTCGACAACCGGCTGCGCTTCACCGACATGGTGCTCGACGCCGTGCGCGCCGCGGTCGGTAGAGAATTCATCGTCGGCATCCGCATGGTCGCCGACGAGGATGTCGAAAAGGGCATCTCGAAGGAAGTTGGCGTCGAGATCGCCAGGCGCTTGGCCTCATCCGGCAAGGTCGATTTTCTCAACATCATCCGCGGCACGATCGAGACCGACGCGTCGCTGACCAAGGTCATCCCGGTGGCCGGCATGCGGTCCTCGCCGCATCTCGATTTCGCCGGCGAGGTGAGGGCGGCGACGAAATTCCCGACCTTCCATGCGGCGCGCATTTCCGATGTCGCAACGGCCCGCCACGCCATCGCCACCGGCAAGCTCGACATGGTCGGCATGACCCGCGCGCATATCGCCGATCCGCATATCGTCCGCAAAGTGATGGAGGGCCGCGAGCACGAGATCCGGCCTTGCGTCGGCGCCACCTATTGTCTCGACCGCATCTATGAAGGCGGCGAGGCGCTGTGCGTCCACAACGCCGCGACCGGCCGCGAGGCGACCATTCCGCACGTCATCGCCAAGAGCGAGGGACCGAAGAAGAAAGTCGTGGTGGTGGGCGCTGGCGCCGGCGGCCTGGAGGCCGCCCGCGTGGCGGCCGAGCGTGGCCATCAGGTGACTGTGCTCGAAGCCTCCAGCCAGGCAGGCGGCCAGGTGAGGCTCGCAACCCACAACCCGCGCCGCAAGGAACTGATCGGCATCATCGACTGGCGATTGGCCGAGCTCGACCGTCTCGGCGTCGAGATCCGCTACGACACCTGGGCCGAGAAGGATGACGTGCTGGCGTTGGCGCCGGATGTGGTGATCGTGGCGACCGGCGGCATGCCGCAGAACCCGCCGCTGACGGCCGGTGACAATCTTGTCACCTCGAGCTGGGACATCATGGCCGGGAGCGTCAAGCCGGCCGAGAACGTGCTGCTTTACGACGACAATGGCGGCCATCAGGGCATGGGCGCTGCCGAGCTGATCGCCAACAGTGGCTCGAAGCTGGAATTGGTTTCGCCCGAGCGCTTCTTCGCGCCGGAAATGGGCGGCCTGAACCACGTGCCCTATATGCGCGCCTTCCATGAGAAGGGCGTCACCGTCACCATCAACACCCGCCTGCGTTCGGTTCGCCGCGAGGGCAACCAGCTCGTCGCCGAGCTGGCGTCGGACTTCGCCGACGGCTGGCGCGGCGAGCGGCGCATCGACCAGGTGGTGGTCGAGCACGGCACCGTGCCGCTCGACGATCTTTATCTGTCGCTCAAACCCCTGTCGAAGAACGGCGGCGCGGTCGACTATGAGCGGCTGGTGAGCGGCGGCGACATCTTCCCCGCTCGCAATGCCGAAGGCGGCTTCGTGATGTTTCGCATCGGCGACGCTGTCGCCTCGCGCAACATCCACGCCGCCATCTATGACGGGATCCGGTTTGGGATCAGGATCTGAGGGTTGTGACGCGCAACGGACCTTTGCAAGGAGAGCCACCTGCCGCTTTGGTCCGTTGCGCGCCGCGCCCGGTCGGTTTTGCCGGCCGTGCGATTTCAAAACAGCTTGGCAGACGCCATGCAAAACACGGTGATAACCAGCAGCCCGCCGGCAATGCGTTCGCCTCTGGTCATTTTCGCCCGCAGCTGGGTTTGCCTCGCTTGATCTGCGCCGGCCAGCTGTCTGCTGGCGGAGGCGACAAGCGCACCCTGCACGCCGGCGGCGACCAGCGCCGTCAAAATGCCCAGCGCCAGCACCTTCTCCATTGAGCCGAAAGCCCCTTCGTGGAAGAAATACCAGAGCAGTATGCCAGTCAGGAACGCCAGGCCGGAGGCGCCGAGCTGCGGCCGGATGAAGCGCTCCGCCTTGATCTCCGGATCGCGGGCAACCGCAATGGTTGTGCCGGCCCAGAACACGCCGGCCATGACGTGCAGGCCGATGGTGACGATATAGACATATTGCATGACCGCATTCCTCTCTGCCGCCGCCGCGCGTCGCAGCATGCCGACGCCATCAATAAGACAAAGTTAGATATCTAACGGTTAGATGTCAATCATGAAGCCAGGTTTCATGTTCCAATCGCTTTGCTCTACTGTCAGGTCATGACACCGTTTGACCGTCCGCCCGTCGGCATGACTCTCGCTCGTACCTCGAAAGTGGTGGCGCAGGCTTTCGATGCCGCGATGGTCGAGGCCGGTGGCACGCTGCCGGTCTGGGTGACTTTGCTGTCGGTCAAGTCGAAGGAACTGGCGAACCAGCGCGAGCTTGCCGGGATGATCGGCATCCAGGGTGCGACGCTTACCCATCATCTCAACGGCATGGAGGCGCAAGGATTGCTGACACGCCGCCGCGATCCGGAAAACCGCAGGGTCCATCAGGTGGCGTTGACGGAAGCCGGCGAAGCGCTGTTCGAAAAGTTGCGCCTCGCGGCGGTAGCCTTCGACAAGCGTCTGCGGGCTGGTATCCCCGATGACAAGCTCGCCGAATTCACGCAGGTGCTTGCGGCCCTTAGGCGCAACGCCGAGCCGCCTCAGTCGTAACCGGCTATCGCGCCGAAGGCGTAGTGGCGCAGCTTGAGCGCCGCGATCAACGCCGTCAGTTTCGCCTTGCCGTCAAAAGAGCACGTCGAGGATGTTGCTGGTGCCGTTCAGCGGACCGTCGTCGAAGGTGACGTAAATGGTGCGATCGGCGGCCAAGGCCGGCCATGCGATCGACAACAGCAGTGGCAGGATAAGGCGAAGCGGCATCCGCGAGATCCGGTTGCGATCTCTCAGGCCGCCATGGCTGAACCGACGTGTCAAGTTGGCTGAACACTGGGTAGTGGGTCAGTTTGAAATTGCTCACCTCTAGGAGGCCTTCCAGCGCCTATAATCCGATTATAGATTGTCCTCAAGTTTTATTAGAGTATGCTTATATTAGGCACAGAGGGCCCTGCCTCCAATGATGCGGCGTACAAAGCGTCTTAGGGAGGAAAACCATGAGAACCCTTCTTATCGTCACGACGGCACTTGCATTCGCAGCCTCCGCTCCCGCGCTTGCGGACCCTAAAGGCAGCACTACGACGACCACGTCTGAACAGGGACATAGCGGGAACCCGCCAAACAATGACAATGGGACGACCACGACCACCACAACGACCGGACCAAGCGGTCAGATAAACAATGGGAAGCTCGACTGTAACAATTGCGATACGACCACCACGACGACTGGGCCTGGCAACAGCACCAAATAAGAGCGCGGAACTCCGCTTACCGGGGCGCCTTCCCCAATGCGCCCCGCTTTTTTCCCCATCCCGATCGCCGCAGGGCTTACAACATAGCGGCTTGCTTTTTGTAGGGGCCGCGCGCCAGCCGCCTCAGTCGTAGTCCGATGTCGCGCCGAAGATGTAGCGTCGCCGTACCCTTCATAGGGCGGAGACACTTATGAGGGCTTCGGCCGGCGAGAACCGGAGCGGAGCGTACTTAACGTACGTGAGCGCAGGAAGCGCAGAAGGCCGCTGTTCACGGGCCGGCCTCACCCGAATAGCAACTGACCTTAGGCCAAGCTGCCCTGCAGCACCTTCAGCTTCGTCTTCTTCGGGCTACGCGCCAAAAGCCATTCGCGCGCCTTGTCCTGCGGCATCGGGAAGGCGATGGAATAGCCTTGCACCTGGTCGCAGCCGATCGCCATCAGCGAGTCGAGCTCGGCCTCGGTTTCGGCGCCCTCGGCGACGATCGAGATGCCGAGCCCGCGGGCAAGCTCGGTGATGGCGCGCACGATCTTGGAGTTGTCGCCGTTCTCGTTGATGTTCTGGACGAAGCGGCGGTCGATCTTGAGCCGGTCGATCTCGTTGGGGTTGACGTGGCTGAGCGAGGCATAGCCGGTGCCGAAGTCGTCAAGCTCGAGATGCACGCCGGCGGCGCGGATGTGGCGCAGCTTGGCGGCGATCCCGGTCTTCTCGTCATCGAGGATGACGGATTCCACGATCTCCAGCGCCAGCTTCTGTGGGGGCAGCCCTGCCCGCTCCAGCGTGCCGAACAAGAAGGCGTCGAAATCGAGCTCGCGCAGCTCCGTGCCCGAGACATTGACGGCGATGCGCCCGAAATCGATGCCGGCGCGGTTCCATTCGGCGGCTTCCTCGATCGCTTTGGCGATAACGATGCGGCCGACATCCGGCATGAAGCCGCATTTTTCGGCGACGGGAATGAATTCGCCGGGCGAGATCATACCGCGCGTCGCGTGTTTCCAACGCACCAGCGCCTCGATGCCGCTGATCTTGCCGCTGGTCAGCGATACCTGCGGCTGGAAATAGACCTCAAAACTCTTGTTGGCGATCGCCGTGCGGATGTCCTGTTCGAGCTGCTTGCGGTAGTCTAGCTCGCGGCGCAGTTCCTCGGAGAAGAAGGAGAAGTTGCCGCCGCCGAGCTTCTTGGCGGAATAAAGCGCGAGATCGGCATGGACGAGCAGGTCCTGCGCGTTGTCGGCGTCGACCGGATAGACGGCGATGCCGGCGCTGGCGCCGGGCATGATGGTCGTGCCCTGGAACGTGATCGGCTCGTTGATCTCGCCGAGGATGCGCTTGGCCAGCGCATGGATGTCCTCGGTGCTGCCGGCGCCGTTGAGGATCATGACGAACTCGTCGCCGCCAAGCCGCGCGCACAGATCCGACGCGCGGCAGGAATCGCGCATGCGCTGCGCGGTCACCACCAGCACGTAGTCGCCGGCGGCATGGCCAAGCGTGTCGTTGATCTGCTTGAAGCGGTCGAGATCGAGCTGGATCACCGCCAGGCGCTCGCGGCGGCGGTGAGCGCCTTTGATCAGCGTTTCGAAATGGTCGGTAAGGAAGGTGCGGTTGTGCAGCCCGGTCAGGCCGTCATGCACGGCGATGAAGGCCATCGAGTTGCGCGCGTCGACCAGCTCGCGTGTCTTGCGCAGGATGGCGTTGGACATCGGCCGGAAAATGAACAACGCGACCAGCACGATGACGCCAAGGGTGGCAAAGAAAAGGGTGCGGTGCAGGTTGAGCAATTGACCGGAGCGTTCGTCTGCAAAGGCGCTGATGCGCTGGCCGAGCGCGGCATAGCCGGACAAGGTCGCATTGGCGAGGGAGGCGTCGAGGCCGGCGCGCTCGGTGCCGCCCTTGTAGCCATCGCTTTGCATGCCGAGTTGGGATCCGAAGGACGAGGCCAGTCGCTCTCCGTTGGCCACCAGACCGACGGAGAAATAGTCGAGATGGAACGGCTTGCTGAACAGCACGTATTCGATCGATTTGGGATCGTTGCGCGCCGGCGACAGCGGGTCGGCGCCGGTCTCGGTGAGCAGCCGGTCGTAATTGGTTTCGAACTCGCCGGTCGCCTGCTTGAGCGCGGTCACCAGCGCCGGCTGCTTGTCGCGCGAGGCAGCACCCGTGGCGCTGGCCAGGAAGACGATGCGCTGCGACAGCGCCTTCTGCGTCTGGACGATGTCGAGCAGCGCATCATTATGCTGCTGCTGCGCCATCAACTGCTGCAGAAGGATGAAGGAGGCGATCACCATGGCGGCGATAATCGTCAGCGCCAGCCAGTAGCCGGTCTTGATGAGCAGGATCAGCTTGCGCGAAACGCTCGGCACTGG
Organism: Mesorhizobium sp. CA16; assembly: GCF_020165175.1. Classification (NCBI taxonomy): domain Bacteria; kingdom Pseudomonadati; phylum Pseudomonadota; class Alphaproteobacteria; order Hyphomicrobiales; family Phyllobacteriaceae; genus Mesorhizobium; species Mesorhizobium sp. CA16. Next base: position 244,765 of record NZ_JAIUHP010000006.1, read on the forward strand.
CTGCTGCGACATAACTGGGTGACCCCTCCGGTCGACGGATACCTGCCAAGGATTCGTGGCGGGAAAACGATTAACTTGAAAGGGTTAACGGGTCGGCAAGGTGATCGCGGCAGCGCGGAAAAGCTCGCAAGATGGTTATCACGTCCTTTCTCGCACATCTCTTTTTTGATCCTATTGCCGCCACGCCATCGCAGGGATTGCGACCGGGCTTTCTCAGCGCCACCGAAGCGGTCGCTTTTGCGATGGATTTTTCGTGCCCGTAGCGCGACAGTCCGGCCTCGAACCGAACAGGGCCGACCATGAGCAAAGCATTCCTTTCCCATATCGATAGCGAGCTTCAAGGGCTGAAATCGGCCGGACTCTACAAGTCCGAGCGGGTGATCTCCTCGATGCAATCCGCCGAGATCGAGGTCGGCGGCGAAAAGGTGCTGAATTTCTGCGCCAACAACTATCTCGGGCTCGCCGACAGCCCGGATCTGCGCGACGCGGCAAAGCACGCGCTCGACCGCTACGGCTACGGCATGGCCTCCGTGCGCTTCATTTGCGGCACGCAGGAGGAACACAAGCAGCTCGAGGCGACCATCTCCTCCTTTCTGGGCATGGACGATACCATCCTCTATTCTTCCTGCTTCGACGCCAATGGCGGCCTGTTCGAAACGCTGCTCGGCGAGGAGGACGCCATCATCTCGGATGCGCTGAACCACGCCTCGATCATCGATGGCGTGCGGCTCTCGAAGGCCAAACGTTTCCGCTACGCCAACAACGACATGGCCGATCTCGAGGCCCGGCTGAAGGAGGCCAAGGACTGCCGCTTTCGGCTGATCGCCACCGACGGCGTGTTCTCGATGGACGGCATCATCGCCAATCTCAAGGGCGTCTGTGACCTCGCCGAGAAATACGACGCCATGGTCATGGTAGACGACAGCCATGCGGTCGGCTTCGTCGGCAAGAACGGCCGTGGCTCGGCCGAGCATTGCGGCGTCGAGGACAGGGTGGAGATCATTACCGGCACGCTTGGCAAGGCGCTGGGCGGTGCCTCCGGCGGCTACACGTCGGGCAAAAGCCAGGTGGTCGACTGGCTGCGCCAGCGCTCGCGCCCCTATCTCTTCTCCAACACGCTGATGCCGGCGATCGCCGGCGCCTCGATCAAGGTCTTCGACCTGATCCGCCATGGCGACGCGTTGCGCGAGCGACTATATGCCAATGCGGACCGGTTCCGTTCCAGCATGGGCAAACTGGGCTTCACGCTGGCTGGCGCCGATCATCCGATCATCCCGGTGATGCTGGGCGATGCGGCACTGGCGCAGGAGATGGCGCAGCGCATGCTGAAGCGCGGCATCTATGTCATCGGTTTCTCCTTTCCGGTGGTGCCGAAGGGCCAGGCGCGCATCCGCACGCAGATGTCTGCCGCCCATTCCAGCGCCGACATCGACAGGGCCGTCGCGGCCTTCGGCGACGTGGGAAAAGAACTGGGTGTAATCGCTTGACCCACGCCGAGGAAAACAGAAGTCGGCCATGACGATCGATGTCACGAGCAGGATCGAGATCGCCAGGCCCCGCGCGGTCGTCGCCGCCTTTTCCGCCGATCCGGACAACGTGCCCCGCTGGTACGTCAATATCAAATCGGTCGAATGGAAGACGCCCCGACCGGTTCAGGTAGGATCGAGAATTGCATTCGTAGCGCAGTTCCTCGGACGGCGGCTTGTTTACACCTACGAAATTGTCGATCTCGTGCAGGGCGAGCGGCTGGTGATGCGAACCGCCGAAGGACCGTTTCCCATGGAAACGAGTTATGCATGGCGCGATACCCGAGAAGGCGCTACCCATATGGCGCTCCGGAACCGCGGTACCCCGACAGGCTTTTCCCGTCTTGTGGCGCCGTTTATCGCCCTGGCCGTTCGGCGTTCGACCAATCGAGACTTGCTCAGGCTGAAGAACATTCTGGAGGCGGCGCACTGATGAAACCGATCCCATCAAGACAGGCAAGATTTTTGAGGAGCGTCTGATGTCGAACATGATGAAGGCGCTGGTGAAGGCCAAGGCCGAGCCGGGCATCTGGATGGAAGAGGTGCCGGTGCCGGAGATCGGCCCCAACGACGTGCTGATCAAGGTCAAGAAGACCGCGATCTGCGGCACCGACGTCCATATCTACAATTGGGACCAGTGGGCGCAGAAGACGGTGCCCGTGCCGATGGTGACGGGCCACGAATTCGCCGGCACGGTCGCTGATTTCGGCTCCGCGGTCACCGAATACAAGGTCGGCCAGCGCGTGTCGGGCGAAGGCCACATCGTCTGCGGCCATTGCCGCAACTGCCGCGCCGGGCGAGGGCATCTCTGCCGCAACACGCTCGGCGTCGGCGTCAACCGTCCCGGCGCCTTCGGCGAGTATCTGGCGATCCCACAGCACAATGTCGTGCCGATCCCCGACGATGTGCCGGACGAGATCGCCGCTATCTTCGATCCGCTGGGCAATGCCGTGCACACAGCCTTGTCCTTTGATCTGGTCGGCGAGGACGTGCTGGTCACCGGCGCCGGGCCGATCGGCATCATGGGTGCGCTGGTGGCGCAATGCGTCGGCGCGCGAAAGGTCGTCATCACCGATATCAACCCGGTCCGGCTGGATCTGGCGCGAAAACTCGGTGTCCAGCATGTCGTCGACGCCTCGAAGAAAAAGCTGCGCGATGTGATGCCGTCGATCGGCATGAGCGAGGGTTTCGACGTCGGGCTGGAGATGTCAGGCGCGGCCCCTGCCTTTCGCGACATGATCGACACTATGAACAATGGCGGCAAGATCGCCATCCTCGGCATCGCGCCGACCGGCTTCGAGATCGACTGGAACAAGGTCATCTTCAAGATGCTGCATCTCAAAGGCATCTACGGCCGCGAGATGTTCGAGACCTGGTACAAGATGATCGCCCTGGTGCAAGGCCCGCTGGATGTCTCGGGGCTGATCACCCATCGCATCGGGATTGACGATTTCCAGGTGGGGTTCGATGCGATGAGGAGTGGGAGTTCTGGGAAGGTTGTGATGGATTGGTGAGAGCCTCTGGAGAGATGTCGAGTTCCTTCGCCCCCCTCTCTGTCCTGCCGGACATCTACCCCTCAAGGAGGGAGATCAGCCGTCACATCGGCCTTCGCCAATCGCGGACGTTGCAAGACGAGCGCCGTCGCCAAAGCTGCCAATCTCCCCCCAAGAGGGGGAGATGTCCGGCAGGACAGAGGGGGGCGCTGTCCCGCCGGCCTCTCATCTACTTTCTCTCCAAAGCCTCTTCCAGCGCCGCCACCCCCCTGGCAATCGCCGCGCGCTCCTCCACACTCAGCTTCCCCAGCAACTCCCTTTCAAACGCCTTCGCCAGCGGCACCATCTCGCGATAGGCGGCTAAACCCGTCTTGGTCAGCGCCAGGCGCTCTACGCGGCGATCATTCTCATCCGGCGTCCGCGTCAACCACCGCCGCCGTTCCAACTCCGCCACCGCGCGCGACACCTTCGTCTTGTGCATGGCCGACTGTTCACCGAGTTCGGTCGCCGTCATCGTGCCCCGCTCGCCAAGCCCCGACAGCGTGCGCCATTCCGGTCGCGTCAGACCGTGGCGCTCTTTGTAGATGCGCGAAAATTCGCGGCTGACGGTATCCGCCAACCGATAGAGTCTGTAGGGCAGGAAGCTTTCCAACTCGAGGATATCCGGTTCCATGAAGCGCTCCCGGGATGCCGCGCGGCCGTTGATAGTTACATTTTCGATGGTTACAAATGAAACCAGTTTGGTCAACATCGCCGGCAGCGCCGCGTTGTCAGGACGCTGGCAAGCCAGGATCAGGGAGGATCGGATGGCCTTTTCCTACATGCCGGGTTTCGGCAATGATTTTGAAACCGAGACGCTGCCCGGGTCGCTGCCGCAGGGCCGCAACTCACCACAGCGGCCGGCCTATGGCCTCTATGCCGAGCAACTGTCCGGCTCGCCCTTTACCGCGCCGCGCGGCACCAACGAGCGCTCCTGGCTTTACCGCATCCGTCCGAGCGTGAAGCACACCGGCCGATTCAAGGGCGCCAGCTACCCCTTGTGGAAGACCGGGCCTAGTATCGGCGACCACGAGCTCGCGCTCGGCCAATACCGCTGGAACCCGACGCCAATGCCGACCGAGCCGACCGACTTCATTTCCGGCATGCGTACCTTCACCACGGCCGGCGATGCGGTCGGCCAGTCGGGCATGGCCGCGCATGTCTATGTCGCCAACCGGTCGATGGTGGACGACCATTTCTTTAACGCCGACGGCGAATTGCTGGTCGTGCCGCAGGTGGGCGCGCTGCGCTTCGTCACCGAGATGGGGGTGATCGAGCTTCGCCCCGGCGAGATCGCGGTGCTGCCGCGCGGCCTCGTCTTCAAGGTCGAGCTCGCCGACAAGGAGGCGCGCGGCTATGTCTGCGAGAATTACGGCGCCAAGTTCACCATGCCCGACCGCGGCCCGATCGGCGCCAATTGCCTGGCCAATCCGCGCGATTTCAAAACGCCCTGCGCCTGGTTCGAGGAGAAGGAGACGCCCTGCCGGCTGATCGTCAAATGGTGCGGCGCCTTCCACGTTACCGAACTCGGCCATTCGCCGCTCGACGTCGTCGCCTGGCATGGCAACTACGCGCCCTACAAATATGATCTGGCGACGTTTTCGCCCGTCGGCGCCATCCTGTTCGATCACCCCGATCCATCGATCTTCACTGTGCTGACAGCGCCGAGCGGCGAGGAGGGCACGGCCAACGTCGACTTCGTCATCTTCCCGCCGCGCTGGCTGGTGGCGGAAAACACGTTTCGGCCGCCCTGGTACCATCGCAACATCATGAGCGAGTTCATGGGCCTGATCCACGGCCAGTACGACGCCAAGGAGGAAGGTTTCGTGCCCGGCGGCATCAGCCTGCACAACCAGATGCTGGCGCATGGGCCGGACGCTTCCGGCTTCGAGAAGGCGACGCGCGCCGACCTGAAGCCGGTCAAGCTCGACAATACCATGGCCTTCATGTTCGAGACGCGCTTTCCGCAGATGCTGACGCGCTACGCCGCCGAGCTCGGCACCTTGCAGGAGAACTACATCGACTGCTGGGCCGACCTGAAGAAGCGTTTCAACGGCACTCCGGAAGGCGACCGGTCTTGAATACCGAAAACGTGGATCGGCTCGTCCTGCTCGGCTCCAAGGGTGGCCCGGCAGTCCGGCCGGGCGGACCCTGGCCGAGTTCGTCGCTGCTTGAAATCGGCGGGCGCACCATCGTCGTCGATTGCGGGCTGGGCGTCACGCGTGCGCTGACTGATGCCGGCGTCAGCCTCAAAGCGCTCGATCTGATCTTCGTCACGCACGTTCATTCGGACCACGTTCTGGAACTCGGGCCGCTGATCCACACGGCCTGGACGGCGGGTCTGGCGACGCCGGTGACCGTTTTTGGCCCACCCGGCACGGGGCATTACTGGCAATGCTTCTGCCAGGCGATGGAGTTCGACATCGAGATCCGCATCATCGACGAAGGCAGGCCGGACATCCGCGACCTGATCACGGTCGAGGAGTTCGGCGAAGGCTCGATTTTGGACGAGCGAGGTCTGACGGTGACTTCGTTGCGCGTCGACCATCCGCCGGTCACCGACTGTTTTGCGCTGCGTTTCGAGCAGGGCGGCAAGAGCGTGGTGTTTTCCGCCGACACTGCCTTCTTTCCGCCACTGGCTGAGTTTGCCAAAGCTGCCGACATCCTCGTCCATGAGGCCATGCTGGAGGAGGGCGTGGAGCGACTGGTCGCCCGGACCGGCAACGGCGCGCGGCTGCGCGAGCATCTCCTAGCGAGCCACAGTTTTGCCGACGAAGCAGGCCGCATCGCCAGCGATGCCGGGGTGAAGCGGCTGGTGCTCAACCATCTCATTCCAGCCGACGATCCGGCGATCGGCGAGGACGACTGGATCGACGCCGTCAGGAAAACTTGGTTCGGCGACTTGACGATTGCCCGCGACGGCCTTGTTGTGGGGCTAGGCGGTCAGAAGGCCGCTTCAGGAGAGGAAACCGCATGAAGCTTGCCACATTGAAGAACGGGACGCGCGACGGAAAACTGGTCGTGGTCTCGCGCGATCTGACGCGGTTCACCGACGCTTCCTTCCTGGTGCCGACGCTGCAGGCTGCGCTCGACGATTGGCGCCGCATTGCGCCGCATCTGGCGGCCATGGCCGAATCGCTTGAGACCAACGCGGTTCCCTCGGCGCGTTTCCATGAGCACGACGCGCATTCCCCGCTGCCGCGCGCCTATCAATGGGCGGACGGCTCCGCCTATGTGAACCATGTCGAGCTGGTGCGGAAGGCACGCGGCGCGGAGATGCCGGCAAGCTTCTGGACCGACCCGCTGATCTATCAGGGCGGCTCGGACTCCTTCATTGCGCCGCGCGACCCGATCCGCATGGCCGACGAGGCCTTCGGCATCGACATGGAGGCCGAGGTCGCGGTCGTCGTCGACGATGTGCCGATGGGCGCCAGTCTGGAACAAGCGAAGGAGGCAATCCGCCTCATTATGCTGGTCAACGACGTCACGCTGCGCGCCATCACCGGGCCGGAACTGGCCAAAGGCTTCGGCTTCTTCCAGTCGAAACCATCGTCGGCCTTCTCTCCGGTTGCCGTCACCCCCGACGAGTTGGGCGATGCCTGGGACGGCGGCAAGGTCAATCTCTCGCTGCTGGTCGACGTCAACGGCAAGCCGTTCGGCCGCGCCAATGCGGGCGTCGACATGACCTTCGATTTCCCGACGCTGATCGCGCATGCCGCGAAAACCCGACCGCTCGCCGCCGGCAGTATCATCGGCTCGGGGACCGTCTCCAACAAGCTCGACGGCGGCCCTGGCAAGCCGGTTTCGGCGGGCGGCGCCGGCTATTCCTGCGTTGCGGAACTGCGCATGATCGAGACTATCGAGAGCGGCGAGCCGAAGACGCCCTTCCTGCGTTTCGGCGACACGGTGCGCATCGAGATGAAGGACAGAACCGGCCATTCGATCTTCGGCGCCATCGAGCAGAAGGTCGAGAAATACGGGGGGTGAGAACCCGACGGTGACCTTGCTCGAGCACCTGCGCCGCATGGCCCGCAACAATCTGTGGTCGAACGACCGGCTCTACCGCGCGGTGCTCGCGCTCAAGCCCGGCGAGTTCGAGGCCGGGCGCGTCAGCTTCTTCCCTTCGATCAGGGAGACGCTCAATCACATCTTGGCGGTCGACCTTCTCTATTTCGACTTCCTGACCGATGGCGGCATGGGTGCCGCGGCTTACGACGACTTCATACCGTTAGACGCCGCCGCAAGCCTGGCAGCGGCACAGGCCGATTTCGACCGCAAGCTCATCGCTTTCTGCGACGGCCTGTCGGAAGCCGATCTCGACCGGCGCGTCGTCACCGACCGGCGCGAGGACGGCATGATCCCCGAACGGATCGGCGACATTCTCGCCCACGTCTTCCTGCACGACATTCACCATCGCGGCCAAGTGCATGCGATGCTCTCCGGCACTTCGGTGGCGCCGCCGCAATTGGATGAGTTTCTGCTCGACTACGACGTCAAGCTGAGGAAGGACGAGGTGGAGCGGCTAGGGCTGGAAAGTTAGGCAAGCGCAATGCTGTATCGAGCGAAATGCGAGTCGGATGTCAGGATGGTCAGGTTCTCCACCTGTGCTTGCGCAATCAGCAACCTATCGAATGGATCGCCGTGGTGCGGAGGTAAGTCGCCGACGGCGTGCGCATGCTGCAAGGTAACGGCGAGGGGCTGAAACCGCATCCTCGGAAGCAATCCCGGCAGGTCATCTGGCGCCTGAAGTTTTCCAATTGACCGTTTGATGGCGATTTCCCAAACGCTTGCCGCGCTCGCGAACACCATGGCTTCCGAGTTCAGGATGGCGCGGTGCTGTTCGCTGAGACGTCGGTCGTCCGAAATCGACCAGAGGATAATGTGCGTATCGGCGAGAAACGGACCTGTCGTCATTTGACGTACTCGTCCCATTCGGGACCGAGTTCGTCAAAGTCGTCCGCAATCCATATCTTCCCTTTCAGGGCGCCGATACGCGGAAGCGGCTCGACCACCTCCGGAGGTACAATACGCGCGGCAACCTTGCCATGGCGCGTAAGCACAATCTCCTCGCCGGCTTCGGCGCGGCTTACGAGTTCCGACAATTTGGCCTTGGCTTCGGCGATGGAGACATTCATGGATGCGATCCTTTATGACCATAATTTAGGTCATAATTGATCGCGTCGCAAGCTATCCGAATCGGATCGTCTAAGCCGCCTTGCCGCCCAGCTTGATAACGCCGCGCTTGATCTGGTCCTGCTCGATCGACTCGAAGAGCGCGCGGAAATTGCCTTCGCCAAAACCTTCGTCGCCCTTGCGCTGGATGAACTCGAAGAAGATCGGGCCGATCACGGTTTTGGAAAAGATCTGCAGCAGGATCTTGGTCGTGCCGCCGTCGACGACGCCTTCGCCGTCGATCAGGATGCCGTGCTTCTTCATGCGCTCGATCGGCTCGTCGTGGCCGTGCACGCGCTCATGCGACATCTCATAATAAGTGTCGGGCGGGCCGGGCATGAATTTCAGCCCGTTGGCGGCGAGCTTGTCGGTGGCCTCGTAGATCGCATCGGTGCCGACCGCGATGTGCTGGATGCCCTCGCCATTGTACTTCTTCAGATACTCGGCGATCTGGCTGGTCTCGTCCTTGGACTCATTCAGCGGAATGCGGATCTTGCCGCAGGGCGAGGTGATGGCGCGGCTGACAAGGCCGGTGATCTTACCGTCGATGTCGAAGAAATGGATCTGCTTGAAGCCGAACAGATCGCGGTAGAAATCCCACCATTTGTCCATGTTGCCGCGATAGACGTTGTGGGTGAGGTGGTCGAGATAATAGAAGCCGACGCCTTCGGGCTTCGGGTCGCGCTCGCCCAGCCACTCGAACTCGGCGTCGTAAGCCGAGCCTTTTTCGCCATAGGCTTCGATGAAATAAAGCAGCGAGCCGCCAATGCCGACGATCGCCGGCACGTCGAGCGCTTTGTCGCTTCCCTCATAGGGCGTGGCACCCTTTGAGACGGCATGGTCGAAGGCATGTTTGGCATCGACCACGCGCCACGCCATCGAGGCGGCGCAGGGGCCGTGCTTTTCAACGAACTTCATCGCATGCGAGCCGGGCTCGGCATTGACGACATAGTTGATGTCGCCCTGGCGCCAGACGGTGATGTCCTTGCTGCGGTGCCTTGCGACCGCGACATAGCCCATGCGGGTGAACAATTCGGCGAGCTTTTCGGGCTCCGAATGCGCGAACTCGACGAACTCGAAACCGTCGGTGCCGGCTGGGTTTTGCTTGTTGATCTTGGCAGGCGGGGCGTCGTGCGGGAAGGGGCCCATGGAGTCCTCCGAAAGCTGTCACGGCCGTGCTTGGCCAATTTCAACGATGATAGCGCGCAGTGTCCGCACGGTGCTTGCATTCAACCGCCTGAAATGGTCATCATGTGCGCAAATTATGCATGAATGGAGGATTGCTCGTGGATGATACGCGTCTCGATCAATTTGACCGCAAGATAATGGCGCTTCTGCAGGAGGATGCACGCTATACCAATAATGACCTTTCGGAGCGCGTGAACCTCTCGCCCTCGCAATGCTCGCGCCGCCGCCAGCGGCTGGAGGATGATGGCTACATCAAAGGATACCGCGCCGTGCTCGACCGCGATCGTCTGGGCTTTTCGCTGGTCAACGTCATCTCGGTGACTTTAGCCACCCACAACCGCGACAATGCCCGCCGCTTCGGCGAGCTGGTGGCCCGCCTGCCCGAAGTGCAGGAGGCGCACGCGCTGACCGGCGAGATGGACTACATCCTGAAGGTGGTGACGCCCGACCTCAAGTCACTGTCCGAGTTCGTCAACGGCGTGCTCCTGCCGCACGAATCCGTGCAGCATGTGAAGACCGCGATCGTGCTGGAGACGCTGAAGGAAACCGGCGCGCTGCCGATTTAAAGTGTGCCGATATTCGGGTGAGGCCGGCCTGCAAACGGCGGCTTCCTGCGCTTCCGGTGCTCACGTACTTAAGTACGCTCCGCTCCGGTTCTCGGAAGCCACCATTTTCGGCTCGGCCTGACCTGAATCTCAGCGCACTTTCGCGGCAAATCCGTCACCCTCGCTGCTGCTGGATCAGCCCATAAAGGTTGGTGCAACGCGCGCCCGAGCGGCAATAAGCGAACACCGGGCCTTCTAGTTCGTCGAGCGCGGCGGCCTGGTCCTCGACATTGTCCATCGTGATCTGGCCGCTGATCACCGGAATGTAGCGGAAGGCAAGCCCGGCTGCCTCGGCCGCGGCCTGAACGCTCCCGGCCGAAGGCTGGCCCGGCTGCTCGTCGTCCGGCCGGTTGCAGATCACGCTTTTGAAGCCGGCGTCCTTGATGGCGGCAATATCCTGCGGCTGGATCTGGCCGGAGACCGAATAGTCGTCGCTGATCTGGCGGTATTCCATGATGTGGTCCTCGCAATCTCTTTGGCGCAGTCATGCCACCCCGGGGCATGAGCGGCAATCCGTACGAGCGGATTTCTCTGCCAAATAGAGAATGTGCGCCGGAAAATCCAACCGGCTCCCGCAGCGCCGCGTCCCTCTCGGATACGCAATGGACGCTGCGGCAACCCAAGATGCCGGGCCGGTTGATGCCTCGCCGCTCAGCTTCCCAGGATCGCGCCTTTGATCTGCGTGATGTTGTTGTGCATCATGTCGATATAGGTCGCGGCGGGACCATCGGGCTGAGACAGCGCGTCCGAATAGAGCGTGCCGCCGACCTTGATGCCGGTCTCGCCGGCGATCTGCTCGATGAGCCGCGGATTGGTGATGTTTTCCACGAAGATCGCCGCCGCCTTGTCCTGCTTCACTTGGCTAACCAGCTTGGCGACATCGGCCGCCGAGGGCTCGGATTCGGTCGAGATGCCTTCCGGCGCGAGGAAGGTCAGCCCGTATTCATGCTCGAAATAGCCGAAGGCATCATGCGAGGTGATGACCACGCGCTTGGCTTGGGGGATCGACTGGATCGCCGCCTTCACTTCGCCCTCCAGCCCATCGAGCTTGGCAGTATAGGCGGCGGCATTGGCCTTATAGCTGTCGCAGCCTGCGCTATCGGCCGTGCAGAACGCGTCGGCGATGTTCTTCACATAGATCTTGGCGTTGGCGATCGACTGGAAGGCATGCGGATCGGTGACGGTCTTGCCGCCGCCGGTGCCAGCACCTTCGGCGGCGTCCGCATCGGCGAATTCCGGCTTGAAGTCGATCGGCGTCACGCCCTTGGTCAGCGTCGCGATCGCGGCCTTGGTGGCGCTGGCATCGACCAGGCGCTGGAGAAAACCTTCGAAATGCAGGCCGTTGACCAGCACGACATCGGCTTTGGCCATTGCTACCGCATCGGCCGGGCTCGGCTCATAGACATGCGCGTCGCCGTCCGGCCCGACAATGGTGGTGATGTTGACCCGGTCGCCGCCGACATTTTTCGCAAAGTCGGCAATCACGGTGAAGCTCGCCACGACCTTGAGCGGCACCGCGAAGGCTGACGAGGTTGCGAAGGCGCTTAATGTTATAACGCTCAACGCCAGGGCGGCTCGGAAGGATTTCAGCATTGGCAACGTCTCCTTTTAAGGGGTGGGAATGAGGGTCAGGCGGTGCGGTGCCGGTGATGCACGATGCGGGCGCGCAGCACGCCGCGCGTGCCGAACAGGATCGAGCAGAAATAGACGACGCCGGACGAAAGGATGATCGCCGGACCGGAAGGCAACGAGGCGTGATAGGACAAGAGCAGCCCGGCGATGCAGGAGGCGGAGCCGATCAGCACCGCCAGCGCGCACATCGGCTCCACGCGCGCCGTCCAGAAGCGGGCCGCGGCGGCAGGCAGCATCATCAGTCCGACCGACAGCAGCGTGCCCAACGCCTGGAAGCCGCCGACGAGGTTGAGCACGACAAGGCCCAAGAAAATGAAATGCACCGGGCTGCCCATGCGGCTCACCGAGCGCAGGAACAGCGGGTCGAGGCACTCGGCGACAAGCGCGCGCCAGAAGATGGCGAGACAGGCGAGCGTCACCGCCACGATTCCGCCGATCAGGATGAGCGCCTCATCGTTGAGCGCCAGCACCGTGCCGAACAGCACATGCATCAGGTCGACGCTGGAGCCGCGGATCGACACCATCAGCACGCCGACGGCCAGCGAGATGAGGTAGAAGGCCGCCATCGAGGCGTCCTCGCGCTGGATGGTGAAGCGAGAGACGGCACCCGCGCCGAGCGCCACGATGATGCCGGCGATCAGCCCGCCGATGGTCATCGGCAGGATTTCGAGGCCATAAAGCAGGAAGCCGGCGGCAGCGCCGGGCAGGATGGCATGCGCCATCGCGTCGCCCGACAGGCTCATGCGCCTGAGCATGAGGAAGACGCCGACCGGGCAGGCGCCGAGCGACAGCATCAGCGAGCCGAACAGCGCCCGCTGCATGAAGGCGAAGTCGGCGAAGGGCGCGATGAACAGGCCGTAGAGGAAATCCATCATGCCGCGCTCGGTCCGGAGCCGTGATGATGGTCGTGTCGGTGGTCATGCCCATGATCATGATCGTGCGCGCGATCATGGCTGTGTTCATGCTCACTCGGCTCGCACCACGGCGCGTTTTCTTCCCACGCCTCGTGGAAGCGCCTTGCCTTGAGCAGATTTTCCGGCCGCAGCGTGTCCTTGGTGTCGCCCCAGGCGACAGGCTGGCGGGCAAGCAGCAGCGTCTCCGGGAAATTCTGCCGCACCAGGTCGAGGTCGTGAATCACGACCATGATCGTGCGCTCCTCGCCATGCCAGCGCTTTATCAACTGGATGAGATCGCCCACGGTCTTGGAGTCGACCGCGTTGAACGGCTCGTCGAGCAGGATGAGGTCGGCGTCCTGCAACAGCACGCGGGCAAACAGCGTGCGCTGCAGCTGTCCGCCGGACAGCGTGTCGATCGGCCGCTTCTCGAAGCCGCCGAGCCCGACCGCCATCAGCGCCTTGCTGACGGATTCTCGGTCCTCTTTGGTGTAGCGCCCGAGCATGCCGCGCTTTGGCCATAGGCCGAGCGAGACCAGATCGACGACGCGCGCCGGAAAGGAGCGGTCGAGCTCCGACTGCTGCGGAAGATAGGCGGTGCGGACACCCGGCATGCGGACCACCGCGCCTTCCATCGGCTTCAGCACGCCGACGATGCCCTTCATCAGCGTCGATTTGCCCGAGCCGTTGGCGCCGACCACCGCGGTCAGCGAACCTTTGCGGACGGTGCCGTTCAAATGATGGATGGCCGCGTGGCTGTTGTAGCCCAGCGTCAGGTCGCGGAAAGTCAGGCAGGCATTGGTCATCGGGCGGCGGTCCGCGAAATCGAGTGAGCTGTCGATATGTGATGTTATTACATTAGTCAACACGCCAGGCTGGCGCAATTGTGTCACGACCGGTCAACTCGCCGTGTAGGTGGGCGGCAGAGATCGGACACTTGGCTCAATTGGTTTCGCGTCCGCCGGCCTTGCCCCGCGTCCGCCCGGACTCTAAAGAGCAGCGACCCCCATAACGAAGGAACCTCCAATGAGCATTCGTCGCATCGATGTCGGCCCGCGCATGAGCCAGATCGTCATCCATGGCAACACCGTCTATCTGGCCGGCCAGGTCGGCGAGCCCGGCGGCAACGTCGCCTCGCAGACCCGCGACATCCTCAAGACCATCGACGAATTGCTCGCCAAGGCCGGCACCGACAAGACCAAGATCGTCCAGGCGATCATCTGGCTTGCCGACATGGGCACCTTCGCGGAAATGAATTCGGAATGGGACAAGTGGGTGCCGCAAGGCCATACCCCGGCGCGCGCCACCGGCGAAGCCAAGCTCGCCGCCCCGGAATATCTGGTCGAGATTATTGTGACTGCGGCGATCTGAGGCGCCGACTTTCCCTTCTCCCCTTGTGGGAGAAGGTGGCCGCGAAGCGGCCGGATGAGGGGTGCTCCAGGGAATGCCCGCGTCTCACTTCGCTGGAACACCCTTCATCCGTCTCGGCGCTGCGCGCCGATCCACCTTCTCCCGCAGCAAGGGGAGAAGGAGAAGAGCTCACCCCTGCGATGGGGTAAACCGCGCCACCAGCGTGTGGCTCTCCGCCGGATAGATGAACCGTACATGGGTCACCGGATGCTCGGCGCTCCAGGTGCGGCGTTCGACCACCAGGCAAGGCGCGCCCACGTCGATATCCAGCGCATCGGCGATCGTCTCGTCGGCGGCCATGGCGCGGATGCGGTGCTCGGCCTCGCTCCACGGAACGCGGCCGATCAGCCACGGGCCCGGCGCGATGTCGAGAAATTCCTCCTCGGCTGCCTCGGCCACCGCTGAAAGATTGATCAGGCGCTGCTCTAGCGCGAACGGCCGTTCGCCGGCAAAATGCAGGCCCTCCAGCGCGAGCACCGGACCTGATTGGGAGAGCCCGAGCAGCGCGCGGTCTTCGGTGCCACTGCGCCGCTTCAGGCGTTCCAGCCGCTTATAGCGATAGGGCAGGCCGAGCGCCTCGACCTCGATTCTGATGTCATGCAGCTCAAGCACCGCCGCTTGCGACTGCGGCTGGCGCACGAAACTACCGGAGCGGCGGCGGCGCTCGATCAGCCCGGCCTTGGCCAACTGCGACAGCGCCTTGTTCACCGTCATGCGCGAGCAATTGTAGTGATCCGTCAGCTCGTGCTCGAAGGGGATGCGATGGCCCGGCGCCCAGGCGCCCGACAGGATCTTTTCGCGGATATCCGACAGGATGCGTTGATGCAGCGAGAGGATCTCGCCGCCTTCGATGTCATCCGGTTCGACAAGACTCATCGGATGTTCCTGTTCAGCCTTGCGACAGCGCGGTCATGACTTCGCGGAACCGCTTGGCAACCGCCTCGCGCTTGGCATGTCTGCCGCCGCTGACCTGCTTCTTGCCATGCACCCAAACGCAATCGACCTTGCTGCCGTTGGCGAAAATCCAGGTGTCGAGGATCGCGTCGCCAGCCTTGCCGGCAACCGAAGGATGGCCAGCGTCGAGCGAGACCAAATCGGCGGGGCAGCCGGCGGCAATTTGCGCCGGACCGGCGCCGAGCGCCTGGTTGCCGCCGTCGAGCGAGGCGTCGAACAGGGCGCGCCCCGTCGAGCCGCCGGTGCGGGCCAGCACATTGCGGGCGCGATGGGCGAGGCGCTGCGAATATTCGAGCTGCCGAAGCTCGTCCGACAGGCCGATCAGCACATTGGAGTCGGAGCCGACGCCAAAGCGGCCGCCATGCTCGATGAACAGTGGCGCCGCGAACGTACCGTCACCGAGATTGGCTTCGGTGATCGGACAGAGTCCGGCGACGGCGCCGGTCCGGGCCATGGCAATCGTCTCGGCTTCGGTCATATGGGTGGCGTGGATCAGGCACCAGCGCTTGTCGACTTTGGCGTTGGCCAGCAGGAATTCGACCGGACGCTTGCCCGACCAGGCGACGCAGTCCTCGACTTCCTTCATCTGCTCGGCGACATGGATGTGGATCGGTCCGTCCGGTGCCATCGCGGCGACCGCATCGAGCTCGTCCGGCGTCGCGGCGCGCAGGCTGTGCGGCGCGACGCCGACGACGACCTGCTCCAACGAGCGAACGCCCTCGCGGCTTTTCTCAAGCAGGCGCCCGAAGCGCTCGACATCATTGATGAATCGCCGCTGGCCTTCGTTGGGCGCGGCGCCGCCAAAGGCGGAATGGGCATAGAAGACCGGCAACAGTGTCAGGCCAATGCCGGTATCTGCGGCGGCAGCCGCGATCCGCTCCGCCATTTCGGCGATATTGGCGTAAGGCTTTCCGTCGCGATCATGGTGGAGGTAATGGAACTCGCCGACGCGCGAAAAGCCGGCCTCCAGCATTTCGACATAGAGCTGCGCCGCCACAGCCTCGACCTGGTCCGGCGTCATCGACAGCGCGAAGCGGTACATCACTTCGCGCCAGCTCCAGAAACTGTCGGCCGAAGGTCCGCGCAATTCGGCCAGACCCGCCATGCCGCGCTGGAAGGCGTGGCTGTGCAAATTGGGCATGCCGGGCATGACGATGGCATGGCGCTCGTCGCCGGCTTGCACGGAGGCGCTGGCCTCGACCTTCGAGATGCGGCCGCCGTCGAAAGCGATCCTCACATTGCTTTGCCAGCCCTCGGGCAGAAGCGCCTGTTCCGCAAAGATCGCCGTCACCTGCGTCTCCAAATCTCGATGCGTGAGCGACGATATTGCTTGCGTCGCGTTTCAATATGTATATACATAATCAGCATCCTTTCAAATGGAAAAGATGATGGGTGGAGCAAACAACAGGAGCGGCCATCGGGTTTGGCGCAATGCGCGCCTGGCGACCATGGCCGAGGGTGCGGCCGGTCTCGGCATCGTCGAGAAAGGCGCGGTCGCCGCGCGCGACGGGCTGATCGTTTATGCCGGCCCCGAGGCCGATATACCGGGCGCGGCCGGGCAGGGCGCCGAGAATGTCGATTGCGCTGGACGCTGGATCACGCCCGGCCTGATCGATTGCCACACGCACCTCGTCTATGCGGGAAACCGCGCCAACGAATTCGAGATGCGTCTGGCCGGCGCCACTTATGAAGAAGTGGCCCGTGCCGGCGGCGGCATCGTCTCCTCGGTCAAGTCGCTGCGCGCAGCGAGCGAGGACGACCTAGTCGCTGAGACGCTGCCGCGGCTTGACGCGCTGATCGCCGAGGGCGTCACCACTGTCGAGGTCAAGTCCGGCTACGGCCTTGATGCCGATAATGAGAAGAAATCGCTGCGCGCAGCCCGCCGTCTGGCCGGTGAGCGTCCGGTGACGATCCGCACCACTTGTCTCGCCGCCCACGCCCTGCCGCCGGAAGCCAAGGGCGACAAGGACGCCTTCATCGATCTGGTCGCCGGCACGATCCTGCCGCAAGTCGCTGCCGAAAAGCTCGCCGATGCCGTCGATGGGTTCTGCGAGGGCATCGCCTTCTCGCCGGAGCAAATCGCGCGCGTGTTCGATAAGGCCAAGGCGCTCGGCCTGCCGGTAAAACTCCACGCCGACCAACTCTCCAACCTGCATGGCGCAGCACTTGCCGCCCGCTATGGCGCGTTGTCCGCCGACCACCTCGAATATACGGACGAGGAGGGAGCCGCCGCGATGGCCAAGGCCGGCACCGTGGCGACCATCCTGCCCGGCGCTTACTACTTCATCCGCGAGACCAAGAAGCCGCCGGTCGATCTCTTTCGCCGCCACGGCGTGAAGATGGCTGTCGCCACCGACTCCAATCCCGGCACGTCGCCGCTTACTTCGCTGCTGCTCACCATGAACATGGCCGCGACGCTGTTCGGCATGACCGTCGACGAATGCCTCGCCGGCGTCACTCGCGAAGCCGCGCGGGCGTTGGGCTTGCTTGAACAGACCGGCACGCTGGAAGCCGGCAAATCGGCCGATCTCGCCATCTGGGACATCGAGCGCCCGGCCGAACTCGTCTACCGCATGGGCTTCAACCCGCTCCATGCCCGTATCTGGAGAGGACAATGACGGAACTTACCCTGACGCCCGGCAACGCCACGCTAGCCGACTGGCGCGCCATCTATCGCGGCGCCGTGCCAAAGCTCGACGATGCCTGCCGGCCGAAGATCAAGGCCAGCGCCGAGGCGGTCGCCCGCATCCTCGCCAAGGGCGAGCCGGTCTATGGCATCAACACCGGCTTCGGTAAGCTCGCCAGCGTCCGTATCCCGGCAAACGACCTCGAAACGCTCCAGCGCAACATCGTGCTCTCGCATGCCGCCGGCGTCGGCGAGCCGATGCCCGTCGCCGTGGTGCGGCTAATGATGGCGCTGAAGCTTGCCAGCCTTGCCCAGGGCGCATCCGGCGTGCGGCCTCAGACCATAGAATTGCTGGAAGCAATGCTCGCCAACGACGTCATTCCGGTGGTGCCCGCGCAAGGCTCGGTCGGCGCTTCCGGCGACCTCGCGCCGCTTTCGCATATGACCGCCGTCATGATCGGCGTCGGCGAATGCTTTACCCCGCATGGCCGGTTCCCGGCCAAGGTGGCCTTCGTCTCGCATGGACTGGAGGCGGTGACATTAGGCGCCAAGGAGGGTCTCGCGCTGCTCAACGGCACGCAGTTCTCCACCGCCTTCGCGCTCGCCGGCCTGTTCGAGGCCGAGGTTCTTTACCAGTCGGCGCTGGTCGCCGGCGCGCTGTCGACCGATGCCGCCAAGGGTTCGGACGCCCCCTTCGACCCGCGCATCCATCTGTTGCGCAAGCATCGTGGCCAGATCGAGACCGCGGACGCGCTGCGTAATCTCATGGCCGGCAGCGCCATTCGTGAATCGCACCGTGTCGGCGACGAGCGCGTGCAGGATCCGTACTGCCTGCGCTGCCAGCCGCAGGTGATGGGCGCTGCGCTCGACGTGCTGCGCAAGGCCGCCGATACGCTCGAGACGGAAGCCAACGGCGTCACCGACAACCCGCTGATCTTCGCCGAGGACGACACCGCGCTTTCGGGCGGCAATTTCCACGCCGAGCCGGTGGCCTTCGCCGCCGACATGATTGCGCTTGCCGTCTGCGAGATCGGCTCGCTGTCGGAGCGTCGCATTGCCATGCTGGTCGACTCGGCATTGTCCGGCATGCCGGCCTTCCTCACGCCGAAGCCCGGTCTGAACTCCGGTTTCATGATCCCGCAGGTGACGGCGGCGGCCCTCGTTTCCGAAAACAAGCAGAAGGCCTACCCGGCGAGCGTCGATTCCATTCCGACGTCGGCCAACCAGGAAGATCATGTCTCGATGGCCGCCCACGGCGCGCGCCGGCTGCTCGGCATGATCGAGAATGCGACCGCCGTCATCGGCATCGAATTGTTGGCCGCCGCGCAAGGCTGCGATTTTCACGCGCCGCTTGCATCCAGCGAGGCGCTGGAGGCGGTGCGCAAATTGGTCCGGGCCGAAGTCCCGCATCTCGACAATGACCGCCATTTCCATCCCGACATGGAGAAGGCGATCGCCATGGTCCGCAGCGGCGCCGCAGTGAATGCGGCGGGTGCCGTGAAGCTGCCGGGGATCGCGTCGTGAGGCTTCACGCTATGAGAGGTCGAGTTCCTTCGCGCCCCCCTCTGTCCTGCCGGCCATCTCCCCCTCTAGGGGGGAGATCAGCAGCGGCTTTGGCGCCGCTCTTCCTTCAACGCAGGCGATTGGCGAAAGCCGTCGTGACATCTGATTTCCCCCCAAGAGGGGGAGATGCCCGGCAGGGCAGAGGGGGGCGCCGTAGGGCGCCAACGTGTGGAGGTCTCTCATGACCTCGCCCAATTGGCTCACCGTCACCCAGGGCACCGCGCCGCTGCTGGTTTCGATCCCGCACACCGGCATCGACCTCGCCGGCCTCGACTCGCGCCTCGTCTCGACTTGGCTCGGGCGGCGCGACTGCGACTGGTGGATCGACAAGCTCTATGATTTCGCCGCCGACCTCGGCGCAACCGTCGTGCACACCGCCATCTCGCGTACCGTTATCGACGTCAACCGCGATCCGTCGGGCGTTTCGCTCTATCCCGGGCAGGCGACGACCACCCTTTGCCCGACAGACACGTTTGACGGCGATCCGCTCTACCGCATGGGTGAGGAGCCGAGCCCATCCGAGATCGACCAGCGCCGCGAGACCTATTTCGAGCCTTACCATGCCGCCCTGCAGGCCGAGATCGACCGGCTGCGCGGCATACATGACAAGATCGTGCTCTATGACTGCCATTCGATCCGCTCGGTGCTGCCGCGCCTGTTCGACGGCACGCTGCCGATCTTCAACCTTGGCACCAATGACGGCAAGAGCACCGATCCCGTGCTGCAGGAAAAAGTGGCCGCCATCCTGGCCGCGACCGGCGAGACCTGGGTGGTCAACGGCCGCTTCAAGGGCGGCTGGATCACCAGAAGCTTCGGCCAGCCCGGGAACGGCGTGCATGCGCTGCAGATGGAGCTCTCCAATCGTGGCTACATGCGCGAGCCTGCGGAAAAAGGTTCGCCGGAAAATTGGCCGGTGCCTTACGACCCAAGCTATGCCGCGCCGATCCGCGCCACGCTGAAAACAATCCTCGAAACCGCCATTGACTGGGCCGGGCGCTGACCCGCGCCGCCCGCCTTGCTTGAAAGGGACAATGATGACCGATCCTCGTCACAACATACGTGAAGTGCGCGCCCCCCGCGGCGACAAGCTCAATGCTCGCTACTGGACGACGGAAGCGCCGCTGCGCATGCTGATGAACAACCTCGATCCCGAGGTCGCCGAGAACCCGAACGAGCTCGTCGTCTATGGCGGCATCGGTCGGGCGGCGCGCACCTGGAACGATTTCGACCGTATCGTCGCGTCGCTGAAGACGCTGGGCGAGGACGAGACGCTGCTGGTGCAGTCGGGCAAGCCGGTCGGCGTCTTCAAGACCCACGCCAATGCGCCGCGCGTGCTCATCGCCAACTCCAACATCGTGCCGCACTGGGCGACCTGGGAGAAGTTCAATGAGCTCGATAGGAAGGGCCTGATGATGTACGGCCAGATGACGGCCGGCTCCTGGATCTATATCGGCACGCAAGGCATCGTTCAGGGCACCTACGAGACTTTCGTGGAAGCCGGCCGCCAGCACTATAATGGCGACCTCAAGGGCAAATGGATTCTCACCGGCGGCCTCGGCGGCATGGGCGGCGCCCAGCCTCTGGCCGCCGTCATGGCCGGCGCTTCCTGCCTCGCGATTGAGTGCAACCCGGACTCGATCGATTTCCGCTTGCGCACCCGCTATGTCGACGAGAAGGCCGAGACGCTCGACGAAGCGATGGACATGATCAATCGCTGGACCAAGGCCGGCGAAGCAAAATCGGTCGGGCTTCTCGGCAACGCCGCCGAGATCGTGCCGGAGATATTCAGGCGCGGCATCCGCCCCGACATCCTCACCGACCAGACCTCGGCGCATGACCCGATCAACGGCTATCTGCCGAAGGGCTGGACGATGGCCGAGTGGCGCGAGAAGCGCATCTCGGACCCGAAGGCCGTCGAAAAGGCCGCCCGCGCCTCGATGCGCGAGCATGTCGAGGCGATGGTGGCATTCTGGAACGCCGGCGTGCCGACGCTCGACTACGGCAACAACATCCGCCAGGTCGCCAAGGACGAGGGTTTCGAGAACGCCTTTGCATTCCCGGGCTTCGTGCCGGCCTATATCCGGCCGCTGTTCTGCCGTGGCATCGGCCCGTTCCGCTGGGCCGCTCTCTCGGGTGATCCGGAAGATATCTACAAGACCGACGCCAAGGTGCGCGAGCTCACTCCCGGTAATACGCATCTCCACAACTGGTTGGACATGGCGCGCGAGCGCATCTCGTTCCAGGGATTGCCGGCGCGCATCTGCTGGGTCGGTCTCGGTGATCGCCATCGCCTCGGCCTCGCTTTTAATGAGATGGTGGCCAAGGGCGAGCTTAAGGCGCCTGTCGTCATCGGCCGCGACCATCTCGATTCCGGCTCGGTCGCCTCGCCGAATCGCGAGACCGAAGCGATGAAGGACGGCTCCGACGCCGTTTCCGACTGGCCGCTGCTCAACGCGCTGCTCAACACCGCGTCGGGCGCGACCTGGGTGTCGCTGCACCATGGCGGCGGCGTCGGCATGGGCTTCTCGCAGCATGCCGGCATGGTCATCGTCGCCGACGGCACGGCTGACGCGGCAAAGCGCCTGGAGCGCGTGTTGTGGAACGATCCGGCGACCGGCGTCATGCGCCATGCCGATGCCGGCTACGACATCGCCGTCCAGTGCGCCAAGGAGCACCAACTGAACCTGCTGGGCATCCTGGGCTAGAGCATGATGCCGAAAAGTGTGAAGCGGTTTTCGGACAACATCATGCTCCTCACCAAAAAGACAGAGCCGGATGATTTCAGGTCGAATCGACTTGAAATCGTCCGCGTCTGAGCCAAATGCACATCCTTCGCGCCGCCGATTACCGCGTCATGCCGTGGAAGAATGGCGGCGGCACGACGACCGAAATCGCCGTTTCGCCCGGCGGCGCCGGGCTCGAGGATTTCGACTGGCGCGTCTCGATGGCCCGGGTCGAGACGAGCGGCCCGTTCTCAAGCTTCGCAGGCATAAATCGAACACTGTCGGTGCTGGAAGGCGAGGGGATCATTCTCGACATTGCCGGCCAGGCGCCGGCGCGGTTGACCATGGCCTCGGCGCCGCTCGCCTTTCCGGGCGATGTGCCGACTGGCGCAGCGCTGATCGGCGGCCCGATCACCGATCTCAACATCATGACCCGGCGTGGCCGCATGGCCCATGAGGTCGAGCGCCGGTCTTTCACAACCGAGATTCGGATTGCGCCGCGCGCCGACACCACGCTCGTTCTTGCCGTCGGTGCCGGCGCCACGCTCCTCACGCACGATGGGCCGAGCCTCGGACCGCTCGACACGCTGATCCTCGACCGCGACAGCCCGGAATTGCGGCTTCAGCCTAAGGGGCGGGGCCTGCTTTTCGTGATCGGGCTCCACCGCCTCGCCGCCAACCATTAACGGCTGTTGCCAAACATGATCGCGGCTTGGGCGAATTATCGCCCGGCCCCTTGCATGTACCACGAAAAAGCCCGAATCCTTGCCCTGATCCAACCGGGGCGGAGAGCGAGGGGCGTTCGCCCACGAGCTGTCGAAAGGGCACGCCCCGGTTGTGGTGCGCAAAACAAACTTTCGGCCGATCAGTGATGCAACCAATTGCAATTGAACCGGTTTTAGGGCCATTGCCGTGGCGGTGACGCCGCATTGCGCCCCCGCTTACGGAATTTTCAATGAACATTCAGACCAATCCCAATAAGATCGAACAGACAAGCGCCGGCTTCCCGGCGGCGACGGACGCGCCGATACGCTCCAATTTCCTGCCTGAGGACCGGCTGCGTGGCTTGGGCGTCGCGCTCGCCAAGGGCGAGGTCAAGGAATTGTTCGGCCTCGCCCCGTTCGAGTTCCAGGCACGCATCCGCGATAGCGCCAAGAAAATTCTCGAAGTCTACCGCTCGACCAATGCGGCGCAGGCCAAGGGCGAGACCATCACGCCGGCCGCACAATGGCTGCTGGACAACAATTACCTCGTCGAGGAGACCATCTTCCAGGTCAAGCGCGACCTGCCGCGCCGCTTCTACCGGCAGTTGCCGACGCTCACGCTCGGCGACGGCACGGTGCTGCCACGCGCCTTCGTCGTTGCCTGGAGCTATGTCGAGCATTCCGACAGCTCCGTCTCGGCCAACATGTTCAAGGCGATCGTCGAGGGTTTCCAGTCGGTCGAGCCGATGAAGATCGGCGAGCTCTGGGCGCTGCCGTCGCTGCTGCGCTTCGTGCTGATCGAGAACCTGCGCCGCATCGCAGTGCGCGTCGAGCGCACCAGGCAGATGCGCCAGACCGCCAACGAGGTCGCCGACCGGGTTCTGGCGACCGACGACAATGCCGACCGCACCAGGATTCTGTCCAACTACAGCGCGCATGCGCAGGACACCACCTTCGCCACCCAGCTGCTCTACCGCCTGCGCGATGGATCGCAGAACGCCGGCCGCGCGCTGGAATGGCTGGAAGGCGAGCTCGAAAAGACCGGCTCCGACGCCGAGGAGATCATCATCTCCGAGCATCAGACGCTGTCCTCGGGCAATGTCACCACCGGCAACATCATTCGCGGTCTCCGCCTCATCAACGACGTCGACTGGACGGTCTGGTTCGAGGGTGTCAGCCGCATCGACACGCTGCTGCGCGACAAGACCGATTTCGCCAACCTCGATTTCTTCTCGCGCGACCAGTACCGCACCGCGATCGAACAGCTGGCGCGCCGCTCGCATCTTTCCGAGTACCGCGTCGCCGAAAAGGCGATCGAGCTTGCCGGCCACACGCCCGGCCTCACCGATGCGTCCGGCGTGCCGGAAACAGCGGACCCCGCCGTGCACACCGATGTCGGCTTCTTCCTGGTCGGCCCGCGCCGGCAGGAGCTGGAAAGGGCGATCGGCTACCGGCCGCCTTTCTATGTGACCTTCAAACGAGGCTTTGCCAGCGCCGGCTGGCTGGGCATCGTCGTGCCGGTTTTCCTGTTGACGGCGCTGCTGCTGGTGCTGTCGGGCAAAGCGCTCGCCAATCTCGGCCTGTCGGTGGAATCGATCACGCTGATGCTGGCGCTGTTTGCCGTTCCGGCCAGCGAAGGCGCGCTGGCTTTCTTCAACACCGTGGTGGCGCTGTTCCTGAAACCGACCAGGCTTGTCGGCTACGATTACAACAAACACGGCATTCCGGCCGAATCGCGCACCCTGGTCGTGGTGCCTTCGCTGATCGGCTCGCGCGACGACGTGGAGGAAAACATCCGCAACATCGAGGTGCACCACCTCGCCAACACGGCGGACGAGATCCGTTTCGCGCTGTTGTCCGACTGGCCGGATTCCAAGACCGAGATCGACGTCGCCGACATCGAGATCCTGCAATATGCCCGCGACGAGATCGCCAGGCTCAACGCCCGCTATCCGTCCGAAGGTTCGCCGCGCTTCTACCTCTTGCATCGCCGCCGGCTCTACAACCAGGCGCAGGGCTGCTGGATGGGCTGGGAGCGCAAGCGCGGCAAGCTGCATGAGCTGAACCTTCTTTTGCGCGGCGACAGCGATACCACCTTCCTGCCGCTCGACGTGCCGCTGCCGGAAAACGTCGTCTATGTGATGACGCTCGACGCCGACACGCGCACCACGCGCGACGCGGTTTCGGACCTGGTCGGCAAGCTCGCCCATCCCCTGAACCGCCCGCATTTCGATCCGGTCAAGCGCATCGTCACCGCCGGCTACACCATCCTGCAGCCGCGCATCACCGCTTCGCTCACCAGCGGCGACGACGCCTCCTTCTTCCAGCGCGTCTTCTCTGCCAATCGCGGCCTCGACCCCTATGTCTTCGCGGTCTCCGACCTCTACCAGGACGTCTTCGGCGACGGCTCCTTCACCGGCAAGGGCCTCTACCATATCGACGCTTTCGAGGCGGCGCTGAAGAACCGCATTGACGAAAACACCATCCTCAGCCACGACCTGCTCGAAGGCGCGCTGGCGCGCGCCGCGCTGGTCACCGACGTCGAGCTGGTCGAGGACTATCCGACCCGCTACTCGGTCGACGCCTCGCGCCACCACCGCTGGGCGCGCGGCGACTGGCAGCTGCTCGGCTACATCTTCGACCCGCGCTCCGGCGTGCCTGCGCTGTCGCGCTGGAAGATGGTCGACAATCTGCGCCGCTCGGTCACCCCGATCTTCTGGGTCATGGCCTGCGTTGCCGGCTGGACGCTGCTGCCCTTCACCCAGGCGGCGCAGTGGCAGGCTCTTATGATCCTCAGCCTGTTCATGGCGCCGACCTTCGACATCGTGAACGGCATCCTGCCGAAGAGCGGCGACCAGACGCCGCGGGGCCATTTCTCCGCCTTGGCCCGCGATACCGTGTTCGGCACCGCGCTCGTGGCATTGAAAGTGCTTTTGATGGCGCATCTCGCCTGGATGATGGGCGATGCCATCATCCGCACCATCTATCGGCTCTTCGTCAGCCGGCAAAATCTTTTGGAATGGCGCACCGCCTCGCAAGCCGCCAAGGGCGGCAACGATCTCGGCGCCTATTACGGCATGATGTACGGCGCGGTGATCATCGGCGTCGTCGGCCTCGCCATTCCCGTGCTGGCCGATTCCACCGGCGCCTTCGTCGCATTCTTCTTCGCCATCTTCTGGATCGCTTCGCCCGCCGTCGCCTGCTGGATCAGCCGCTCGGCCGAGACCGAGGACAGGCTGCGCATCTTGACCGCCGACATCCACGCGCTGCGCACCTTCGCGCGCCGCACCTGGCACTATTTCGAGACCTTCGTGACGGCCGAGCAGCATCACCTTCCGCCGGATAATTTCCAGGAAAGCCCGGCGCCGGTTGTGGCGCCGCGCACCTCGCCGACCAATATCGGCGTCTATCTGCTCTCGGTGGTGTCGGCGCGCGATTTCGGCTGGATCAGCCTGTCGGACGCCATCACCCGCATCGACGCCACGATGACGACCATCGAGAACATGCCGCGCGATCGCGGCCATCTCTATAACTGGTATGATACGACGACGCTGAAGCCGCTCTATCCGCTCTACATCTCAGCGGTCGACAGCGGCAATCTCGCTGGACATCTCGTCGCCGTGGCGGCGTCCTGCGCCGAATGGGCCGAAGCGCCTTCCGTGCATCTGCAAGGCGATTTCGAAGGCATCATCGACACCGTCACTATCCTTGACGAGAGCCTGGACGAGCTGCCGGACGACCGCCGGCAGCTGCGGCCGCTGCGCCAGCGCCTTGCCGACCGTCTCGACGGCATGCGCCGCGCGGTGGCGACCATCAAGGCGCAGCCCGAGATGGCGTCGATCCGCACCATCAACCTTGCGGTGCTGGCCGGCGAAATCCGCAAGCTCGCCACCGCCATCCACACCGAGGCGGCATCGCCGAAGAGCGATGTCATCGCCGATTGGGCGGCCAGGCTGGAAGCTACCTGCGAGGCGCATGTGCACGACTCGCACAATGACGACAGCGCGGTTGCCGCTCTGCGCGCCAAGCTGCTCGCCTTGCGCGAGCGCTGTCGCCGCTACGCCTTCGAGATGGATTTCTCCTTCCTGATGCGGCAGGAGCGCAAGCTGCTCTCGATCGGTTACCGCGTCGAGGAGCGCCAACTCGACGAGAGCTGCTACGACCTGCTTGCTTCCGAGGCGCGGCTCACCAGCCTGTTCGCCATCGCCAAGGGTGACCTGCCGACCGAGCACTGGTTCCGTCTGGGACGGCCGATCGTCGAGATCGGCTTCCAAGGGGCGCTGATGTCCTGGTCGGGCTCGATGTTCGAGTATCTGATGCCGCCGCTGGTGATGAAGGAGCCGCAGGGTTCGATCCTCAACCAGACCAGCAAGCTCATCATCAAGCGCCAGATCCAGTATGCGCGTTCCAAGAACGTGCCCTGGGGCATTTCGGAAGCGGCCTACAACGCCCGCGACCGCGAGCTCACCTATCAGTACACCAATTTCGGCGTGCCCGGGCTCGGCCTGAAGCGCGGCCTTGGCCAGAACACCGTGATTGCGCCCTACGCGACGATCCTGGCCGCACAGTTCAATCCGCGCGAGGCGGTGCAGAACCTGCAGCGGCTACGTTCGATCGGCGCGCTCGGCCGCCACGGCTTCTACGACGCGGTCGATTTCACGCCGCAACGCGTGCCCGAAGGCACCGACCACGCTGTGGTGCAGAACTATATGGCGCACCATTCCGGCATGACGATCGCGGCGGTAGCCGACGCAATTTTCGAGGGCCGGCTGCGCGAGCGTTTCCACAGTGACCCGGTGATCGAATCGGCCGAGCTTCTGCTGCAGGAGAAGGCGCCGCGCGACATTCCGACGGCGACGGTCAGGACGGAAGCCGACGAGCGCTCCAAGGACGAGACCGAGGCCGAGAGCCCGGACAGCCGTGTCGTGCTCGACCCGATCAAGGCGCTGCGGGCGACCAACGTCATGTCCAACGGCCGCTATTCAGTCATGGTCACCGCCACCGGGTCCGGCTACAGCCGCTTCGGCGAGCTTGCCGTCACCCGCTGGCAGCCGGATCCGAGCGAGGATCGCCTCGGTTCCTATATCTTCCTGCGCGACGCGGCGACCGGCGACTGGTGGTCCGCCACCGCGGAGCCGAAGCGCGCCGAGGGCGAGCGCGTCCAGACGCTGTTTGGCGACGACAAGGCGAGCTTCACCAAGACGGTGGGTTCGCTGCGTTCGGAAGTCGAATGCATCGTCATTTCAGAAGGCAATGGCGAAGGCCGCCGCATCACGCTCTACAATGACGGCGCCACCGACCGGCACATCGAAGTGACCTCCTTCGCCGAGCTGGTGCTCGGCAACGAGACGTCGGACAACGCGCATCCGGCGTTCTCCAAGATGTTCGTCGAGACCGAGATCGCGCCGAACAACAGCGCGATCTTCGCCACAAGGCGCAAGCGCGACAACAACGATCCCGACCTCACCATGGTGCATTTCGTCACCGACCCGTCCGGCCCGTCGCGCGATGCCGAGGCCGAGACCGACCGGCGCGCCTTCATCGGCCGTGGCCGCACCATCGCCGATGCCGTCGCCTTCGACCCCGGCGTCAGGCTTTCGGGCAGCCAGGGCTTCACCCTCGACCCGGTAGCGGCGCTGCGCCGCCAGGTGCGCGTTCCGGCCAACAAGAAGATATCGCTGACCTTCTGGACCGCCGTCGGCGCCAATCGCGGCGAGCTCGACGAGGCGATCGCCCGTCTCGACCACCAGGAGAGCTTCGCCCGCCAGGCCATGCTTGCCTGGACGCGCAGCCAGGTGCAGACGCGCCATCTGGGGCTCAGCCTCACCGACGCCGCCAATGTGCAGAAGCTGGCGCGCTATTTGATCTATCCCGATCCGTTCCTGCGCCTGCCGGCGGAATCCATAGCGTCGGGCCTCGGCCGCCAGTCGAGCCTGTGGCCGACCAGCATCTCCGGCGATTTCCCGATCTTCCTCGTGCGCATCGGCGACGTCGCCGATCTCGAGATCGTCGCCCAGGCGCTCCGCTTCCAGGAATATATGCGGGCGCGGGGCATGATGATCGACTTCGTCGTCGTCAACGAGCAGGCCTCGTCCTATGTGCAAGACCTGCAGCGCGCGGTGGAGACGCTGTGCGAGAACAGCCGCCTGCGCGGCCGTGAGCTCGGGCCCCGCCAGCACATCTTCGCGGTGCGCCGCGACCTGATGGACGAGCCGACCTACAAGACCTTGCTGTCGGTGGCACGGGTCGTGCTGCACACCCGCAACGGCACGATCTTCGATCAGCTCGAACGTGCCGAGACGGCGGCGCTCCAGGCCCGCGACGCCTTGATGCAGGCCGAGGGCGGCACGCCGCGCGAGCCCGTTCCGCCGCTCCCCTTGCCGGTGCCGGCAAGCCGAAGCGGAGCCGATATCGCCGCCGACGGCAGCGGTCTCAGCCTCTGGAACGGCTTTGGCGGCTTCGACGGCGACGGCCGCCACTATGTGACGCGGCTGACCGGCCGGCGTTCGACGCCGCAGCCCTGGATCAACGTCATCTCCAACGCCTCGTTCGGCTTCCACGTCTCGGCCGAAGGCGCCGGCTTCACCTGGAGCCGCAACAGCCGCGACTACCAGCTGACGCCGTGGTCGAACGACCCAGTGTCGAACCGGCCAGGCGAAGGCTTCTATATTTTCGACCAATTGAGCGGCAAGGCCTTCTCGCCGATGGCTGCGACGGTTCGCGATCCATCGATGACCTATGAGACCTGGCACGGCCAGGGCTTCTCGACCTTCCGCTCCAAGCGCGGTTCGCTGTCGATGGACCTGACGCAGGTGGTCGATCCCACCGATCCCGTGAAGATCACCCGGCTGCGCATCCAGAATGCCGGCCCGGCGCCGACGCGGTTGCGCATTTACGCCTATGCCGAATGGGTGCTGGGCGGCCATCGCTCGCGCACGGCGGCGACCATCGTGCCGTCGCGCGACGCCGCCACCGGCGCCATGCTGGCGCAGAATCCCTATGGCCTCGACTTCGGCGAGCGTGTCGCCTTCCTGGCAGCCAGCCATCCTGTCCATTCGGTAACCGCCGACCGCAGCGAGTTCATCGGCAGGCACGGCACGACCGAATATCCGCAGTCCGTGCTTGGCGGGCTTGCGCTTTCGGGCCGTATCGAGGCCGGCGACGACCCTTGCGCGGTTGTCGCCAGCGATATCGACATTCCGGGCGGCGACGACGTCACGCTGCTCTGGCTGCTTGGCGACGCGGCCACGCCCGCCGAGGCAAGCGCGCTGGTGCAGACCCATCGCGGCAAGGATTTCGATCAGCGCCTGGCCGATAACGAGCGCGTCTGGCGCGGCTTCCTCGACACCATCCAGGTCGAGACGCCCGACGAAGCGATGAACGCCATGGTCAACCATTGGCTGCCTTACCAGAGCCTGGCCTGCCGCATCCGCGCGCGGTCGGCCTTCTACCAGGCGAGCGGCGCGTTCGGCTTCCGCGACCAGTTGCAGGACACGCTCTCGCTTTTGGCGCATGACTCGAAGCTGGCGCGCGACCAGATCCTCAACGCGGCGCGCCGGCAATTCCCGGAAGGCGACGTGCAGCATTGGTGGCTGCCGCGCACCGATGCCGGGGTGCGCACGATGATCTCGGACGACGTAGTCTGGCTGGCGCATGCGACGGCCCGCTACATCGAGGTGACGGGCGACGCCGGCATCCTCAAGGAGCAGTTGCCCTTCATCGACGGGCAGCAGCTCGGCGAGGGCGAGCATGACGCGTTCTTCACGCCTGAGATCACCAAGAACACCGCGCCGCTCTATGAACATTGCGCGCGGGCGCTCGATCTCGCGATCAAGCGCAGCAGCCCCGCCGGCCTGCCGCTCATCCTTGGCGGCGACTGGAACGACGGCATGAACCGTGTCGGCGAGGGCGGCAAGGGCGAGAGCGTGTGGCTGGGCTGGTTCCTGCTGAAGACGCTCACCGACTTCGCGCCTGTCGCCAAAGGGCAGGGCGACACCAAGCGGGCGCAGGCCTGGACCAAGCATGCGGACGCGCTGAAACGGGCCCTGGAAAGCACCGCCTGGGACGGCCAGTGGTACCGGCGCGGCAGCTTCGACGACGGCACGCCGCTCGGCTCGCATAATTCGGACGAGTGCAGGATCGATTCCATCGCCCAGTCCTGGAGCGTGCTGTCGGGCGAGGGCGATCCTGCCCGTTCGACGACGGCTATGGAACAGGCGACCAAGATGCTGGTCGATGACGAGCTCAAGATCGTCAAGCTGTTCACTCCGCCCTTCTCGAAAAGCGAGAAGGATCCCGGCTATATCAAGAGCTATCCGCCGGGGGTGCGCGAGAATGGCGGCCAATACACCCATGCCGCGACCTGGTTCGTCATCGCGCTGGCTGAAATGGGCCGCACCGACGAGGCTTATCGCTGCTTCTCGATGCTGAACCCGGTCAACCACGCTTCGGACGAGGCGGCGGCCGAGCGCTATCGCGTGGAACCCTATGTCGTGGCCGCCGACATCTATGCCGGCGAAGGCAAGGGCGGCCGCGGCGGCTGGACCTGGTACACGGGCTCGGCCGGCTGGCTTTACCGCGCCGCGGTGGAGGGCATTCTCGGCATCGAGCGGCGCGGCAAGGAGATCACGTTTAGGCCGAAGCTGCCCGGGCACTGGGACGGCTACGCCGCGACGCTCAAGATGTTCGACGGCGAGATCAAGCTTCGTGTTATCCGCGACAAAAAGACCAAGTCGATCTCGCTAGAAGTCGATGGTTCGAAGAAAAAATCGGCCTCTTTCGAGCCGAAAGCCGGCGACAAGACCGAGGTCGTCGTCAGGATACCTGCGTAAAATCAAAGGTTTGGTTCGTCGGCCGCGCATCTTTCGGGGTGCGCGGCCGACGCCCTTTTTACTTGGCGCGGCCTCTCGCGCCCGATCGCGCGCCTTCCTTTAGGGCAGCCTAAGCAAGCAGCTTGTGATTAAAAATGTGGCAGCGTGAGGCAGGTGCCATTATTTTGCCGCAAGCCTGACATTTCACCTTTTATCTCAAACCGTTAGGTGATCACGTCAGATTTCGTACCGTCGTCATCTTTTGTTCGCTAAATGGGAACGGAAGCGATAGACGACGCATTGTTTCGCGACACGTTAACCGATACGTGTCAGAAAATGGTGCGGTGCACAATTCGGGCATTGAGCACAGACAAGAGTTTGGCGGAGTAGCTGAAGTGTCACTTCTGCAGATCTACTTTAGAGCGCTGGGTTATCTGGCGTCCGACAAGAAGCGCGTTGCGCTGATTTGCGGCGCCAACGTCGCGCTCGCGGCGATCGCGATCCTTGAGCCCATCCTGCTGGGCCGGGTGATCGGTGCCATCTCCGAAAAAGGCGCGGTGTTTTCGACGCTCGCCGTCTGGGCCGCTCTTGGTGCCTTCAACGTCGTCGCCTTCGTGCTGGTGGCGCGCGGCGCCGACCGCTTCGCCCACGCCCGCCGCTCCGAAGTGCTGTGCCAGTCCTTCGAGCGCGTCATCACCATGCCGCTTGCCTGGCACCATCAGCGCGGCACATCCAATTCCCTTCACACGCTGCTGCGCGCGGTCGAGACCCTGTTCAGCCTGTGGCTCGAATTCATGCGCGTGCATCTCTCGACGGCCATCGCGCTGGTGCTGCTGGTCCCAACCGCGCTGTCCATGGACATCCGCATGTCCGTCGTGCTGCTTGGCCTGGGCGTTCTTTACGTTGGCATTGGACGCATCGTCATGCGCCGCACCAAGTCGGGGCAGACTGCCGTCGAACGCCACTACCACACCGTGTTTGCCCACGTGACCGACAGCGTCAGCAATGTCGCCGTGCTGCAGAGCTACAATCGCATCGGCCACGAGACCGCGACGCTGAAGCGCTATGTGAAGGATCTGCTCGACGCGCAGAACCCGGTGCTCGACTGGTGGGCGATCGCCAATGCGCTGAACCGTCTGTCGTCGACCATCTCGATGATGATCGTGCTCTCGATCGGCGCTTATCTCGTCACCCGTGGCCAGCTCCGCGTCGGCGATGTCGTTGCCTTCACCGGCTTTGCCGGAATGCTGATCGCCCGTCTCGACCAGATGTCGGCCTTCACCACTCAGATTTCCGAGGCTCGTGCCAAGCTCGAGGAGTTCTATCGCCTCGAGGATTCGGCTGCCGAGACCGCCGAGCCCGACGGATTGCGCGAGTTGACCAACGTCACCGGCCACGTCCGCTTCGAGGATGTCAGCTTCGAGTTCGCCAATTCGGGCCACGGCATCGAGGACGTCTCCTTCGAGGTCCAGGCTGGCCAGACGGTCGCCATCGTCGGCCCGACCGGCGCCGGCAAGACGACCCTCATCAATCTCTTGCAGCGCGTCTTCACGCCTGCCAGCGGCCGCATCCTGATCGACGGCATCGACACCCGCACGGTGACCCGCAAGTCGCTGCGCCATTCGATCGCCACCGTCTTCCAGGACGCCGGCCTGCTCAACCGCTCGATCGAGGACAACATCCGTGTCGGCCGCGCCGATGCGAGCAATGACGAGGTTCACGCCGCCGCCAATGCCGCCGCCGCCCAGGACTTCATCCTGGCCAAGAGCGGCGGCTACGACACCGTCGTCGGCGAGCGCGGCGGCCAGCTCTCGGGCGGCGAGCGCCAGCGTATCGCCATCGCCCGCGCCGTGCTCAAGGATGCGCCGATCCTGGTGCTCGACGAGGCGACCAGCGCGCTCGACGTCGAAACCGAGGATCGCGTCAAGGAGGCCATCGACGAGCTGCGCCGCAACCGCACGACCTTCATCATCGCCCACCGCCTGACCACGGTCCGCGACGCCGACCTCGTCGTCTTCATGGACAAGGGCAGGGTGGTCGAGATGGGCGGCTTCACCGAGCTGTCGCTGCGCAACGGCCGCTTCGCCGCCCTGCTGCGCGCCGGCGGCCTGCTCAACGACGAGGAAGTCCGCCGCCTCAGCCGTCCGGTGACGGAAGCGGCGTAAGGCAGAACGCTTCTCCCTTCTCCCCTTGTGGGAGAAGGTGGATCGGCGCGATAGCGCCGAGACGGATGAGGGGTGTTCCAGCGGAGTGAGACGCTGGCTTTTCCTGGAACACCCCTCATCCGTCGCCTTCGGCGACACCTTCTCCCACAAGGGGAGAAGGGAAAGCGCGACACTCCCCCGATTGCCCGAGACCAATCTCCGGTCTATTTAGGTCGGCATGAGCGACACCACCTCACGCTTGAGCGCCTGGGCCGATCTCGCCAATCCGACGCGCTTCGTCGGGTTGGCGGACAAAGTCGTTCCATGGCTGGCGGCGGTCGCGGCGATCCTGCTCGCCGTCGGCCTCTACATGAGCTTCACCGCGCCGGAGGATTTCCAGCAGGGCATCACTGTGCGTATCATGTACATCCACGTGCCTTTCGCCTGGCTCGCCATGATGTGCTACACGATCATGGCGATCTCGGCGTTGGGCACGCTGGTCTGGCGTCATCCGCTGGCCGATGTGGCCCTGAAAGCGGCGGCCCCGATCGGCGCCACCTTCACCGCGCTGGCGCTCATCACCGGCTCCATCTGGGGTAAGCCGATGTGGGGCACCTGGTGGGTCTGGGACGCACGGCTGACCTCGGTCTTCGTGCTTTTCCTGATGTATCTCGGCATAATCGCGCTGACCCGCGCGCTGGATGATGCCGGCCGCGCCGCCTGGGCCGCCGCCATCATCACGCTGGTCGGCTTCATAAACATACCAATCATCAAATTCTCGGTCGACTGGTGGAACACGCTGCACCAACCGGCCTCCGTGTTTCGACTCGGCGGCCCGACCATCGATCCCTCGATGCTGTGGCCGTTGGCCGTGATGGCGCTCGGCTTCACCGTGCTGTTCTTCGCCTTGCACCTGATGGCCATGCGCACGGAGATTTTCAGGCGCCGCGTGACCGCGATGCGCAGAGTTGCCGCGCGGCAGGCGGAGCGCACTTAACCTTCTCCCCTTGTGGGAGAAGGTGGATCGGCGCGCAGCGCCGAGACGGATGAGGGGTGTTCCAGCGGAGTGAGACGTCTGTGTTGCCTGGAGCACCCCTCATCCGGCCGCTTCGCGGCCACCTTCTCCCACAAGGGGAGAAGGGGAAGCCCGCTGCTCACCCCATCCTGCCCCTTGCCGCCACCGGCAGCGTTTCCAGCACCTTGTCGCCGTCGATCAGATGCACCTGATCGAACAAATTCGTCACCACGCAGCAATGGTCGGGCACCACGCGCACGCGCTCGCCGATGCGCAAGGTGGCGCCGTCCGAAAGCGTGACGTTGCCGTGCTCTTCGCTCAAGCCGGTGACGCGGGCGCCCGGCACGCCGAGCAGCTCGCCGAATTCCGGCAGGCCGAGCGTATCGGAAGACAGCGCCTTGCTGCCGCTGTCGAGGATGGCGCGGATTGGCGTAGGATGACTGACCACCGTGGCGAGCACGGTCAGCGCGCAGTCGTCCAGCGTGCCGACGCCTTTGGCAACTTGATAGCGGTCGAGATAGATGTAGGTGCCGGGCCGGTATTCGGTGACCACGCTGTCCTCGCCGGAGCGCCACATGTCCGGCGTGCCGCCGCTGGAGATGCGGGCACATTCAAGCCCGGCCGCTGTTAGCGTAGAGCGTGCATTGCTCAGCCATGCCTCCGCTTCGGCGGCGCGCCCCGCCGCCGGATAGGTCATCAGCCCGCCGAAGGCGAGACCCTTGGCTTGGTCGATGATCTTCGCCAGCGCCAGCGCTTCGTCGGCGCTCTGCACGCCGCAGCGGCCCATGCCGGTGTCGCACTCGACCAGAACCTGCAGTGGATGGCCGGCATCGGTGAAAGTGGCGGCAAGCCCTTCCAGCGTCTCGTGGCTGTCCGCCGTCACCGAAAGCGCGACGCGGCCATGCAGCGCCTTGAGCCGCTCCAGCTTGGCGCGGCCGAGGATATTGTAGGGGAGAAAAATGTCATCGAGCCCGGCATCGGCCATCACCTCGGCCTCGCCGATCTTCTGGCAAGTGATGCCGACGGCGCCCGCCGCCACCTGCTTCTTCGCCCAGTAAGGCAGCTTGTGCGTCTTGATATGCGGGCGGAGCTTCAGCCCGTGAGCATCCGCATGGGCCTGCGCTTTCTTGATGTTCGCCTCGGCGCGGGCAGCATCGATGAGGATCGCCGGTGTGTCGAGATCGGCTATGCTTGCCATGAGATCACCCGTCCGAGCATGTCTTCCGCGCGGCGATCCGCTGTGGGACAAAGACATTGCGTTAAAACAAATCAGTTGGGTTATGGCCCCGAACGAAGCCCATGTCACGGGGCCAGATCCGCCGGTTTGCGTCGACAGAGGACCGGCATTGGGCTATTCGGAAGGACGGATTTCAGCAGGCGGCGGCCGGAAAGAAGAGAACCCATGAAGCGCTCCAAGATCAACGACATCATCCGCGAAGCCGACGCCTTCATCCGCTCCTTCGGCTATATCATGCCGCCCTTCGCCTATTGGTCGCCGGAAGAGATGAAGGCGCATAAGGGCGACTCCCCGGCCATCTTCACCTCCCGTCTCGGCTGGGACATCACCGACTACGGCCAGGAGAAGTTCGACGAGCTCGGCCTGTTCCTGTTCACAGTGCGCAACGGTCGTTACGAGGACATGAAGCTCGGCATGGGCATGCTTTATGCCGAGAAGATCATGATCTCGCGCAAGGACCAGCTCTCGCCCATGCACCGCCACAACATCAAGGCCGAGGACATCATCAACCGAGGCGGCGGCAAGCTGGTGCTGGAATTGTTCATGCACGACCGCGACGGCGGCATCGACCCCAAGGCCGAAGTCTCGGTGCCGGTCGACGGCACCATGACCAGACTGCCGGCAGGCGGGCTGCTGAAGCTCGATCCGGGCCAGAGCGTGACGCTGCTGCCCGGCGTCTGGCACGCCTTCTGGGCCGAGGGCAAGGATGTGCTGATCGGCGAGGTCTCGACGGTCAACGACGACCTCACCGACAACGTCTTCCGCGAGCCGATCGGCCGCTTCTCCAACATCGACGAGGACGTGGCGCCACTGCACCTCTTGGTGTCGGATTACGAGAAGTGGGTAGGGTAGGGCGCCGAGGCTTCTATTTGGTCTGGTTGAGAAGTGCGCGCAGAATGCGCACTTCCGCGATCAGGCGAGGGACGTCTTGCCGAGCAGCGGCGATGAAATCCTGATCCGCAATTGTGGCACCGGACAATTCAATGTCCTCGCCGCTCTCACCGGTCAGGATGATATTTGAGCCGCTTAGGAAGTCTCGGCCCTCGACCAAAGATTTCCACGGCCCAGGTTGGGCAGCTGCCGCTCGAGCTTCCATGTCCTGAAGTTCTAGCTCGGATATCGATGTCGTCATCGCGCGTATTTATCCGCCTTCCTATTTCCAAGCAGCAGCTTGCGTTCCAGATGCGCCCGGAGCTCACCGTAATAGGCGGTGAGAAAGGCCTTTGAATCGATCGGCTCGACCCTCGCGCCGATCTTGCGGCCGATGGTCTCCGCCACCGCCTTCAGCGCCGAATAATCGTCGCGGCGCAGCACTTCCTCAAGCTTCTGCAGTTCGGCGATGCCATAGGCGTCGAGCTGCGCGGGGCTGAACTGGAAGCGGGCCGCGACCAGGTCCTTGCGCTGCGAAAGGTCTTCGACCAGGGCCACTTTCGGCGCCTCGACCACCCAAGTGCCAGCAAGCAGGTCGCCGACCCTCAGTCGGTCGCGGTTGAACAGCAGAAACAGCGAGAACAGCAGCGCCCAGACCAGGCCGAAGATGGTCGTCAGCGTGTCGGCGACATCGGCGCTGGCGCGCGCGGCGAGGATCGACAGCGGCAGAAAAACTTCGATCTCGCGCATCAGATTGCGCGCGATGACCTGGTCGATGGTGAGGCCGGCGCCGCTGCGTGACGCGACCCTCACGCCAACCATGCGCTTGCCCGGCGTGGCTGCCCGCCGGCCCGCCTCGAAGGCGATGAAATAGACGTTGCGCAGGAAAAAGACGAAGATGATCCAGACGATGAACAGCGGCTCCGCATCCTGGATACCAAGCCCTGCAAGGCCGAAGATCATCACCAGCGAGACGACCACGGCCGCGACGACGATGATCACCACGTCGAGCAGGAATCCGGAAGCGCGGGTGCCAGCATCCGCCAGCTTGACCCGCAGGTCCACGCCTTCGGGTGTCACCAGCGGACGTATCAGCGCGGCAGGGTTCTTTGCCTTGGCTGTCCTAGCGGTCGCCATGCCGCACCATCCGCAACAGGTAGAAATATGAAATCCAGAGCGCCAGCATGCCGCCGCCGATCGAATAGCGGGCGAGGTCGCTGGTGATCGTCTGCCGGCCGATGCCTTCCAACAGTCCGGCAAAAAGCAGCATCACCGTGACGCCGATCATGGCGGTCGCCGCCACGCGCCCGGCTTGGGCGGCGGCGGCCATGCGGGTGAGTTCGCCGGGAAAGGCGATGCTGGTGCCGATGCGCATGCCGGCCGCTCCCGCAATGGCGATGGCGAACAGCTCCGTCGTGCCGTGGATCGAAAGCCAGCCGCCGAGCTCGAAGCCCAGGCCCTTGGCGGCATAGATCTGGAAAATGGCGCCGAGCATGCAGCCATTCATCAGGATGATCAGCACGCTCGGCACGGCGAAGGCGAAGCCCAGCGCGAACGCCAGGATCGAGACCTGCGTGTTGTGCGTGAAGAGATAGGCGGCAAAGCCCGACAGGAAATGATCGCCGCCGCCGTAAAGCACGCTGCGCAGCGTCTCGGCCGACGAATCCGGGTTGCGCCCGCCCGCCAGGCTCGGCGCGATGATGGCGTCGTACCAGCGCTGGTCCGAAGCGACCAGCCCATAACCGGCAATGGCACCGATGACGATGAGCCCGACCGATGTCCATACTTCGCGCCAAAGGTCGCGGATCGCCGCCGGCCAGTCGTGCAGGAAGAAATCGCCGATGCGCGTTCTCAAGCTCCGCCGCGCGCCATAGAGATAGAAATAGCCGCGCAGGCAGAGCGCCTCGAGATAGGCGATCAGCGCGCTGTCGAGCGAGGTCGCGCGCGCCACCGAAAGCGACGACAGCGCCGAACGGTAGAGGAGCGGCAACGACAGCAGCTCGTCTTCCGACAGCGCGCGCGGCGCGCGTTTTTCGACGCGCGCAAGCAGCGCCTCGAAGGCTTTCCAGTCGGCCTCGCGCTCCTGGCGGAAGCTTGCCAGCGACTGGCGCACGGAATCGGTGCCGGCCGACAGCGTCATAAGAGGTTCTCCTCCTTGAGCTGGATATAGCGCTCGACCAGCGCCGGGCCGAGCCGCTGGTGGTCGGCCTCGATGACATGCGCGCCGAGCAGCCTGAGCCTGCCGATCACCACCTGCCGCTGCCGCAACAGATCGCCGGCGGTGACGGAGCGGGCGACATCCTCGGGCGCCGCCGGCGCCATGTCGGCCAGCGTTTCGAGTTCCACATCCTTCATCAGCATGAACAGCACCAGATGCCGCTCGGTAAGCCGGCCCACGGTGCGCAGCATCAATTCGGCGCTGATCGGATCGACGAAATCGGTGAAGACGATGACCAGCGAGCGCCGGTCGAGCTTGGCCGAAAGCGTGGTCAGCGCCAAGGTGAAGTTGGTCTCCTCCGTCGAATAGTCGATCTCGGCGGCGCGCTTCTGGATCATGGTGAAGCTCGGCGAGCCGCGCACCGCGCCGCTCGACACGCGCGGCCTGGCATCGAAGGAGAACAGGCTGACGAGGTCGCCGCCCTTGAGTGCGATGAACGCCGACAAAAGCGCCGCCGTCACCGCGCGGTCGACCTTCGGCACGCCGTCCACCGGCTCGCACATCAGCCGGCCGCTATCGATGGCCAAAACGATGTTGTTGTTCTCCTCGATCCGGAATTCGCGCGCCAGAAGCTTGCCGTGCCGGGCGCTGCGCTTCCAGTCGATCATGCGCCGCCCCATGCCGGGCTGGTAATCCTTCAGCGCTTCGAACTCGCGGCCCTGGCCGGCGCGCTTCTGCGTATGGCCGTCGGAAAGGGCGGAACGCTGCAACAGCGTGATCGCCTCGTCGCGCGCGCTGTTGACATTTGGCAGCACCGCGACCTTGCGGTCGACCGGCAACACAACCTGGTTCCAGATCAGGCCGAACGGACCCTGCCAGCGCAGCCAGAGACGGTCGAAGCCGGCGATGCCGCGGCGGATGGCCTCGAATTCGAGATCGAGCGTGCCGCCATTGGCCGGCAGCGCGCCGCCGGTGCCGGCTAATGGCTGGACCCGCTGGTCGTGCCCGACACGCGCCTGCAGGCGCCGCAGCCTTGCGCCGGCACCGGCCGCCACGTGCAGCGTGAAGCGCCCGCCGACGCCGACCTGCGGCGGCGCCGTCAGCGTGGCGTCGAGCGAGGCGCGACCCCTGCCTGCGGCTGCGTCCACCGCCAGGAAGGCAAGCAGCAGGCAGATCCACAACAGGCCGAGATACCAGACATGCGGCAAAGCGAGCGCGATCAGGAAGGCGGGGATCGCCCCCGCCGCCGCTGCCCAGACCGCCCGCCCGCTCGGATAGATCAACGCGGCGCTTCCGTATTGTCGACGAGGTCGGAGACGATCTGCTCGACCAGCCGCCCGTCGATCTGCGCGGCCGGCGAGAGAACGACACGGTGGCGCAGAGCCGGCACGGCCAGTGCCTTGACGTCGTCGGGGATGACATAGTTGCGGCCGTCGAGCGCCGCCCTGGCGCGCGCGGCTCTCGCCAGCATGGCGCCCGCGCGTGGACTCGCTCCCACTTCCAGGTCAGGGCTTTCGCGCGTGCCGCGCACAAGTGCCGCGATATAGCCGACGACGTCGTCGACCAGCGTGACGTCGCCGACGGTGGCCAGCGCCGCTTCCAGCATCTTGCGGTCGGTCCGCGCTTTGATGCCGTATTGCTCGATATCGTGCGATGCCGAGCCGCCGCCGTGATGGACGATGATGGCGCGCTCTTCCGTGAGATCCGGATAGCTCACCCGATGCTTGAACAGGAAGCGGTCGAGCTGCGCCTCGGGCAGCGGATAGACGCCCTGATGCTCGATGGGGTTCTGCGTCGCCACCACCATGAAATTCCGGCCGAGCGAATGGGTGGTGCCATCGAAGGTGACGGCATGCTCCTGCATGGCCTCGAGCAGCGCGGCTTGCGTCTTCGGCGGCGTGCGGTTGATTTCGTCGGCGAGCAAGAGGTCGCAGAAGATCGGGCCGCGCGTCAGCGTGAACTGCCCGGTCTGGAAGTTATAGATGTTGGCGCCGACGATATCACCGGGCATCAAGTCGGGCGTGAACTGGATGCGGCCATAGGCGACGCCAAGCGCCTGCGCGAAGCAGCGCGCCGTCATCGTCTTGGCGGTGCCGGGCGGGCCTTCGAGCAGGATATGCCCGCCGGCAAACAGCGCCGTCAGCATCAGGTCGACCGTGTCGCGCTGCCCGGTGATCGCTTTTGCCACTTCTTCCCTGATCGCGTTCGCCAGGGTCTTCACTTCATCGACGTTCAATGAGCCTCCTTGCCGTCCAGTCATGCAGCTTTTCGGCTGCTTCGTGCATTGCGGCCAGATTGTTGGAATCGTGTACTGCCCTGAAGCGGGCGGTGAAGCCGCGCTGTTCTTCCTTGTCGCGGGAATCGAGCCAGCGGTCGAGCGCCTCGCCCTGCAGCCCATGCGGTGCGCCGAGCAGGGCGGCCGCGCGCTGGCGCATCAGCGCTGCGTAACGGTCGCCAAGCTCCTGCAGCCGCCCGGCGCGCTTCAAAAGCGTCGCCGTGGTGTCGACCAGCGCCCGCTTGCCGAAGGCGATGGCGCGCCCCTCCGCGCGCGGTGGGCCGAAGCGGCCGAGCCCGTGCAGGAAGGCGAGCGCGGCCGCTACAAGCACCGACAGCGTCAGCGCCAGGAAAGGCGGTTCGATCAGCAGCTTGGCGAGATCGTAGTTGCCGCCGATGCCGTGCAGCGTCAGGTCGAACATGACGGCTCCCTTGGCGGGCTCCAGCATGGCGATGATGTCGAGCGCGGCGGCCGCCTTCTGCTCGTCATTCAGCGCGGCATTGTTGAGGAAATCGGGATCGGTGAGGATGTAGAAGGGTTCGTTGTCGAGCTTGGTCAGGATAGCCCTGCCGTCGCCCGCCGCGATCAGCGGATGGTCGTCCGCCACCCATTGCAGCTCCTCCGGCGCGGCCACCATGCGGCCGGCGATGTTGATCTGCGAGAGCGTGCTCTCTGCCTCGCCGAGCTTGGCTTTGGCGATGCGGCCGAGCCAGTCGTTGACGACGTTGTTGGGCAGCCGCTCGACCTTTTCCTCCCAGCCTTCGTGACTGAACAAGGGAAAGGTCTGCCATTTGGGCAGGATAAAGAGCGTGTCCTTGCCCGCGCGAAGCTTGATGAGGCGATCGAGCGCGGCCGGGTCGCTGCCCGGCGCGATGGTGACGACGAGCAGGAAGGTCGACGCCAGGGGGGACGCGAGGTCCTTCTCGCCGCGCTCCATCGGCGGCGCCTGTCCGTTGGTGAGCTTCAGCCATTCGACAAGCCCGGCATAGCCGGTGCCGCCCTTCGAGAACGGCGTGGCACCGCCCTGGGGCTGGCGGAAATCCGGCGCATAGGTGGACAGCAGGAAAAATCCGGCCGCCGCCAGCAGGCTGGCGAAAATGCCCCAGAACAGCGTCTTGCGGCTGAACGGCTCCGCGGCTGCCTCGGTCGGTTGCGCGGTCATGCCCAGGCGTCCCGGAAGGCGAAACGCTCATAGGCGCCCCGCGCCTGCCGCCAGCCCTCGGCGCCGACCGGACGCCGGGCAAACAAGGCCACCTCGACGATGCGGGCGATCTCGCTGAAGGCGGCGCGGGGCCGGGTGGGGATCAAACCGGCGGCGGCGATGTCACGTGCGGTGAGCGATGGGCGCAGGAAATCGGGCAGCCGGGTGGCGATGTCTGAGACGCTGCGGCGCAACAGTAGATGCACTGCCTCGTCATACTCGCCGCGCGCGGCGAGCGCATCGGCCTCGGAGAGCAGGACCTGGGCAGCTCCCGCGTCAGGGCGCCACTCTTCCTTCGCTTCGGTCTCTTCGCGTTTCCGCCGCCATGGCAGGCGCCAGGCAATGCCTTTCGCCTCGAGGAAAAGCAGAAAAGCAATGATCGCGACGCCGATGATGACCGCGCCCCAGAACAGATAGATCATGTAGGGACCGAGCTTTGCCAAGCCATCCAGAAACGGCTTCAGCCACTCCGGGGGCTCGGGCCGCACGTAGGTCGGCAAGGCGAACTGGATCGAATCGTCCCCCAGCAGTTGCTTGTGCAGCTGCGCCAGCCGTCCGGCCTCTTCCGTCCCTGCGGCTGTCACCCGCTCGTTCCCCCTGCAACCTGCGGTTCGGGGCCGACACTGGCAATACGCCATGACAATTGCAAGCGCACTGGACGTAGCCTTTCAATCTTGGCAAATTTACTTTGAAGTCGCCGATGAACGCAGTGGTGACTCGGGGGAAAATTATCATGACGACTGCAACATTGGGACGACCCGGCCGATTCGAGATCGGCAGGGTATTCAGCAACACCTTCGGAGTGATTGGCCGAAACCTCGGACTTTGCGTGGGGTTGGCGGCTTTGTTTTCGGGCCTGCCGGCATTGCTCATCAGGCTGTGGACCCAGCCGCAGATCGACGCCATGATGCAGCGCGACCCCGGCACCATGGCCGACCCAGGCGCCATGTTTCGCAATTCCTACATCACCATCATCGCCGGATTGATTTCGTTCGTGTGCGCGCTGCTGCTGCAGTCGGCGC
This sequence comes from Mesorhizobium sp. CA16, assembly GCF_020165175.1. Classification (NCBI taxonomy): domain Bacteria; kingdom Pseudomonadati; phylum Pseudomonadota; class Alphaproteobacteria; order Hyphomicrobiales; family Phyllobacteriaceae; genus Mesorhizobium; species Mesorhizobium sp. CA16. The sequence continues at coordinate 288,025 of NZ_JAIUHP010000006.1, forward strand.
TGGTGCGGGCGACCATCGAGGACCTCAATGGCAAGCGTCCGTCCTTTGGCGACTGCATCCAGATTGCGATCCGCTTTCTGCTGCCGACGCTTGGCATCGGCCTGCTCGTCGGTCTCGGTGCGGGTATCGGCCTGATGCTGTTGATCGTGCCGGGCATTATTCTCTGGCTCGGCTGGTCGATGTCGGTGCCGGTCCTGATCCAGGAGCGGCGTGGCGTGTTCGGCTCGATGTCGCGCAGCCGGGTCCTCACCAAGGGCAGTCGCTGGGGGCTTTTCGGTCTGTTCCTCATTCTCATCATCATCGCGATGATCATCCAGTGGGGGATGCTGCTCGTTCTGGTGCTGTTCGGAGGCATCATCGCCGAGATCGGCGCCGCGCTGGTGCAGACCGTGGTGTCGATGGTGCTCTCGATCGCAACCGCGGTGAGCTATGTCGAGCTGCGCCAGGCGAAAGAAGGCGCAAGCATCGACGAACTGGCGGAGATATTCTCCTAGGCAGCAGAGATCAACCCGATGCCTTTGGAAAGCCCAGGTGCCGTCACCGCGATCGCATGGCTGCTGGCATCGGTTATCGCGACGACCACATACATAGCCTTGCGACGCGCGAAGGAGGGCGGTGGCGTCGACGAACTGGTGGCCGTGTTTTCCTAGGAATCGGCGACGCCGACGCAATCTGAGCTGAAGGCAATCGCTTGGGAAATGAGCGCTCGGCTGACGCGATGGGAAGGTCGCGCCGGCCGCTCGCTCCTGGGAGGATCAGGACTCCAGCCACACCGTCTCGAAATGCTGCTCAAGCGCCTGGTGCTGTTCGCAGCCCTGCACGCCCTTGCGATAGGTGCGGTAGACCGAGCGCCAGTAGGGCTGGATGATGATGCCGGCATCGCGCAGGTTCGTCTCGATCTTGACCATGATCTCCTTGCGCTGGGCGGCATCCGGCGTTGCAAGCGCCTTGTCGAGAAGCTCGTCAAACTCCTTGTTCGAATAGGCGCTTTCGTTCCACGCGCCGCCCGATTTGTAGGCCAGCGCCAGCACCTGGACGCCAAGCGGGCGGCCGAGCCATTCGGTGCAGGAATAGGGGAACTTGGCCCAGTCGTTCCAGAAGGTCGCGGCCGGCAGCACGGTGCGCTTGATCTTCAGGCCGGCCTCGCGGATTTGCGCGGCAATCGCGTCGGCGGTGCTCTTTTGCCATTCGACGTCGACCGAGATCAGCTCATATTCGTGGTCGGCCTTGCCGGATTCCGAAATAAGCTTCTTGGCCTGTTCGACATCGCGTTTGGCCGGGCCGATATCGGCGAATTCCGGATGCATCGGGCCGACATGGTGGTTGTCGGCGGGCTTGCCACGGCCGTCGAGCCCGAGCTTCAGGACGGCCGCATTGTCGACGGCAAGCTGGGCGGCGCGGCGCACCTTGAGGTCGTCATAGGGCGCGTTGGAGACATTAAAGCGCGCGACGATGGTCGAGCCGGTGGCGATCTCGGAATTCTGCAGGCCCATCTGCTCGGTCTGCGACACGGCATCCGCCGTGGTCTCGTGGTCGGTGTCGATCTCTCCGGACTCGAAGGCGGACAGCGTGGCGTTGGGATCGGAGCCGTAGTCGACCCATTTTATGCCGTCGAGATAGAACTCGCCCTTCCACCACGGCTTGTCCTTGCGCTTCACCTCCGCACCCGTTTCGGCGTCCCAACTCACCAGCTCGCAAGGGCCGGTGGTGATGGCCAAAGCCTTCTTCGGATCGGCGTCGCCCTCGTAGGAGCGGTGCATGATCAGCGCCGGATAGTCGGCCATGCCGGCGATCAGCGAGATGTCGGGCTTCGGCAGGTTGATCTTGACGGTGTAGTCGTCGACCTTCTGGATGCCTCCGTCGACCGGCTTCTTGGTGTCGGCATTGACCAGCGCGCCCATGCGCGCGGCGACCGAATTGCCGGCGACCGAGGCATCGCACCAGCGGTTGAGGTTGTGGATCACGTCCTCGGCGTTGAAAGTGTCGCCGTTCGACCATGTGATGCCCTTGCGCACATTGAGGGTGATCGTCTTGGCGTCGTCGCTGGTCTCCCAGCTTTCCAGCAGCCAGGGCTCGAAGGAGAAGTCGGTTTTCCAGCGCACCAGATATTCGTTGCACTGACGCGCGACATTTGACATCTCGACGCCGTCGAAGGTGCGCGGATCCTTAAAGCCCTTGACGTTCATCGCGACGCGCAGCACGCCGCCCTTTTTCGGCTCGGCGGCGCGGGCAGGCGAGGCAGCGATCCCGCCCAGGGCGAAGGCCCCTGCGGTGCTGACGCCGAAGCCGGCCATCAAGGCCAGATATTCGCGCCGGCTGATCGCGCCCTTCTTGAAATCGTCGGCGATCGGCTTGGCACGCGGGTGCAGTTTTCTGTCGGTCAGCATGAATTTCATCGTCGTTCCCTCTGTTGTTGGGCGCTCCGGGCCGCCATGCGGGGGCGGATGCGTCCGCCGGAGCGCCGTTGCCTGCGAGGGAATGATAGGTCCGCTTTCCGCCACGAAATGGTCTGGTTTCCGCAGTTCTTGTGCGCTGTTCCGCAGGTAACCAAGCTTAGGTTCCTCTCCCCCGCCGAAGGCGGGGGAGAGGTGGCCGCGAAGCGGACGGAGAGGGGGCCTTCGTAGGGCGCTCCCCTCTCCGTCTCGG